>NZ_JBEZFI010000008.1:0-182026 GCF_040649295.1 Micromonospora sp. NPDC048999 | reverse complement strand
GAGCCGGGTGTAGGTGTCACCGTTGCGCAGGTGGGCCAGGGCGAGCAGTGCCTGTCGGCCCGGGTCGAGCCGCCGCCACCGGGATCGGTGCTGGCCGTCCGGGCCTGCGCCGCGTGGGTGTAGTCCACCGAACTCCCGCCCGACGCATAGACCGGGCGTCGGGCGGGAGTTCGGCTGTGGCGCTAGCGGTCGATGTTCAGGCCGCCCAGTTCGGCGGCGTTGACGAAGTCGGCGTAGGCGGTGTTGAGCAGCTGCATGGCCTTGTCGACGAGTTCGGGTGATCCGCCTGCGTTGGCCTCCTGCAGCACGGCGAGTCCCTCCGTCAGGTGGCTGGCGAGGTTGGCCAGTGGTTGGTTCTCGGCCCGGACGACTTCTTCCTTCTCGTCCGAGTAGTAGCCGACGGGGCTGAACCGCAAGGACTGCTTTTCAGTCAGTTCGACGGCCTTGCGGAAGCTGGCCTGCGCCGCCTCCTGGTAGCGGCGGGCTTCTTCAGGGCTTTCGGTGGTGTGGGCGCGACCGAGGTTCTGCATCCCGGCCATGACCATGCCGTACAGCATCCGTTCCCGGTCGAGGGGGAGATCCACCTTCGGGACTCCGAGCACTGGCCCGAAGCAGCGAGGGCAGATCACGATGGGACCAAATCCGAGGTCCACGTATTCCTTCAACCGCCAGAGTGGGTCCTTGTCCAAAAAGTCCCTGACGAACACAAAGGGAATCTCGAACTTGATCTGCAGCCCTGGGATGTAGAGAAGCCGGTTCGGCGACTCGGGGCCCGCGTTGGTCACCACATCTGGGGTGGCATCTTTGATCAGCTGATCCTTGACCTGGGCGGGTGTCCAGGACGGGTGGCTGTGCAACAGCATCGCGGCGGCCCCGGCGACGTGCGGCGAGGCCATCGAGGTGCCGCTGATCGTGTTGGTAGCGGTGTCGCTGGTGGCCCAGGCGGAGGTGATGTCCGAGCCGGGCGCGAAGATGTCCACGCACTTGCCATAGTTGGAGAACGAAGGACGAGCGTCCTTGTTGGTGGTGGCCGCGACGGTGATCACTTCGTTCACCCGCGCCGGCGAGACGTCGCAGGCTTCCCTGTAGTCGTTGCCCGCAGCGACCACGTAGGTGACGCCGGAGTTGATCGAGTTGGTCACTGCGGTGTCGAGCGTGAGGCTGCCGCCGAGAACGCGGAGGCTCATGTTGGCCACGGCCGGGCTGACGTGCTTCTTGGTGACCCAGTCGACACCGGCGATGACGCCAGCCACCGTGCCATTGCCCGCGCAGTCAAACACGCGAACCGCATGGAGCGTGACTTCTTTGGCCACTCCGTGGTTGGTGCCGCCGATGGTGCCGGCCACGTGCGTGCCGTGCCCGTCGCAGTCATTCGCGTCGCCACCCGGCGTGATCGCGTCAAACCCCGTTACGGCGCGATTGTCGAAATCGGTGTGGCGTAGCCGGATGCCGCTGTCGATGACGTAGACATTTACGGTGCTGGCCTTGTTCGGGTAATGGTAGACGGAGTCAAGCGGAAGCTTGCGCTGGTCGATGCGGTCCAGCCCCCAGGATGGGGGGTTGTGCTGGACTCCCTGCACCGACACAGTATGGTTCTGCTGCACCCAGTCGACCGCCGGGTTGGCGGCCAGCCGGCGGGCCGCCGACTGGCTCAGCGAAACCTCGAAACCGCGCAGTGCCGCGTCATAGACAAAGCCGGCCTTGCCGCCGTGCGTGCGCGCCATATCCCGCGCCTTGTCGGCGACTTGCGCGCGGGTGACCATGTCTTTCTTCAGAACGACAATGTAGCTGTCCTTTACCGCGGTAGGGCCGCCCGCCTGGACGATTTCACCCTCAGGCTGCGCGGCCGCAGCGGGGCCCGTAGCGGAGAGGGCGAGTGCCGTCGCCAGTAGCCCCACTGCGGCTAGCCGGTAACGGTAGCTCCGTGTTGTCATCTGCATTCCCTTCCTGCAAGTTGCAATGCAGACAACGCTATCTATTGAAACTAGTAAATCAAGTGGCGGGAATCTGCCATTGACTCCAGTCTGGTGCTGCGCTAGCCTCGATGACCCTCGGCTGGCCCTCCACCTGCCCAGCGAGCTGTTTTCAACCCGATTAGCGCTACTCCTCGACGAGTTGAAGGACGGGGTGCCCGCGGCTTCCTCATCTCGCTGACGGGGCGAAGCGGCGCTGGCCCGCGTTCGCCCGGGCCCACACCGGCGGGCCTGCCGAACCGTGAATGGGCTTCGGCCATGGGCCTGTCGGGAAGCCGACGAAGTCACCAGGGACATGCTGGCCTTTCCCGCCTATGGTGGATTGCTCCGCCCACCGATGGACCGGCTATCGTGCCGGCTCAGGGCCTAAATCCGAGGTAGACGAGGAGCCGGTGCATGGTCGCGGCACGCGAGACGACACTGCAGGAGTTGCTGGAGGGCTCGAAGCAGTATCAGGTGCCGCTCTACCAGCGCACATACTCGTGGACCAAGTCGCAACTCGCCCGGCTCTGGGACGACATCCTGAAGCTGGCCGAGGACCGGGTCGACGACGCGAACGCCACCCACTTCATCGGTTCCCTCGTGCTCGCACCCAGCCCCAACAACGGCCCCACAGGGGTCGCGGAGTATCTGGTGGTGGACGGGCAGCAGCGCCTCACCACCCTGACCATCCTGCTCTGCGCCATCCGCGACCACCGTGCCCAGCACGAGGGCCCGATGCATCGCGAGCGGCTCAACCAGCAGTACCTGACCAACCCGTGGAAGCCGGAATCGCAGCGGCTGAAGCTGGTGCCCACCCAGGCCGACCGGGCCGCCTACCTGGCCTGCCTCGACTCGACCCCGGAGGCCGGGGGCGCCGACCCGGTGGGCGCGGCGTACCGGTTCTTCGTCGCGCAGCTGGCCGCCGCCGACGACCCGGACGACCCGCTCGACATCGAGCGCATCGAGAACGCCGTCATCGCCGGCCTCGCGTTGGTGTCCGTCACCGCCCAGCACGGCGACAACGTGCATCGCATCTTCGAGTCGCTCAACAACACCGGACTCAAGCTCACCCAGGCCGACCTGCTGCGCAACTACCTGTTCATGCGGCTGCCCACCCGGGGTCAGACCGTCTACCAGTCGCTGTGGCTGCCGCTGCAGAAGCGGCTCACCTCGGAGCAGCTGGAGCTGCTGTTCTGGCTCGACCTGGTGCACCGCGACCAGCGGGTCAAGCAGACTGACGTCTACTCGGCCCAGCAGGCCCGGCTGAACCAGCTGCGCTCCGAGGAGGCGATCGAGGCGGAGGTCAAGCGGTTCAGCCGCCTCGGCGCGCTGCTCCGGGTCATCCTGCACCCCGCCGAGGAGCAGGACCCGGGCGTACGTCGGCGGCTGGAGCGGCTCGGCGCCTGGGGCACGACCACGGTGTACCCGCTCCTGCTGCACCTGCTCGACCGGTGTGACCAGGGCAGCGCGACCTCTGAGCAGGTCGCCTCGGCGATGCTGTACGTGGAGAGCTTCTTCGTGCGGCGCCTCCTGACCGGCCGTCCCACCAACAACCTCAACCGGATCCTGCTTGCCGTCGTCACCGAGATGGACAAGGACCTGCCGGTGGACCAGGCTGTGCGGAGCTACCTGTCGATCGGGCGCAAGTACTACTCCAATGACGCCAGCGTGCGGTCCGCGGTGCGGTCGGTCCCCTACTACTTCAACGGCCGCAGGCACCAGCAGAAGCTGATTCTCCAGTGGTTGGAGGAGTCGTACGGCAGCAAGGAGCCGGTGGCGCTGGATTCCCTGACCATCGAGCACGTCTTGCCGCAGACCCCGACAGCGGAGTGGCAGCAGATGCTTGCCGCCGACCTCGGGCCGGAGGAGAACTTCCGCGAGGCGCACGAAGCCCTGGTCCACACGCTGGGGAACCTCACCCTCACCGGTTACAACTCCGAGATGAGTAACAACTCCTTCCCGGTCAAGCGCCTCCAGCTTGCCAAGAGTGGGATCGTGCTCAATCAGGAGATCGCTGCGCAGGAGCGCTGGGGACGGTCGCAGATCCACGCCCGGGCCGACGTCCTCGCGGAGCGCATCGTCGCCAACTGGCCGGGGCCCACTGCACAGGCAGCGGACCAGTCGGAGGTGCCATGGGACGTCATGACCAAAGCCCTCGCCGAGCTGCCCGCCGGCTCCTGGACCACGTACGGGGACCTTGCCGCCCTCATCGGCAGCCACCCTGTGCCGGTGGGTGCCCGGCTCGCCAGCCATCCGGCCCCGAACGCACACAGAGTCTTGCAGGTCGAGGGCACCGTCTCGCCCGGCTTCAAGTGGTCCGACCCTGACCGTAAGGACGACCCGCGCGACCTGCTGCGCGCCGAGGGCGTGAAATTCGACGAGTACGGCCGGGCCGACCAGGCGCAGCGCCTCAGCACCGAGGAGTTGGCGCAGCTAGCCGGGGTGACGCCGGAGGAGGTGCCCGAGCGGCTGCCGCGACCCCGGTCGGACCAGGACGTCGACTACGCCGCCCGGTTCACCGAGCAGCTCACCGCCCTCCAGGGGCCGACGGTCGCCACCGCCGTGCACGTCGTGCTCGACGCGTGGACGTCGATGGGCGGCACCCTGCTGTACGGCACCGGCGGGGAATCCTCCTGCTTCCTGATGGCGCGCGGCAGGCGGCACGAACTCGGGGACATCTGGCCGGCGGCGATCTACCCGAGCGGAAAGTTCGAGGTGGTGTTCCAGCACCTGAGCGTCCGTACGCCGTTCGACGACGTCACCCTGCGGGAGGAGTTGCGCCAGCGGTTGAACCAGTTGCCGGGCGTGGACATCGCCCCCGCGAAGATCGCTCTTCGTCCGGGCTTCCCCCTGACGGTCCTCGCCGATGCCGACGCCCGGGAGGCACTGCTCGACCACCTGCGCTGGTTCCACGACCAGGCGCAGACGCTCGCAGGGGACACCCTCGCCATGGACTAGCCTCCGCCATCCCCCCACCCCCGGAAGGTCGCCCCGTGCCCCAGCTCGCCTTCGCCAACACGTTCTGGCAGAGCTACGACGTCCTGGAAAAGCCGGTCAAGGCCGGCGTACGCAAGGCGATGGAGAAGTTCCAACAGCTCACCGTCGCCGAGCTGCACGCCGACAAGGGCCTGCACCTGGAGTCGGTGCACAACGCCCGGGACCCGCGGATGCGGACCATCCGGATCAACGACTTCTGGCGCGGTGTGGTCCTCGCACCCGACGACGGCAGCGACACCTTCCTGCTGCTCAACGTCGTGCCGCACGACGACGCGTACACCTGGGCCGCGAAGCGGCTCTACACCGTCAACACGGCGACGCGAGCCCTGGAGGTCCGCAACGCAGTCGCCATTGAGCAGCTCACGCCGGCGCTGGAGAAGGCGGCGGCGCAGGCGCCGACGCTGCTCTTCGCCCGCCACTCGGACACCGTGCTGCGGCACCTCGGCATCGACGACCAGGTGCTACGGGCGGTCCGCACGATTATCGACAAGCCGCAACTGGAGGCGTTCGGCACGCTGCTGCCGGAGGACCAGTTCGAGGTGTTGCAGTATCTCGCCGAGGGCTTCTCACCCGACGAGGTCTACCGTGACCTCGTCGCCGAGCGTCGGCCGGCCGACGCTACGCCCGAGCCGAGCGAGAGCCTGGCGATGGCGATCGCGAACACCACCAACCGCATCACCCTGGTCGCCCGGCCCGACGAACTCGCCGAGATCCTGGACAAACCGTTCGCCGCCTGGCGGGTGTTCCTGCACCCGTCGCAGCGGCGGGTCGCGTACCGGGTCTCCTACCAGGGGCCGGCACAGGTGACCGGCGGGCCGGGCACCGGGAAGACGGTGGCGGCGTTGCACCGGGTCAAGCACCTGCTCTCCCGTACGCCCGATGCTCGGGTGCTGCTCACCACGTACACCAACGCCCTGGCCGCGACCCTTCGGGAGCACCTGGCGCTACTCCTCGACGACGAGAAGCAGCTGGCGCGGGTGGAGGTGACCACGGTGAACGCCTTCGCCAACCGCACCATACGCACCCTCGCCGGCCGAGTGCCGACCCCGATCGGAGACGCCGACGAGCGGCAGGTCTGGCGACGGGTGTGCCGCAAGCTGACCCTGCCCTGGACCGAGCAGTTCCTGGCCCAGGAGTTCCGGCACGTCATCCTCGCCCAAGACATACCCAGCCGGGATGCCTATCGCGCGGCCAGCCGGCGCGGCAGGGGGTCGGCACTGGGCACGCGGCAGCGCGACCGGCTCTGGGACGCCGTCGAAATGTTCCAGGCCGAGCTGTCCGCGGCCACCACCGCTACCCACCTGCAGATCTGCGCCCGAGCGGCGCAGCTGCTCGCCGACGCCGACCTCACCGTCCACGGGTACGACCACGTCGTGGTCGACGAGGCGCAGGACCTGCACCCGGCACAGTGGCGGGTGTTGCGGGCCTCGGTGGCGCCCGGCCCGGACGATCTGTTCATCACCGGCGACCCGCACCAGCGCATCTACGACTCGCGGGTGTCGCTCAGCGCCCTCGGCATCTCCGTCACCGGGCGCAGCAGCCGGCTGCGCATCAACTACCGCAGCACCGAGGAGATCCTCTCCTGGTCCACCCGGGTGCTCCTCGGCTCGCGAGTCGGCGACCTCGGCGGCGACGGCGAGGACAGCCTCACCGGCTACCGGTCGCTGCTGCACGGCAAGCGACCGCAGGCGCAGGGGCACCCGACGCCGCAGGCCGAGGTCGCGGCGCTCGTCAAGCAGGTGGGCGAGTGGCTGGAGCAGGGCGTCGGGCCGAGCGAGGTCGCGGTCTGCGCGCGGTTCAACACGACGCTCAACACGGTGTACGACGAGTTGGCCGGTGCCGGCATCCCGGCCGTGCGGGTGCGGGACCAGCCGGGTGCGGACGTCGAAGGGGTGCGGCTCGCCACGATGCACGCGATGAAGGGCCTGGAGTTCCGCTGCGTCGCGGTGGTGGGGGTCACGGCCAAGGCCGTTCCCTTCGCCAAGGAGGTCACGCCGAGCGAGGTCGATCAGGTCCAGCACGACAGCGACCTGCTCAGGGAGCGCTGCCTGCTCTTCGTCGCCAGCACCCGCGCCCGAGAAGCGCTGTACGCGTCGTGGAGCGGCGAGCCAAGCCCGTTCCTGTCGTTCGTCTCCGGCAGCCAGCCCAGCTGATCCAAGGAGAAGCATGACCCAGCCCCTGAACCTCGCCGAGATCCTGGCCGTGCTGGATGATCCTCGCTCAGTACCCGACCTTCAGCGCTACTTCCTTGCCAGTGGCGATGCGGCATTCACGGGTGGGCATTTCGAACGACTCGGCGGCGGCGGTTGCCGCCCCGAGGTTGCGAACACCATCACCGCCGAGGGCCTGATCGCGGTGGAACTGCTCAGCGTGAGGGTGACTCCGCGGACGGCGCTTGACCTGTTGCAGGGCCGGCGCGGCAGGTACATCGCAGCGGAACTCGGCAAAATCCCGACCGGCATCGATCTGGGCACCGACGCGGCACGACCGCTGATCGTCGAGGACGGTCCCGCCGACCGTGCCTGGCATTTGCTGCGCCAGGCGACCGGTATCGACTGCGTTATCGCCGGCAAGCTTCTTGCCCGCAAGCGTCCGAAGCTGATCCCGGTCTACGACCGCGTGGTGTCCTGCGCCCTCGGCACCGGGACCGGCTTTTGGAAGTGGCTGCACGGCAAGCTCCGGCAGGATGGCGACGTCCTGGCGCAGCGTCTCGACGCCCTGCACGCGAAGGGCGTCCTGCCGGAGGCGGTCAGCCGACTGCGCGTCCTCGACGTCGTGTTCTGGATACGGCACCGAGACGGCCATGGCGGTAACGCGTGCCCCGGGCTGCGGATGCCCTGACCTCAGACAACAAACTGTGGGGAGTGAAGAGGCCATCGCGGCCGGTGCGGACCGGACCGCTACCCGGGATCGTGCCGCCGAAGACGAATGACAAGCCAAGTGGGAAGAGCCGACCGGGCCGCTGAACGCGTCTGTGCCAACTGCGGCGAAGCCGTCCACGGCCGGGCGAACTCGCGCCATCGCGGCCCGGACCGCCGAGCCGCACGGGCGTCGGCGGCTGCCGTACCGGTACGCGTCGCGGCGCGGCAACTCGGGGCCCTGACCTACGTCATAGCCAGTTAACGATCGCGAGGGCGATCACCGCGGCGATGGCGCCGAGCCCGCCGATGATCGCGAAGCCCATGGCAACCTTCACGCTGGCGGGCTGAGCCTCCCGCCAGCCCAGCTCCCCGGCCGCACCCCGGATCAGGCGGTGGCCCTCTGCAGACGAGAAGGTGTACTGATCGGAGCCGTCCAAGGCCCGGTGCGAAACGACGGACACGCTCCGGCCGACGGATACCGTCTTCCCCAGCCGCAACCCGCCCAGGCCCGCCTCGTACTCGACGGTGCGGACGACATCCGTCATCGTGAAAACCTTCTGCTCGGGGCGCAGCGCGACGCGGTAGGTGTGCACCTGGGTGATCCGGCGACGGGTCAGCAGCACCCGCCACTGTGGGACGTTGACGTCCACGATCAGGTCGAATCCCCGCTTCGTCCGGCACATCCGATACGGAGTGTCCACGGTGGCGGCCTCGACGCTGGCGTACAACTCATCGACGACGCCTGTGCTGTTGATCTCCATCACGGGCACGTAGGGTAACAGGGGCAGCAGCGCGTACTCCGGCAGCACGGTCAGGCCGACCAGCGTCAGCGTCGTCCCCTTATCGCTGGAGGCTCGCCGAGCTGGGTGCCGTAGGTGTCGACCAGATGTCTGCGCAGAGCATCAGCGAACCCAGCGCCATCACCGGTACGCAGCCGCTCGGCGAGCGTCTCATGCTCGACGATGATGTCGGTGCACCGGGCGAGGAGCCGGTCGCCGTAGCTGAACAGCAGGAAACGCTGCCGGTCGGCCAGCCGATCGTTGAGCTCGAGCAGGACGTCGTTGCCTGCCGCTTCCACGAAGATGCGGTGGAACTCGATCGTCAACTCGATGAAACGCCGCACGTCATCGGCCTGGAACGCCTCACGCTGTGCCGCGATCAACCGGCACAAGCGCTCGGCGAGCACCTCCCTGACCTCGGCACTGGCCCGGCTGGCCGCGGTGGACTCCAGGATCAGGCGGGCATCCGCCAGGTCTGTCACCGCCCGCTCGCTGAGCCCCTGAACGAGCGCGCCACGCTTGGGGTAGATGACGATCCAACCCTCGTCCTGCAACCGAGCGAGCGCGGTCCGTACCGGAGTGCGGCTGACACCGATCTCGGCGGCCAGGACCTCCTCGCCGAGCATCGTGCCCGTCGGGTAAACGCCGTTGAGGATGCCATGGCGGATCGCCTGGTAGGCGCGTTCGGCTGCACTCGCGCTGATTGCCAACGACGCTCCCATTCACCAAATGTCACCGCCAGACCCGGCCACCCATACAACAAGTATGCATCTGGCGCGTGTGCGCCGACGGCAGCCCCTCGCAGATGCTTGGATCCTCAAGGATGGCGTCCCCCTATCATGGGCGGGGCGATTCGCCGGCTTCGACCCGGTGTGGCGGCGCAGCAGCCGCGTGACGCTTCCGCCAGATACGGATGAGGATCCGTGCGCCGATGGCACCGCCAATCACGATCGCGGCTACGAGAAAGTCGGGTACCGATTCGGTTTTTTGCCGCACCCAGTTTTCCAGCCTGGCCTGGTCGGAGGCGGCGAGGAGGCCGCCCAGCGAGGTGGTGCCGTCGGTGGCCAGGAGCAGGATTCCGATCAAGACGGTGAGCGTGCCGCTGGTGATCCCGGTCCAGGTGTTTCGCCATCGCCCCACGCTGATTCCGCGCGGGCGGACGAGCTGGCGTACGAACGGCAGCCGTCCCCACAACAGGGCCAGGACGAGCAGGGGAAGGGCCATGCCGGCGGCGAAGACGAGCAAGACGATGCCGCCGTAGAAGGCGTTGCCGCCGACGGCGGCGACGGTCAGTACCGCACCAAGCAGGGGGCCGGCGCAGACGCCGGCGAGGCCGTAGATCGTGCCGAGGGCGTAGACGGATGCTGAGGAGGTTCCCTCCAATCCGCTGCGGGAAAGGCCCGGGATCGGGATGTTGGCCAGCATGATCAGCCCGAGCACGATCACCACGGTGGCCGCGACGGTGACGAACATGTCACGGTGCTGGTTGACGAACGCGCCCAGCGTGCCGGCGAGCACTCCCAGGGGCACGAGGGTGGTGATCAGCCCCAGGTAGAACACACCGGTGCGGTTGACCAGCGTGGCAGGGCTGGCGAACGCATAGGAGAAGAAGGCGGGTAGCAGCATCACGGAGCAGGGGCTGAGCAGGGTCAACACGCCCCCGAGCAACGCGCCGAGCAGTCCCAGTTCCACGGGCTACCGCGCCTTCGCGATCGCGTCGTCCAGGTACGTGCGGAACACCTCGATCGGCTGCGCTCCGGCCAGCGCGCTGTCACCGACGACGAAGAAGGGGACGCTGGTGATGCCCAGTTGTTCGGCCGTGGCGTGGCTGGCCTGCGCCGCTGCGCGCAGGTCGGCGTCGGTCAGGTCCGCGGTAAACCGTTCGATGTCGGTAACACCAGCCTTGCGCGCGTAGGCGATCAGTCGCTCACGGGGCAGATCAGGGTGTACGCCGGCGGGGACATCCTTGTACACCGCGCTGAGGTACGCGAAGAACTTGCCCTGGTTGCCGGCGGCGCGCGCGGCGACGGCGCCATCCGTGGACTGTTCTCCGAAATACGCCACGTCATGAACCTCGAGACGAACCTTGCCCGTCTGCACGTACTCCCGCAGCAGCACGGGCAGCGTCTCCCGGTTGAACACCGCGCAGTACGGGCACCGCATGTCGGTCCACTGGACCAGGACCACCGGCGCATCCACGTCGCCGACCGCCATCGGATCGTTCGGATCGCGACGTACCAGCATGAAATCACCGGCATCCCGCGCGCCGTTCGCGCTATCAGCCGTTGGCGGGGCGGTGACCGGGCTCCGGCCGGGTGTGAGCTGAGCCGTCACCACCACACTGAGAAAGACGACGAACGCGACGAGCGCGACCGTGAGGCGCCGGGACCGGCGACGCTCCGCGAACCACACCCGCACCGCCTGGCTGAATCTCTTCACCAACGTAGGATACATGATGCATACAACGGCGCTCCGGGGTCAGTCAGCAATATTGGGCGATCCCGATGCCCTCCTGATGGCAGGCGTCGGTCGCGTGGTGTCCGGAGGGGTGGTCGATGAGGCGCAGGACCTGCACCCTGCCCAGTGGCGGGTGTTGCGGGCCGCGGTACCGTCCACAGGATGCGGCTCAACGCCGCAGCAACCCGGGACCTGAACGACCGCTACGGCCCTCGCCCGTACGGTCCGCTCGGCAGCTGACACGATACGGGGCAGCACGCACTGCCTGCCGATTCGCAGTACGCGGTCAGCGCGGGTCGCTGTGCGGTCTGTGGGGCCAACCGCTGTCAGGAAGCCCGACAGGGCAACCGGTCACTCTGGTGGCCTTTGCGCCTTTCGCGGGTTGCTCCGCCTGCCCGTGGTCTGGTTGTCTGGCCGGCTCAGGGGCGGTGAGGTCATCGAGCGTCACGGCCGGGGGCTTGTACCTGCCACTTCCGATGAAGAGGTCCATGCCCGCCGCGACCGGCAGCCCGACGAGCGCGCCGGGCGCAGACGTCGAGCAGTCCGGGAAAGTTACGCATGCGGTCTGCCCGCTTCTGCAGCAGCAGCACGCCGCCATCGTGTCCAGAAATGACGCAGCGACGCGAAAACATCTGCCGCATCCGCCGCCGAGGTCTAGCATGCGGACATGTGCCGGTACGGCGAGATCACCTACAAGGTCCACTACGTGTGCGTGCCGTGTCGTCGTAGCCACAAGTACGGGTGGAACGACGCGAAGCACCTATGTACGTCGTGTCGGCAGCTGATGGTTTTTGCTGGGCATGACTTCGCGGCGCCCCGGCGGCGGAACGACTCCGGGTGGGCTGCGGTTGCGGCAGTTCTTGGGGCGGGGCTGCGCTACGAGGGTTTCGAGGCGTGCGGGTGTTCGCGGGAGTCGAAGTTTCGGCCACGAACGAGCGCCCAGGTCCGGATGCGACGGCGAGTCGCCAGCCGCCATGGGTTGTCGGACGCTGAGGCACTGGCTGCTCGGGATCCCTACGACCTTGGCTGACAGGGCGCGTCCTGTCGGCGGTCGTCCGCGACGCGTACGACGAGGACGGTTCCGTCCCGGCCCACGGAGACCACGACCCGCGATTCCGGTCAGAGCGCGCCGTCCCTGCCTGACCCGCCGCGGCCGGCTCAACGACTGCTGTTGCGCCGCATCCTGACCAGACGCATGTGTACTGCGGCAACGGCGGCGGCAAGCAGCAGGGCGGCAAGCAGCGGGCCACCAAAGATTACGGTCAGGCCGGCTCCGATGTTCGCGCTGAGTGCCCCGGAGGTCAGTACCCGCCAGCCGAAGCCGACGAGGACGCCGGCCACGACAAGCGGCAACAGCACCCACCACCACCGGGAATCCAGCCGTCGGCTGGGGGTGGCCCACATCAACCAGGCGAGCGCGCCGAGCGCGCCGATGCAGGCCAGGAGGCCGACGATGCGGTCGCCCACGGGACCCAGGCTCAGCGGCCGGATCACGTAGTCCAGCTCGACGCCCTCGGCGGCGAGTTGGCGAGCCGCCGCGTTGCTGAGGTCGCCGATGAGCCACCAGGACGCGACCGGCGTGGCCAGGATCAATACGAGCGCTGCGATGAGAATCGACGTGCGGCCTTGCTTCGTCATCTGTGTCCGCCTTCCCGGGCTCGTGCAAGCGACTGGGAAAGTATGCGGGCGCTGCTGGGACGGGGTCCTGAGCACGGCTACTCAACGGTGGGCCGACGGGCCGGTCGTGCTGATCACCGTCGGTAGTCGGCGGTTTGGTCGAGGTCCAGGGTTGCCGTGGTCTGGGTGGGGCCGAGGTTGAACCGCTCGGTCCGGTCGCCGACGGAAATGGTGTAGTCCCCGAGGAATCCCTCCACGGTGACCGTGCCGTTGGCGTCGGTGCGCATGTCGGTGGGCGGCAACCACCACTCGCCGTTGACGAGTGCTTCGAGCGCGTCGTAGGCCGGCTTGCGGCTGCCGTCGGCGCGGATCAGGCCGGCGGGCGCGCCGAGCCAGGCGCCGTTGTCGGTGAGCCCCCAATAGTTGATCGACTGGACCGCCGGGTGCGCGACCAGGGACCGGTAGTGCCGCACCACCTCCTCGGCCTGCCGGGCCTCGCCCTCGGCGGTCGTCGGCCAGTCCGGGATCTGGTAATCGTTGAGATCCTCGATGTGGGGTGGCATGAGGTGGCCGGAGACCAGCGTGGTCTCGGTCAGGTGCAGCGGCAGACCATATCGGGCGAACCGGTCGAGCATGTGCTGCATGTGCTCTTCGCCCCGGTACCCCTGGTGCATGTGGGTCTGCAGCCCGATCGCGTCGATGCCGACGCCAGCTTCGAGCAACCCCTCGATGAGACATTCGTACGCCGAGCTGAGGTCGAAGTCGTTGAGCACCAGGGTGGCTGCCGGGTTGGCCGCGCGAGCCTCCTCGAATGCCATCCGCACCACGTAGATGCGGCCCCGGGCCCGGGCGAGCCGGGTGATCGCGTTGTCCCCGTTCTCGAAGACGGGCATGATGACCGCCTCGTTGATCGCGTCCCAGACGTCGATGAGTCCCGCGAACCCGCCGACAAGGTCACGGATCCGGGCCCGCAGCAGTCGCTCGACTTCATCGAGGTCGAGGTCGAGCAGCCACGGCGGCTGCACGGTGTGCCAGACGAGCGGATGCCCCTTGACCGTGACGCCGCGGTCGGCCAACCACCGCGCCGTCTTCCTGAGGCGCGCTGCGTCGACGACGCCGCGCCGCGGCTCGTAGCTGCCCCAGTAGAACGGCAGGGTCGCGGTGTTGAAGAGGTTGAGCCACAAGTCGCCCAGCCGATCCAGGTCCCCGTCGTTCGTGCCGCCAAAGCCCTCGATATCCGCGGCCGCCTCCGGCTCGGGGCCGCCGACTAGGCCGACGAAGTCGAAGCCGATGTTGCCGAAGGCGAAGGAGTGCCGTTGCTGGGCAACCGTCACAACCTGGTCGGCGAGCGGCCTGCGGTCAGGCCCGCGGAGGACGAGGGTGGTCCTGCCCATACGGTGCCGCAAGCTGCTGCCAGACATGCCGCTTCTCCTTCGCCGGGTGCGGGATCGTGATCATGCTTCCCGCATGATCGCGCGTCGACCGGGGACCAGCCAAGAGGGTCGATCGGGGCTTCGGTAATTTCGGATGGCCAAAATGATCTTGCCGAAGAGGGCCGACAGCAGGCGTTGGCTTGCCCGTTCGAGTTGTGCGAATCGAATCCTGCCGCCGACCAACCCCTCATTCATACGCGCTCCAATGTGTCATGATCGGGGCCCTTGACTGGGTGTGCGACCTCAACGAGCAGCCCACACGCCAGCGCGGACTCACCCATGCTGTGCCCGCAGGCGCGGTGTCGCGGCTGCTGGTCCTCATGGACGTTGGCCAGCTCGCACCGTCCTGGCGACCGCGTAGCATCTGCTGCCTAACAGATGATCCGCCGCCGCAAGGGCATCCCTGACTTCCCTACCCCTGCCGAGAGGAGGACCGGTGCCCCCGTCCGAGCCCCCCTTCCACCTCTGGATCGCCGCAGACGACTCGCAGACGGTGGTCGCCCTCGCCCCGCTCAAGGTGTCCCGGGCGCCGCTCAAGCAGGAGTGGGGAAGCATCACCGACCTGCGCGCCGTACCGGTGCCCCAGAAGCCACCCAATGTCGCCGGCGTCATCGTGCTCGCCACGCTGACCTTGATCGGCGCCTTGGCGCTGTTCCTCAGCGGTATGCCGCCGCTGGCGGTCTTCGTCCTGGCGGTGCTGGTGTTGGGGCTCGGCTCGGCGACGGCGATGACGCAGGCTGTGCCTTCCCAGGTGGTGGCACCGGAGCAGGCGCCGTACCCGGCGCTCCACCTGACGCTGTACAGGCAGGAGGAGCGCGAGGAATTCCGTGGCCTGGTGAGGCTGGCCGAGCGAGCCGGCCGTGCCCTCCCTGCCGTCGAAAGAGTGATCGAGCCGGCTGAGGGCGGGCGGCTGATCGCACAGGTGTTGTGGGAGGCCGCCGACGTTCTCAGCCGTCGACAGCAGGTTCGCCCTCGGGTCGTCCGCCAGCAGCAGCCCGGACCGAACGCAGTGCCGAACAGTCCCGCCGCCCAGGCGCTGGCCGAACAGCGGGGAAAGGCGTCAGCGCTGTGGGAGGAGACCGAGGCGGAACTGTCCCGGATCCAGACCGCACTCGAGCTCTCGGCCATCGCTGCCGAGAACGCCGCTGACGATCCGAGCGCCCTCATCACGGTTCGTGAGGCGTACCTGGAGTTGACTGACGTGTACGGCGAGCGCTTCTAGAGACAGGCGCAGGAGCACGTCACTGGCGCACCAGCACCCGCAGTGGCGGCGACGCCGGCAACGGGGTCGAGGAAACCGACAACCTACCGGGCGTCGTTGCCGTACGCGGCAGGAACGACCGCGACGGTCCGGTCCTCACGTTCACCCCCCGCTTCATGGGCTCCGTTCGTCCGCGTGGCCCCTTCATCGCGCTGATGAGCGAGCGGTTGCGGTCACGCCTCGGTCCCGGATACTCGCAAGCCGGACCCCGGACCACCTCTGCCGGTCCCCGCGGCCGCTGCCGCAGTCCGGGCCACCGCCATCGCGGTACTTGCCCCAACAGACAAGCGCTCGGCGCTCCCGGGCTGCGTTCGCGGTCTCCGACGATGTTCGGCGGCCCCGGGCGGCACTCGGCGGACTACCACCACTCCGGGACCGAGGCCCGGAAGTCGTCGCTCTGGTCCCGGCCGCCCGAGCCGCAGCCCAGGCCGTGACCGCTTACGGGACACCGCTTCCCGCGAGGCCTTCACCTGACAGCTACGCGTTGACGGGCACCAGCAGCCCAGACGCCGCTGCCGCGCTCGAGCACGTCCTTCGCGTCGAAGCCGCCGCCGCAGCCGACTATCTCACGCCCGGCCTGTCAGGCCGGCACACCGCGGGACGGGGCCCACGACCTGCGATTCCTGTCAGGCTGAGCCGTTCCCGGTGCGGTGAGCGAGCGATTCTGTCAGCAAGCCCCACCGTCTGACGGGATCTGACACGACCTCACAGGACCTGACCCGGCCTTTTCCATCGGCCGGCGACACCAGCCCACCGGTCGCGGACGCTGCCCGAACCCGGGACGGGCGGATTGTGGAGGCCGGACCGGGACTCGAACGGGGACGGCGAGGTCGGTCGTGGGATGAAGGCAGAAACGGGGACGGTGGACGGGGACCGGGACGCGGAGGGCAGAGCGGGACGGGGACTGCGGCGGGGACTTGGACCGGGACGGGACGAGGGCGCAGACGGGACGGGGGCGACGGGACGGGAGTTGGACTCGGGCGGCGACAGCGGGACGGGGACAGCGGGACGGGGACAGCGGGACGGGGACGGTGGGGGAGCGGGACCGTGGGATCGGGGCCGGGACGGGGGACGTGGGAACCGGGACCGGGACCGGGACCGGGACGAGAGCGGAACGGGGACGGGCCTATCGTCACCAAATGGGGTGGAGAACCTGGACGGTGAGCGCGAGCCGTCGTCCTCAGCCCTGGCGGGCGGTGGCGCCGGCGACCACCGCACGAAGCCCGCCGGCAGCGACCGGATGACAGGCATTGCCGGATCGCCGCCAAGTCTTGGCCGCTCACGGAACACCGCTGTCCCGCAAGGCCCTCGTCCGACGGCTACGCGCTGACGGGCACCACCTGTCCGACGCCGCCGCCTCCGCGCTCGTGCACCTCCTGCGTGCCGATGCCACACCACACTCGGCCAGCTCCGCGCGACCTGTCAGACCGGGATTCTGCGTGATAGGACCGCGATCCGCGATTCCGGTCCAGACCGCGCCGCCCCTGCGAGGCGAGCGAGCGCCGCTGTCAGCAGGCCCCGCTGTTCAGACAGAACCAGACAGAACCAGACAGAACCTGACCGGACCTGACAGAACCTGACCGGATCTGACCGGATCTGACCGGACAGGTGCTGACATCAAGGACGCCACTCACCGCCGCCGCGATGGCCGGGGGCGGTTGTTGAACGGCACCCGGCATGAGCACGTTTCGTCACTCGTGATGAGCATAATTTGTGGACAATTCGGATGGGCCGTTACCGCCATGCGCGACGTCGTGGTGATCACCAGGGTGCCTGGCTGATGATCGATCCCGTCTTTCCCGAGCCACGGCGGTCACCATGCGTGATGCCCGATGGCGCGCCGACCCCGCACCGCAGGTGCGGCCAACGCGCCGAGGAGCGGAAGCGGCGCGGGAGCTTCAGAACGCGTACGCGCGACCGCGTGCGTATCCCGACGCGACACCGCTGTCCGCCAACAAGGCCAAGGCCCGTGTCCGCTGGCGCTGCGTTTGTCAGCCCGCGTTTGGGGGCTCGGCTGGGTGCGGCATTGGGGGCTCGTTTGGGGGTGTCCGCGAGACGAGGCCCCAAACGAGTCCTCCGCACCCGGCCTGTCAGGCGGCTGGCCTGCCCAGACCCGGGCCGATGTCGGATCGAAACCAAGATCAGCCTATCCAGACTCCCTATGGGATTCTCTCTCCAAGGGGGCCGAGGAGTTGCTGCACGGCGGCTGGGTCCAGGTCGACGTAGAGCGCCACGGCCACATCCATGAGTCGCCAGGGAGGTATCCGGCGGCCGAGGAGGCGCTCAGCTGACTGGCCGGTGGCGTCGTGGCGCAGCAGCCCGCGAGGATGGGCAACGCCTCACCGCCGGAAACCCCGGCCCGGTTCAGCGAGACGGCGAGCGCCCTCGGGTCGGTGAGCACCCGTGCCAGGTCGCCGGGTAGCTCACCCGGCGTGGTGGTTCCGGCTGCGGCGACGGCCTCGGGCAGGTTGTAGCCGGCGGCCACGAGGGTGGCCACGGCGGGAAAGGCTCCCTGGGCACAGCCGTCGCCGCGGGCGGCGTTGAGTGCGGTCGCGGCGCTGACTCCGGCGAGCCGCCGCCAGCGGGTACGGACGACGTACTGCGGCACGACCGTCGGGGGTGGCTCCACCGTCCGCCACTCAGCCCCGCGTAACGTCCCCGGCGCAGGGCGACCCGGCCCCAGATCCGCCACCATGGCGTTGGCGGGAATCCTGGGCTCGGCGGGCACCGGGACCAGAGCTGGCTTGAATCCTTGTTCGGGCGGGCGAAAGTTCAATTTCATGACAGCCGGCTTGACCCCTTGCACGATCCCGGGCGGTTCGAAGGGCGGCGGCAGGAGCACTGGTTCCGGCGGGACGGGAATGGTCGGATCCAGTGGCCAGAACGCGACCAGGTTCGGCTGCTCCGTGGGGAGGCCCACCATGCATCGGCGGATCTCGGTGGGGTCCAGCGCCGCCCTCCACAGCGACACGGCGAACATGTGTCCCTGGAAGAAGCGTTCGGTCGCGGGACCTCGGGCGCCGATCGACCAGGGCGCCGGTACGTCCGGTGGGCCGACCGGCATGGCCGTGCTGGCGATCTGGATTCCGTTGCGGTGAAGGCGCCACGTCGCGCCGTCGTAGCTGCCCGCCAGGTGCACCCACCGCCCCAGGTCGCCGACGGGGATCGGCGCTTCGGCAAACGAGTCCGGCGCCCAACAGCCGATCTGGTATCGCCCGTCGTTGAGGCGGAAGTAGATCTCGGCGCGGGGCCGGTCGGTGTAGCCGTGCGCCACGATGTTGCGGATGCCGTCGCTGGCCTCTGGGCGGATCCAGGCCATCACGGTCAGCGCCGGGAACTTCTCCATCTTGCTGGGGGTGCCCAGGTCGACGCTGGCGTTCGTACCGTTGAAGTAGAGGCCGCGGAACGTCGGGGTTGGCGGGACCGGTGGCGGCGTCGGCGCCGCCTGTTCCAGGGCCGCGAGGCGGCTGAGGATCTCCGTCAGCGCGGGGATCTGGTCCGGCCCGAGCGGGCCCACGATCCGCTGCGCCGGGATCGGACCGACGTCGGGCTGCGGCTGTGGCGCCGGGACGCGCGCCGGATTGAGTACGCCGGAGGTGATCTGGCTCGCGTCGATCGGCGGGAGCCGATCGGGCCTGACCTTCGCCATCCCCCCGACCGTCGTGTTCACCGAGACGGTTAGGGACGCCTCTGACCCTTCGGCCGCCTCGGCAGCGGTCACCCCTACCATGGCGAGCACGACCGTCGATTCCGGCAGCTCCTGGCGCTGGGGTACGACCAGCGAGAACACGGGTTCCGGCCGGGCCTGGTCGGCCGCCCCGGGCACTGGTTCCTCGCCGAACCCGATAACAATCAGCCGGCCGTCGGTTTCCCCGGGAGTGAGGTGAGCCAGGTGGGCGGGCAGCGGCAGCGTGAACTGGCCGTCGACCGCGGTGATCGGGCCCCCTTCGAACTGGGCGTGCTCGACGAGCTGAATCAACCGGCCCTGGTCGTCGAGCGCCGCCCCCGGCGACACCGTCACGCTCGGGACGGCGCCGACGACGACGGGCGACGGGCCGGGGGCGACGGTGAGCCCGGTCAGCACGCCATCCGTACAGAAGACACGGGTCTGCAACTGGCTGCTCGCGACATGCGCGGGCTGCTCGCGAACGAAGTCGTCCACAGCGGTGAGCCGGTTGAGGATCTCCGACAGCGCAGGGATCTGCTCCGGCCCGAGCGGGCCGACGATCCGCTCCGCCGGTATCGGACCGTCGTCCGGCTGCGTCGCCGGAACGCGAGCGGGGTCGAGCACCCCGGAGGTGATCTGGCTCGCGTCGATCGGCGGAAGCCGTCCTGGGCTGAGCGTGGCCGTCCACCCGACCGCCGGGTCCACGGTGACGGCCAGGGGCATGTCGCCCGGCGTTCCGGGCTGCCCGGCAGCGCCCGCGGCGGTCAGGGTCACCTCGGCGAGCATGACCGACTCCGGCGGTTCCTGGCGCTGGGGTACGACCAGCGAGAACACGGGTGCCGGCCGGGCTTGGTTGGCTGCCCCGGGCACCGGCTCCTCGCGGAACCCGACGACAAGTTGCACGCTGACTTGCTCCCCGGGGGAGACGGGACGCGGCGCGTGCAGCGGCAGCGTGAACTGGCCGCCGACTGCGGAAACTGCGGCCCCCTCGAACTCGGCGCGGTCGACCAGCAGGATCAACCGGCCCTGGTCGTCGAGCGCCGCCCCCGGCGACACCGTCACGCTCGCGACGGCGCCCGTGCCGGCCGGCGACGGCCCGGGGGTGACGGTGAAGCCGGTCAGGATCCCGGGCCTGAAAAGGACGCCGGTCTGCAACTGCCGGCTGGCGACGTGCAGGGTCTGCTCGCGGACGAAGTCGTCCACCTTGAGCACCTGATTGTTCTGGTAGACCGGCCGCAGGATCAGCGGTGGCGGGCCGTCGGTCACGTTCCTGTCCTTTCCTGCATGCCGTCCGCGCGCAGCCTGGTGCTCACGTGGAGAGGCGGGTGTTGAAGCCGACCCGGCTCCGACCGATGGTCAGCCACGTCGGTACGTCCGTCGTCGCGTACACCCAGTCGCCCCGGATGCCGTCGCGGTTGTAGCCGTCGTACCTGACTCGAAGGGACGCCAGGTAGTCGGCGAAGTCCCCGGCCTCGCGGTCGCCGACGCCTCGGAGTTGATCAACAGCCTCGTCGATCCTGGCAAGAACCTGAGGCCGGATGAAGGTGATCCCGGTGACGGCGGTCTGGATCCGGGCGTTCATCCGGTAGTCGACGTCGGCGCCGAAGTCCACGGGCCGGACCTCCGGGAACGTCGGGTCGGGAACGTCCAGCAGCAGCGTCCCGCTCGGGTCACCGGCCTCTCCGGAGAGGTACTGGAGGTGGCAGGAGAGGCACCCGGTGTCCTGTCGATCGGCGTCGGGCACGTTCCAGATGACCGTGGTGGCCGCTTGGCCGGCGTCGTCGAGGGTGGTGCGCAGGGCCGAGGCGGTGATCCGCCGGCACACCTCGTCGATCTGTCGAGTGACGTCATTGACCGCCTCCTCCACCTGGGCCCTGATGGCGCGTACCCGCTCGCGGGCTTCCTCCTTCTTGCTGTCGCCGCCGCCGAACCAACTCTTGATCTCGTCCCAGATCTGTTCAAAGAAGCTGACCACGGCGGCGACGCCCAGAAGAGCCACGGCGACCAGTGCGCCGGCCAGTTCGGCCGCGGCCGCGATGGTCTCGGCGACGACGGTCTTGGCCACCTGCGCGAGTGCCTTGGCCACCTCCTCCAACGCCTCCTCCAACGCGCGGCAGATGAACCGGGCGAACGCCGACGCGCCACCTCGGCGGCCCGCCTCAAAGGCGAGTGCCTCGTACGTGGCAGGCTGGGCGATAACCGACTGAGCGATGTCCGCGACGCTGTCGAACAGCGACAGCCAGATGCTGCGGGGCAGCTCGTCCAGGCTGCCCGGGATGTCAAAGACCGCCGCGAAGCTGATCGAGTTTTCCACGATGGAATGGCCATCTACCTCTAGCGCGTAGGCCAGCTTCAGGGGCACCCGCATGGTGCTGGGGCCCTGCCGGGTCGGGTTGCCGTCCAGCGCCGGGGTGATTCGGGCCCGCAGCGTCTCGCCGAGCCATTCCTCGACGATCTTCCCGCACGAGCCGAAGGGTGGGTTGAGTAGGTAACGAAACCGGTCCAGCATGTCCAGCGCGCCATCCGGCAGGCCGCTGATCTCTGTGATCCGGAAGCCCGAGTCGCCACCACCGCCCCGCCCCCAGGTGAATGCCACGCCCAGTCGCACGTCGACGGGATGGTCGTGGAGGGGCAGGCGGACGCCGGGCAGCTCCGCCGTCACCCGGCCGGCGAAGACGTTGCGGCCGGTGTCGTACTCGGCAAGGATCTTCCCCTGGATCGGGGTCCGCAGGATGCTCACCGTGGTACGCACCCGCAGGTAGCTGCCACGGCTCGCGTTGGCGAATTCCAGCTCCAGCTGGTCGAGGGTGACGAAGTCGAAGACGTCGATCGCGTTGGGGGTGGTGGTGGTCATCGTGGTCTCGCCGTTCGATGCGACCAGGGAGACCACAAAGTCGTACCGGCCGAACAGCCGCAACGTACCCTCTACCCGGTAGCCGGGCCGGAACGTGACCGACGCTGCGTCCGGTGCCGGCGGATAGTCGTAGGTGTAGTTCTCCCTTTCTCCCGTGGGCACCTCTAACCAGTAGAGATGCCCGGCGCGGAACGCGAGTTGGTCGGTCACCATGGCCGCCCATCGCACGACACCACCCAGGATCTGGCTGAGGAACTCGGTCATGGTGATCGGATGGTCGGCGGACAGTTGGACCAGCACCAGCCGTACGTCGCCGTCCTCCAGCACCATCGCGCCGGTCAGCCTCAGTCCCAGCCCGGGTAAGACCGCGGTGGCTCGCACCGCGAGGTCGACAGCGGTCTCGCCCGCATGTGGTCCGGCGGGCCGCCGGTAGATCCTTCCTTCCGCGGCCAGATCCGTCAGCGTCACCCCGGTCAGGCCGAGCGGGTTGTCGATCTGGGTCGTGACAGCCTCGGGGGAGGACCCGCCGATCTCGTCGAACGGCACGTCCGCCCCGACGACGAAGCGCGCCTCACCCGGTGCGACAGCCAGAAATCCACGGAGCCGAATCGGCTGGCCGCCGGCATCGAAGGCGAGCGTGTACAGCAGGAACAAGGTGCTGGTCGTCGTCATCGCTGACCCGCGGGTGGTACGCGCATGTCGCTGCCTTCGATGTCCGTGGCGAGTGTGGCCGACGCGGCGGCTACGCCTTCGGTGCGTCGTCCTTGACCACCTGGAGATACACGCCCTTGACCGCCAGCTTGTCGTCGATCAGGTTGATCACCTCGTCGTCCGACCACACGGCGGCCATCCCGAGCGTGAAGGAGGTCGCCTTCCGCTTGTCCTGCGGCAGGTCCACTCCCTTGTCGTCCTTGGTGGGCGGAATCGTGAGGTTGAACTTCTCGATGGAGACGTTGAGGGTTCCGAGCTTGTCGGCGATCGAGTCCAGCGGGTCGGGAAGCGACGGCATCGAGAAGCCCGACGCGCCAAAGTTACGATCCAGGAAGCCCACGAGTTCACCCGGCGTACCGAGCGATACCGGCTCGGCCAGCGTGTACCTCGCGCCCTTCTTGAGCGCGTCCGACACATCCTGGGGCGCCAGCAGCACCTCCTTGCCATCGATGCTCAGCACCAAGCCCGCGGTAGCCGTAGTCGTCATGGTTCGTCCATTCAGGGCATAAGGGGAAGGAGGCGTCACCGCGTTCGACCGGCGGGACGTCGCATGACGCTAGCAGCGTCAACCCCGGATTGCCATGAGGAACTTTCGCGTCGCAACTGATGCCTGGGGCCCATGTCTTCCCACGTCAAAGGGCAGAGTTGGGCGTGGAACGCGGCGACACCGCCCCCTGTCGGTTACCCGATCAGCGGCCATCGCCGGTCAGCCGGGCGAGGAGGAAGAACGGCGGGTAGACGGCGATGTCGACCACCAGTCGGCCGCCGGCGAGGGCGCGCTCAGCCCAGCCGTCGGTCGCCTGGGGGTTCGCTTCTATTTCGGCACGTAGTCCTGTCCGTCGAAATGGTAGACCGTGACGTGCGTCGTCCCGTCCGCGCACGATGGTGTGCAGTCGTTGACCTCGTGACGGACGAAATACTGCCCGGAGCGGGAGTCGTATGCCAACACCGCGCCGTAGAAGCGGGCGTCGTATCCGGTGTCCGGGTCGGGGAGCGTGCCGAAGTCCTCGAAGCCACCGCTGATCGGCCGCAGGATGATTACCCCGTCGTACCGGCCGGGATTGAAGATGACGAACACGTTGCCGGTGGCGTCCATCGTGGGCGCAGGTAGCTCCGCTGACTCCCAACGAACGGCGTAGTCCGCCTGCCACACCACGGCGCCTCCGGCGTCGAAGACCAGGAGAGCCGACTGCGCGTCATCGGACAGAGCGACGACGAGGGTCACCGGTCCCCAGGAGGGGTGGGCGAAGCTGTACTGCCCGGTGATGCGACAGCCCGGACAGCCCGCCGTGGCCACGTCCGCCGACGTCACCGTCGGTGCGACCGGCGCCGGTGGGCCCGAGGGCGACGCGGAGGGTGACGGCGTGGGGCCTGGGTCAGGTGCCGGCCCGTACGCCTCCGGGGCGAACGCGGTCGGCGGGAGGGCCATGCAGTATTGACCCATCGCCTGCAGGGCGGTGCCAGCCCGGCGGTTGTCGCCCGCGAGCAACGCGTCGCCCGCTTCGGTCGACATTTTCCGCAAGACGGGGTCGGGCGCGGCGCGCGATACGACGACCATGTCGGTCTGTTGGCGCGCGAACGTCTCGCCGACCGCGTCGGTGAGATTGATGTCGCGGCCGAAGCTGGTTATCTGGGTGCAAGCTTCGATCATCGTCGCCGGCCTGTCGAGTTGCCGGTTGAGCCAGCCCTCTACCTCGGATCCGGCGACGAGCTTGCCCGAGCTGAACTGCCCGACGAGCCAGGACTGCACCGCTGTGTATCCGTAGAACGTGATGGCGAGGAAGACGGGCAGGAAGAGCGCGACGGTGGCGGATCGCCCCCGGGCCGGCCGCGGGATTCGGGGCTTGCCGGAGACGGTTTGGGCGATGCTGCGCGCGAGACTGCCGAGGAGGACGGCCGGGATGGTCGGGATCGCCATGCCGGAGAGCAGCAGCATGACCCGCCCGCCCTCGATGATCTTCGGGAAGGTGGTCGTGGTCAGGCAGTACCATCCTTCCTGACCGAGGCCGCAGATGGCGAGAGTCATGTGTGCGAAGGCGATCGGCACCGCGCAGAGCGCGGGAATGATCAGGGCGAGCAGGCCGGACGCGAGCGCCACGCCGGTACGGCCGCGACCACCAGAGCACAGGCCGTGGACGAATCCCACGAGCAACGCGGTGACGGCGGCTGCGGCGACGAGCAGGAGCAGCGGGCCGTAAAAGGCGGTGTCCTTGCCGGCGGCCGCCGCGGCGACGAGGCCGCGCTTGAGCGCCGGGTAGAACGGGATCCCGATGAGCGCGAAGCCGATGGTGAGGACGCCGCTCAGGACGAGGACGGATACCAGCGGGGTACGCGGTCCGTGCCAGACGACCACGAGGTAGGCGCAGGCCCAGAGGACCGTCAACTGCAGTACGGGGTTGAGGGCGACGGCGAAAAGAACGACGCCGAGCGCGTGCAGGCTGGGCGTGCCGTCGACGATGAGCGAGTTCATCAGGAACCAGAACGCGAGCCACAACGCGACGACGACGGCGGACTGCAGGACGCCGAGCCGGTAGGCCCGCCGGTCGTTGGCCCCGTGGCGCAGCCGGGAGAGCGCGCCGAGCATCGTCCAGCGCAGATACGCCTGGGTGAGCAGAAGCAACAGGAGGCCGCTGAGCGCACCCACCAGGGGTGCTGCGGTCACGAGGATCCCCCAGGTCAGCACCAGCGGGAACGGCGGGGCGGCGTACTGGGCGGCGAGGACGCCGAGGGTGAAGGCCACGGCGAACGGCCAGGTGCGGGGTGGACGGGTATTGAGGAGGACGCTGCTCTGCGCGGCCCGCCACACCATGCCGGTGATCACACCGGCGACGAGGCTGCCGAACAGGAGCGCCACGATCCAGCCGCGAAGCTCGGTGTTGTCCAACGGGTTGACGAGCGTGACGATGAAGTAGGCGGGCAGATACCCGAAGCCGAGCAGCAGCCCGGTCGCCGCCCCGGTCGTGGGGCTGAGCTGATGCAGTCGTGGGGCACCGCGCAGGACTGCCAGCCGGTGGCTCGTGCGCGGGTGGTGCACGGATCGCAGATGCCAGCGCAGCCAGCCTCGCAGCCCCGGCATCGCGGGCCGGTCCGGGATGGTCGCCAGCACCTCGACCAGCTCGTCCGCGGGGGACGCCCGCGCCACCCGCAGGTCGGCGTAGTACTCGCGGGTGCGCAGCACCGCCACGCGGACCAGCCACAGCAGGGCCACGAGGATTGCCAGCCGCCAGGCGAGGTTCGCGAATCCCGCCGGGCGGAGCAGGCCCAGCACCAGCAGGGGCGCGGCGACGACCGTGAGGAACGCCCACCACACGGCGATGGCGACGGAGGTCAGGTCGACGTCGCGGTTCGCGACGTGGCCCAGCTCGTGGGCCAGGACCGCCCGGAGTGTCGCCTGCCCCTGCGGCGTGGCCCGCAGTAACCGCGCGTCGAGCAGGATGCGGTAGCGCGGGAGCCGGCCGAAGGTCCGAGCGAGCCCGACCAGCGGCGCGATGCTCACGTAGATCCGTACTGGGCGGGGGGACTGCGCGATCATCTCGTGTACCACGGCCACGGCGGGCACGTCACCGACCCGGTCCAGCGGCACGGCGCCGCGGCGCAGCACCAGCCAGGGCGTGAGCAGGTAGAAAATCCCCGTGACGATCATCAGGAGGAGGCTCGGTGCCGTGAGGTAGGCGGCGGTGCGTAGGGCGACCCCTTGGTAGCAGGCGTCGAACGTGTCGACGAGTTCCGCCGGGGTCGCGGTCTCCACGGTCGCGTACGCCTGCGCGCCGCATTGAAAGACGCTGGCGCCGATGCGCACGTGGTATTGCGTGAAGATCCAGTTGTACGCGTACGCCGCACTGACCAGGGCCGTCAGGATGAGCAGCAGGAACCGACCGGCGGTCGCGGGCGGCAGCCGGAACGCGTCGGCGGCGCTGAGCCGCCCGGCGGTAACCGCGCCTGCGTGAGCATCGGGCACGACGTGCTCGGGTGATTCGGTCACGACGCACCGATGAGTTTGGCCGCCAGGTTGATGGCCAGTCGGGTACCGACGTCGTCGGAGAGGCCGTTGGTGCGCGCGAGATGCTTGACCAGGCCGGCGATGGCGTCGGCCTCGGTGGGCGTGAGCTTCGGCAGCGGCGCTGCCTCCGCCTGCGGCGCCGCCGTGGTGAGCTGCCGCGCGAGCCGCCGCCGGGCCGCCCAGCGTCCGAGCCCGGTGAGCTTGCGCTCGGTCATCCCACTCAGCATGTTGGTCGCGACTCCGTTGAAAACGATCAGGGTGATCGAGGCGACGAGTTGCCCGGTCTCGATCGCACCGAAACCGAGCGCGGCGTCGTGGCCCTTGCCGAGCAGGACGCCCTGCACCGTTGCCCGGCGGGAGGCCGCGCTGTCGTAGAAGCCGCGCGTCACCGTGGGGATCAGGTCGACTTCCTCCGGAGCGATGTCGGCGACGATGTCCTGTACGGCGGCAGCGATGGTCGACACCGGCCGACGATATCTACGCGCATCCATCGTGAGCAGTCGGCCGGTTGGTCACTTCAGGACTCCGGCCGGGTCGCGGGCCTGCGCCTGCCCGCGTCGGGAAGCCCACCGGCACCTTGGGGCACCCTCGGCCGCCTTGACCCGAAACGGGCTGCCGACCTCGGTCGAGGGCCGGCAGCCAGTTCGACTGTCGCTCTATCGCGCCTGCGTGACCTTGAGCATCGCGGCCGGCGACTGCGAGGCCGGCGCGGCGGCGGGTGTACCGTCCAGGTTGTACTGCTTCAGGTTGACCGACAGGTTCTCGCTGTTGCCACCGGAGAACATCCCGTTGACGCTGCCGGCTGCCCGTGCGCCACTGCGGTAGACGAATTCACCGGTCAACGTGTACGGCACAGAAATGGTCGAGTGCGTGATCGTGACGGTCGCTTCCACGATCGACCTCGCCGGCACCAAAACCGGCTGACGCCAGGAGAACGTCTGGGCGCGCTGGTGGGAACCGTTCTGCGTGTAGCTGTAGGTGCCCTCGGCGGTGACCGTTATCTTGCCCTCGGCGAGAATCGGAATTCCGGTTTTGAAGCCGGTCGAGACCGTGACCTTGATGCCGACGGTGTCCGACCATCCCTCGCTGTCCGTCGCCGTTCGGGAACCGCTGATTTCGGTGGACTGCTGCAACGTGGTGTCGTTGCGGTTGGTCACCTTGTCGAGTTGTTCCAGCGATGCGCCGGTCAGCACGGCGTGAGCGATGTCGTAGCTGATGTTGTACGCCACGAAATCGACGATGTCGTCCATCTGACGGCAAACCGTTTTGTCCGCTCCACCGCCGACGCTGACCGCGGCCACGCAGATGTTGTGCCCGGCGGCGGACGCGGGCAGCACCAGGTCGAAGCCGTGCGCCGCGCCGTACTTCGGGTAGGCGGCGGCGACGTCGGGCCGGGACTGATTGGCGGTCAGGGTGGTGGCCGAGGCGCCGTCGATGGTGATTCTCACGGTCAGGGAAGTGGCCGGCAGGTCGTCGTCCGCCGTCCAGCCCCAGATGTGTACGCCGGTTCGGGACGTGGTCTGTTGTGCACCGTCGAATGCCAGGACGGGCACATACGTCGCCGGCGTCGGATCATCCGGCGGCTCAGTCGGATCGCAGATCGGTGGCGGATTCGGCACATCGCAGTTGGGTCGTGCGGATGCCGGTTGCACCAGCGCCAGGGCCATGCCCAATCCGGTCAGGATGGCGCCGATGACCGCCACGCTTCTTCGTGCTCGCATCGAACCTCGTTTCCTCCTTGTGGGTGGTCCGATACTGGCGACTGAATTGGAACCCGGTCAACGCGATAATCAGGTTGGTGACACCGCATTCAGCTGTGACGAAAAGCACTTTGTCTCGCCGTGGACAATACGCGGCCACAGTCCTCAACCGGCGGTGTGCCGGCCCGATCCCGCTCCTCGGTTCACCGGGGGACCGGCACCCCGACGGGTTCCGTCCGTTCGCCGACCTCCGAGCGGCCGTGGGCGCGGTCCACGAAGGCGATGAAGAGCAGGATGACCACGAGGAACGCGAGCGTGAGCAGGCCGGGCAGGACGGTCGACGCCGGGATCGTGGCGAGACTGAGCAGCCCGCCGATCAGGTGGTCGACGCGGGGGCGGTGACCCCGCCGACCGCACACCGCGCTGAGTCCCAACAGGAAGATCCCCACCCCGCCGCCGAGGCCCAGGGCATGGACGCCGTGCAGCGGGTCCATCGGGTGTGAGGTCACGCTCTCCACCCCGACGGCGGCGAACACGACGCCCGCGACCAGCGGCAGGTGCAGATAGCTGAAGAGGTCGCGGGCCAGGTGCGCGCGACGGGGCCCCATCGAGCTCGACAGGACCCGTTCGGTCACCCCGGCCTCCCAGTCGAAGTATGACCACCACAGCCCGCTGATCGCGGCGAGCGCGAGGACGATGCTGCCGGCCACGATCGGCGTGATGCTGGCCGAGCTGTGCAGCACGCCGGCGCCGATGGCGATCACCGACTCGCCCAGGGCGATGATCATGAAGAGGGTGTGCCGCTCGAAGAAGTGCCCCGCGTGCACCGTGAAGCCACCGACGCCGGTGATCAACGGCGTGCCGTAGTCGATCATCACGGCCAGGGCCCAGAGTCCCATCTGTACGGCAGTCGGAGTGAACACGCCGATGATGAGCAGGACCGACGCGGCCAGGTTGCCCGGCGCGAGGCGCAGGATGGCGGCCCGGTTGGCGCCCCCGGCCACCGAGAAGAGCACCAGGTGCAGCAGTCGCACGACGAAGTAGCCCAGCGCGAACGGCAGGGCGTTGCGGCCGGACGCCTGGGGCACCGCGACGGCGACGATGAGCATGGCCGCCATCGCCCCCAGGATCACCGCCCGGGAGGACGCCGTGTCGATGTTCACGGCGTTGGTCAGCCACGCGTACGCGCCCCAGGCCCACCAGAGCAGCGCCAGCACCAACAGGCCCCGGCCGACACCCGCCACATCCGGGTGCCCCAATACCAGACTGGTCACCCGCGTCAATGAGAACACGAAGACCAGGTCGAAGAAGAGCTCGAACGGTGATACCGGCTTCGGCGGCTCGGCATCCGTCAGATGTGCCTCGGTCATGCGCCTGATTGTGCCACCCGGGACCCGTTCCGAGAGCCCTTCCGGCCGGCGAATCTACTACCGGGAGTCGTGTCGGCAACTTGACGAAGTACCGCGTTCCGCGCGTCGGTCGGGGGGCTGGCTCCCATATCGGCCATACGCCCGGTTGAGCCCACTACCGCCGCACAGATCAGACCCCGTGCCCCCGACTTGACGAAGCTTGGAACCGAATCCCGCGTCCTGTGCCGGATGGCTTTTCCCGGCGTTGACTCGATGTTGCACGGCGACCGAGGATCCGATCCGGAAAGAGCTGATCGGCCTGGCGCACAAGGCACCGCCGTCAGGAAATCTCCTACCCCGGGAGTCGCCGTGACAAAAAAGATTCTGGTATTGCTGTCCGAGTACGGCTATTGGGGAGAGGAACTCGTCGGCCCGTTGAGTCACTTCGACCAGCGCGGTTACGAGGTCGTCTTCGCCACCCCGAACGGCCGTCGGCCGCACGCGCTGCCACCGAGCCTGCAGCCCGACTTCATCGACCCGCCGCTCGGCCGCAGCGTGGTCACCGAGGAGGTCGCCAAACTCGCCCGCGAGGTGGACACCGCAGCGCGGCTGGACAACCCGCTCAACATCGCCGAGTGGATCCCGGACCGGCCGTACACCAGCGAAGACGACTACCTCCGCAAGCTGGAGGCGTACAACCGCGCGATCGGTGACCCGCTCGCCGAGGCGATCGCCGAATACGACGCCCTGCTCGTCGTGGGCGGCAGCGGGCCGATCGTCGACCTGGCCAACAACGGCCGGGTGCACGATCTGATCCTGGCCTTCCTGCGAGCCGACAAGGTCATCGGCGCCGAATGCTACGGCGTCGCCTGCCTGGCCTTCGCCCGGGACTGGGAGGACCGCCGCAGCATCATCTGGGGCAAGCACGTCACCGGGCACTGCAAGGAATACGACTACAAGGACGGCACCGGGTTCCTGAACACCGACTTCAACATGGGCCCGCCGCCGTACCCGCTGGAATACATCCTGCGGGACGCCACCGGACCGGACGGCGCCTACCACGGCAACTTCGGCAAGGAGGTGTCCGTCGTGGTCGACTATCCGTTCGTCACCGGACGGTCGACGCCGGACTCGTTCCGGACCGGCGAGAAAATGGTGGAAATGCTGGAGCACGGACTCCGCCGGTACGGTTGGTAGGGGATTTCCATGGCGGCACGTCCCGGAAAAGTAGCGATCATCGAGCAGTTTCTCGCCGACGGGATCACCCACATGTTCGGCAATCCGGGAACAGTCGAGCAGGGATTCCTCGACGCCCTGGAGGGGTTTCCGGACTTCCACTACATCCTGACCCTCCAGGAAACCGTCGCCGCCGGCATCGCCGACGGATACGCCCGAGCGACGGGCGGGCCGGCCGTGCTCCAGCTGCACAGCGGCGTGGGCCTGGGCAACGGCATCGGCATGATGTACCAGTCCAAGCGGGGGCACACGCCGCTGGTGGTGATAGCCGGCGAGGCCGGCACCGCGTACGACGCCATGGACGCCCAGATGGCCGCCGACCTCGTGTCGATGGCACGGCCGGTGACCAAGTGGGCGACGCGGGTGGTGGACCCTCGCTCGCTGCTGAGGGTGCTGCGCCGGGCCGTCAAGACGGCGATGACACCGCCGCGCGGACCGGTCTTCGTGGCACTGCCGATGGACGTGCTCGACGCGCTCAACGACGAGCCGGTGCTGCCCACCGTCGTACCGGAGACCCGGACGCTGCCGGCACCCGACCTGGTCGCCCGGGCGGGCGCCATGCTGGCCGGGGCGGAGCGCCCACTCGTCCTCGTCGGCGACGGCGTCTCGGTCTCCGGCGCGGAGCCGGAGCTGACCCGGGTGGCCGAGAAGCTGGGCGCCGACGTGTGGTTCGTGGACTCCTCCGAGGCCCACATGCCGGCGGACCACCCGCTGGTGCGGGGCCCGCTGGGGCACATGTTCGGCTCGGCCAGCCGGGCCGCGGTGGCGGACGCGGACGCCGTGCTCATCGTCGGCACCTACGTCTTCCCCGAGGTCTTCCCGGACCTGACCAGCCCGTTCCACCCGGACGCGCGGGTGGTGCACATCGACCTCGACGACTGGGAGATCGCCAAGAACCACCCGGTCACCCTCGGCCTGGTCGCCGATCCCAAGCTCACCCTGGCCGCGCTGGCCGACCACCTCGACCGGCTCCGTACCCCGGCGCAGGACGCCGCGGCGCGGGACCGGATCGCCCGCCGGCGGGCCGAACGGCCCGAGGTCGAGCCGGAGGACGGCACGCTCATCGCCGCCTTCCTGGCCGAGCTGGCCCGCCGGGCGCCGCAGGACCTCATGGTGTTCGACGAGGCGTTGACCGCCTCGCCCTACCTCACGCGTCACCTCCGGCCACGGTTGCCCGGCCACTACCACCTCACCAGAGGCGGCTCCCTGGGGGTGGGCATTCCCGGCGCGGTGGGGATGCAGATCGCCCACCCGGACAAGACGGTGGTCAGCTTCAGCGGCGACGGCGGGAGCCTCTACACGTATCAGGCGTTGTGGACGGCCGCGCGGCACGACGTGCCGGCGTCGTTCGTGGTCTGCAACAACCACCGGTACGAGCTGCTCAACCGGAACATCGAGCAGTACTGGTCGGAGCGCGCGATCGGCCGGCACGAGTTCCCGCGCTCGTTCGACCTCTCCCACCCCGAGGTCGACTTCGTCGGGCTGGCGCGCTCCTTCGGGGCGGACGGCATGCGGGTCGACAAGCCGGACCAGGTCGCCGAGGCGGTCGAGCGGCTGCTCACCTACCGCCGGCCGTTCCTGATCGACCTGGCCACCGACGACACCCTGCGGTCCTGACCGCTTCGCACGACACCGAGAAGGAGTGGAAATGGCGTTCACCGAAGCGGCGATCCGTGCCATGGTGGCGGACTGGTACGTCGCGCTGGACCGGCACGTCGATCTCGACGAGGCGCTGACGTACCTCGCCGCCGACGGGCTGGAGATGCGCTTCCCCGAGGCCACCGCGCGGGGACACAGCGGCTTCGCCGACTGGTACAAGGCCGTCACCAACCGATTCTTCGACGAGGTGCACACCGTCACCTCCGTCGACGTCGGCAACCTGAGCACCGGCCGCGCCGACCTGAAGGTCGTCGTGAACTGGCAGGCCCGCATCTGGACTCCGCCCGCGGCGAAGAGCCAGTGGCTGGGCTTCGACGCCTACCAGACCTGGGAGGTCGTCGCCGGCCCGGGGGGTACGCCGCAGATCAAGACCTACACCGTCGACCGCCTCGACCCGATGCCGGGTTCGGCATCGCTCTAGTCGACGACGGTGTCGGCCAGTCCCGCCCTGGAACGGCCAGGGCGAACCACCAACAGGGAGGCAACAGTGTCCAACACCGCTCTCGTACTGAAGATGTACGAACACTTCGGCAACGGCGCCATGGACAAGATCAGGGCGGAGGTCTTCCACCCGGAGGTCACCTGGGCCATGCCGGGGCACCACCCGCTGTCGGGCACGATGAAGGGCGCCGACGAGGTCATCGCCTTCTTCGGTGACCTCTTCAAGGCCGGCATCACGGTGGACGACGTCCACTTCGGGGAGCTCGACGACGGCACCGTCGTGGAGAAGCACCACGGGCACGGCAACGCGGACGGCCAGGAGTACCTCTTCCCGACCTGCACCACGTACGGGATCGAGGACGGCCGGATCAAGACGGTCCAGGTGCACACCGCCGACCAGCACGGCGTGGACCGGTACATGTGGTCGCGCTTCACGCTGAAGAGCGTCGCGAGCCGGCTCGCGGAGGACTGACCCGTGGCCCCCACGAAGGAGTTGGTGGAGGCCGCCTACCAGGCGCTCGCCACCGGTGACCGGGCCGAGGTCGAGAAGTACTGGGCCGAGGACATGCGTTGGCTCGTGCCGGGCAACCACCAGCTCGCCGGCTGGTGGGAGGGCCTGGACGGCTTCTTCGGCTTCATGGAGCAGGTCGGCAAGCTCTCCGGCGGCAGCTTCGTGATGACCCGTTCGGCCATCCTCCTGGGCGACGAGTGGTCCGCGGACGTCTCACACAACGTGGGCACCCGGGTCACCGCGAAGGACGGCAGCACCTCGCCGTACGACCGGCTGGAGATCGACGTGGTCCACCTGCTGCGGTGGCGCGACGACAAGGTGATCGAGGGTCGCGGCGCGATCTTCGGTGACGGAACCACCCAGTTCAACCAGTTCTGGTCGCAACTGGCCACCGACGCCACGCGCGTCGGGGCGTAGCCGGCGGCCACGCGGACGCGGAAGGGCACCGATGAACACGAGGGAAGTTGTCAACCGGTACTACGAGCTCGCCAACGCCGGCGACTGGGACGCGTGGTGTGACCTGTTCGCGGCCGGCCAGGTCATGGACGAGCAGCTCGCGGGTCACGTAGAGGGCCGGGAGACCCTGCGGAACATGATGAAGGGTTTTCCCGGAATGTACGCCAGGTTCCAGAACGTGCCCCGGCACATCGTCGTCGACGGCGATCAGGCGGCGGTCGTCTCGCACATCTCGGCCACCACCCCCGCCGGGGGAACGGTGGAAGCGGACGTCGTGAACTACTACCGCGTGGTCGACGGGCTCATCACGTACATGGCCAACTTCCACGACACGGTGCCCTTCCGCGCCGTCCTGTCCAACGACTGAGGTCCGGAGGGCGGAAGATCATGGAACAGTTCGACTACGTCGTCGTCGGCGGCGGCACCGCGGGTTCGGTGCTGGCGAACCGCCTCTCCGAGGACCCGGACGTCAGCGTCCTCGTCCTGGAGGCCGGCGGAAGCCACGTGCCCGCCAACGTGGACGCCGCGCCGCTCTGGTTCACACTGCTCGGCAGCCCCATCGACTGGGGCTACCAGACGGTGCCGCAGCCGGGCCTCAACGGCCGGACCGTCTACGAGCCGCGCGGCAAGCTGCTCGGCGGCAGCAGCAACCTGTACATCATGATGCACGTCCGAGGGCACGCCTCGGACTTCGACAACTGGGCGTACCAGGGCGCGGCCGGATGGTCGTACGCCGACCTGCTGCCGTACTTCAGCAAACTGGAGGCGCAGGAGGACCGGACAGACCCGCGGATCGGCACCAGCGGGCCGCAGACCGTCACCAACGCCGGCGGGCCGGACGCCAACCCGATGTCCCGGGTGTTCATCGACGCCGGCAAGGAGCTCGGGCACCCGGAGGTGCCCGACTTCAACGGGCCGCAGATGATGGGCGCCGGCTGGCACCACATCGACGTGAAGGACGGTGAACGGCGCGGGGCGCTGAAGTCCTTCCTCGAGCCGGCGCTGGGCCGTCCGAACCTCACCGTGCGGCCCGACGCCCAGGCCGCCGGCCTGATCTTCGAAGGCACCCGCTGCGTGGGCGTGCGCTACCGACAGCAGGCGCCCGCGGCGACCGCCGGCGACGGGCGTGAACTGCCGGGGGTCGACCGCGCCGAGCCGGGCGCCCGGGAGGTGCGGGCCGGCCGTGAGGTGATCGTCTGCCTGGGCGCGATCGAGTCGCCCAAGCTGCTGCTGCTGTCCGGGTTGGGGGCGGCCGCCCAGTTGCGGCAGTTCGACATCCCGGTGGTGGCGGACCTGCCCGGCGTGGGGGAGAACTTCCACAACCACGTGCTCACCGGCCTGATCGCGGAGACCGTGGACCCGGTGCGACCGGGCCGGCAGAACCTGTCGGAGTCGGCGCTCTTCACGATCTCCCAGCCCGGCATGGTGGCGCCGGACCTCCAACTGGCGTTCGTGCACGTACCGTTCGACATCATCGTGGGGCAGAACCACCCGAACGCCGTCTCCATCCTGCCCGGCGTGGTCCGGCCGAACTCGCGGGGCACGATCCGGCTGGCCGGCGCCGATCCGTTCGCCCACCCGCTCATCGACCCGAACTACCTCGGCGACCGGTCCGACCTCGACCGGCTGGTGCAGGCGTTCAAGCTGAGCCGGGAGATCTTCGCGACCTCGGCGTTCAAGGAGCACCTGAAGGGCGAGCTGATGCCCGGACCGGGCGTCCGGACCGACGCGGAGATCCGGGACTTCGTCCGTAACCGGGCCGACTGCTACCACCACCAGGCGGGCTCCTGCCGGATGGGGATCGACGACCTCGCTGTGGTCGACCCGCAGCTCAAGGTGCGCGGCGTGCAGGGCGTACGGGTGGTCGACGCGAGCGTGATGCCCGCGGTGCCCTCCGGCAACTGCCACACCGCCATCGTCGCCATCGCCGAGCGGGCCGCTGACCTGATCAAGGAGGCACGCGATGTCTGACCTCGTCCTGCGGGACGGCCCGCTGTCCGGCACCAGGATCGCCGTGCTGGTGGAGAGCGACTTCTTCGAGCCCGAGATCCACTACTACCAGCGCCGGTTCGCCGAGGAGGGTGCGGCGGTCCATTTCCTCACCCGCCTCTGGGGGCAGTCCGAGATCACCTTCCACGGTCACGAGTGGCGGGCGCCCTTCACGGCGCGGGAGAGCGTCGAGGGCGTCTCCGACGCGGACCTGCGGTCGTACGCGGCGGTGATCGTTCCCTCGGGCATGGTCTCCGACCGGCTGCGGTACACCGAGGACGTCAACGAGTTGGCGCCGGCGGTCGACCTGGTCCGGCGCGCCTTCCAGGAGCCGGTCATCCTCAAGGGCGTCATCTGCCACGGCTTCTGGCTGCTCGCGCCGATCCCGGAGACCATCCGCGGACGCAAGGTGACCTGTCACAACAACCTCGTCGGGGACGTGCGCAACATGGGTGCCGAGTACGTCGACGCGGACGTCGTGGTCGACGGCGACGACCTGGTCACCGGCCGGACGGGTATGCACGCCCACCTCTTCGCCCGGCAGATCATCGACATTCTCGCCGATCGGCGGGTGGCGGCATGACCGCGCCGGCGCCGGCCCTGCGCTGGTCGCATGTGGCGCTCAACTGCGCCGACCAGCGGGCCACCGAGGAGTTCTACCGACGCTGGTTCGGCTTCCAGCGGGCGCGGGTCGTGCCGCTGGGGGAGCAGGAGATCATCTTCCTCCGGCAGGGGTCGGTCTACCTGGAGCTGTTCGCCTCACCGGAGCCCGCACCGTTCACCTCGACCGGGGACGGCCCGCCGCACGTCGGCATTGCCCGGCACCTCGCGTTCCAGACCGACGACCTGGAGGCCTTTCTCGAGCGGATCGGCACGCAGGTCCCCGTCTCCCTCGGGCCGCTGCGGTTCGACGACTTCATCCCGGGTTGGCGCAGTGTCTGGCTGACCGACCCGGACGGCGTGGTCGTCGAGGTGAGCCAGGGATACCGGGACCAGGACCCGGCCAGTCTTGCCACGCCACACCACCATGGCGGCTTGGCGCAACGGGATGCGCACCGAGTGTAGCCTCTGCCCATAACAGACAGTGCGCTATGGGAGGGGTAGGGCCATTGAGGTACCGCACGCTCGGCCAGTCGGGGTTACGGGTGTCGGAGCTGATCCTCGGCACCATGACCTTCGGCGAGGACTGGGGCTGGGGAGCGCCGGTCGAGGAGTGTCGCAAGCTGTTCAGTGCGTACGCCGAGGCGGGCGGCAACGTCATCGACACGGCGAACAAGTACACCGAGGGGGCGAGTGAACGCATCGTCGGCGAGCTCCTCGGCGCCGACCGCGACCGGTTCGTGGTCGCCACCAAGTACACGCTGTCCAATGACGGCGCCGATCCGAACGCGTCGGGCAACCACCGCAAGAGTCTCGTACGCTCGGTCGAGCAGAGCTTGAAGCGCCTGCGCACCGACTACATCGACCTGCTCTGGGTGCACATCTGGGATCGGGGCACCCCGATCGAGGAGATGATGCGCGCGCTGGACGACATGGTCCGGGCCGGCAAGGTGCTCTACGTCGGCATGTCCGACACGCCGGCCTGGGTGGTCTCCCGGGCGAACACGATCGCGGAGCTGCGCGGCTGGAGTCCCTTCGTGGGGCTCCAGTTGCCGTACAGCCTCCTCGAACGCGAGGCCGAGCGGGAGCTGCTTCCGATGGCCGACGAGCTGGGCCTGGGCGTCGCCGCCTGGTCGCCGCTGGCCCGCGGAGTCCTGTCCGGCAAGTTCACCCGCTCGGATCCGACCACCCACACCCGGGTGAGCAAGGACGACCTGAGCGAGCGGGACCTGCGGATCGCCCGCGAGGTGGACGCGGTCGCCGACGAACTGGGCGCGTCCTCGTCGCAGGTTGCCCTGGCCTGGCTGATGGCCACCCGGGCGCACGTGCACCCGGTGGTGGGCGCCCGCCGGGTGGAGCAACTGATGGACAACCTCGCGGCGGCCGAACTCGAGCTGCCCGACGAGGCGGTGCGGAGGCTGGACGAGGCCAGCGCGATCCAGCTCGGGTTTCCGAGTGACTTCATCAGCTCCATGCGGGAGTTCGTCTACGGTCCGGTCGGCCATCGGGTCGACTTCCTCGGTCGAGGGCGCGCCTGATCCTCGCCCGCGACCCCGGACGGTGATGCGGTGCCGGTCGTTACCGGCACCGCATCACCATTTTCTGGCTGCTCCGTCGGGGTCGGTCGGACCCTCGCCTCGGAGCAGGACGGCCGGGCTCGGCCCGTCGCTCATCCGGCCTGTCGCTCATCCGACCCGGCGGGCGCCGGCCGCGTTCGACGACCCGGCCGGCGCCGGGTTGTCAGCCAGGGCTGTCCAGCAGGCAGTAGATGTACGCGGCGGTGGCGAGGGTGACGTGGTGGTGCCAGCCGGCGAAGGTACGCCCCTCGTAGTCCCGCAGGCCGTACGTGCCCGCGAACTCCTCGATGCGGGGCGTCGCCAACTCTCGCAGCTTTGCGAGCTCGACGAGCTCCGGCAGGGGCGGGTCCGTCATGTTCGTGATCCAGTAGTTGCGGGGACCGGGCTTGCCCAGCGGCCACTCGGCGATGAGCGTCCGCGCACCCGTCGGCGTCGACGAGGCGCCGGCACCCCGGCCCGGTACGGACGACCGAACCGGGACCTGGAGGAACTGGGAGCGCATGACACTGTCGATTTCGCTGTTGCGCCACTCGACAGTGTCCCGGGTGACGTGACCGGTCCTGGCGATGAGGTCGCCGGCGGTCCCCTGCCAGGTCGGGGCCGAGCCGTTCGCGGGGCTTGCGCCCCAGCTGGGATGGTTTGCCCTCGCCGGCTGGTCGTAGGCGACGAGGAAGGTGCTGGCGACCTGCGCCAGGTACGGCTGTCGACGCAGCTCGAGGGCGCCGAGGAACGCCTCCACGTTTCCGCGGTTGCTGGTGTCGACGACCACCGGGGCCACCGGCATGCCCCACTCCAGGGCCATGTCGTCGAGCACCTCGAGGTGGTACTGCCAGTACGGCCGTGGCAGTTCGTGGCTCGGCATGCGCGCCCGGGTCCGTCTCTCGTGGTCACGGCCCCAGGAGTCAGGCACGATCAAACGCCAGTTCACCGGCACGGTGATCCGGCCGGCGGTCAACGTGACCGTGATGGCCAGCTGGCAGTTGCGGACCCGGCCCAGGGACTGCACGTACTGCCGCTCGACCGCCGCCGAGTACTGGCCGTGTTTGGGAAAGTGCACCTCCTCGATTACCCAGGCGGTCGGGCGAACGGCCTTGGCCAGTCGGTACATGAGCCGTTCCCGGATTGGCTCCGGATCCCATGGGCTCTGGTTGATGAATTGCTGAAGGGACTGTTCGCTGCGACCCGGCGCCGCGGCGACGAGACGACGGATCGACTTCCGGCCCGTACAGTTGAGCAGCCCGTAGAGGTAGGTCTCGGCCGCCTGACGCTGGTCCGTTCGGCCGAGTGTGCCGAACACGTCGGCGCAGAACTCCCTGAAGTCCTCGTTAGTCGCCCCTTTGCCACTCACGATGCCACAACCATCTTGATGCCTCCCCCTGTGTTGATCGTGGCCGTGCCAATTGCCGGTCAAACTGCCGGACAGAGTCCATCCAACTGTGGATCGTGTCGCTGCCCGGTTCTTGACTGATCCTAGAGTCAGGATTCTGACGGCGTGGCGACGTATGAGTGGCGGGTGCCGGCCCTCAGCCCTGTCGGAAGGGCCGCCCGTGCCGTAACGTCACGCATTTACCTCGCGACAGTGGGTTTCGAGTTGGATGAAGGGCTCCGCTGAGCAGGGCATACGCATGACCGGAAGATCCGATGTGTACTGATCGGCGGATCTGTCCCCGAGTCCCTCCGGCGCCCCCTCGCCATGATCGAACGCGGGATGCGCGTCGACTGTCCGAAATGAATGCTTGACGGGGAGACTTGACGAGGTTGTCAGGTTTCGGCGTGCCCGGCGCGGCGGCCCCTGGCCTGCGGACATAACTTAATCCGGGGCCGGACCTCCGATAGTCCGCGCGCCTTTCATTCGAATACGGTGGGCGCCGCTGGCCGTGTGATTCACTCGCGACGTGCGATCGGCGTGGGGCGGCATAAACGCCGGACGGCCGTTGTTGGTCCCGAACGCCGGCATCAACCACGAGCTCCGACCGCAAAGGACGCATCATCGTGACCGCATCCGCCTCGGTTCCCCGCAGAGCCGACGCAATCGTCGTGGGTGGTGGGCCAGCTGGCCTCTCCGCCGCTCTCTATCTGGCCCGATACAACCGTGAAGTGCTCGTTTTCGACAACGGCCGGGGTCGCTCGACCCATCACCAGAAGAACCGAAACTACCTCGGATTCCCGGACGGCATTGCCACGGTGGGGCTACGCGAACTCGCCCGGCAGCAGCTCTCCCGGTACGACCGGATCCACTTCGTGCACCACCTGATCGAGCGGGTCGGCGGGGACGGCGAGCAGGGCTTCGTCGCCGAGGCTCAGGGCGGCCACCGATGGCAGGGCCGGGTGCTGGTCCTGGCCACCGGGGTGCTTGACCACTTCCCGCACTTCCCGCACTGGGAGTCGTACGTCGGCCGCAGCATGTTCTGGTGCATCACCTGCGACGGCTACGAAAACCGTGGGCGCAACATCCTCGTCGTCGGGCACACCGACGCCGCCGCCGGTGAGGCCCTTCAGCTGCACAGTCTGACCGACCGGGTCCGACTGCTGACCAACAGCGAGTTCTTCGACATCAGCCCGAAGTTCCAGAAGCGGCTCAACAACGCCGGCATCCCCGTCGTGCACGACCACATCCGGTCGGTGGAGGGGGAGGACGGGATGATGACCGCCGTCATCACCCGGGGCGGGGAGCGACTCGACCTCGACTCCCTGTTCAGCATCCAGGGCGCCACCCCGGAAACCCGCCTGGCGCAACAGCTCGACGTCGAGCTCGCCCCCAGCGGCTGGATCCGGGTGGACAGCGAGCAGAAGACCAACGTGCCGGGGGTCTACGCCGCCGGCGACGTCACCTCGCTGCACTCCCACCAGGTCACCGCCGCCGTGCACGAGGGGGCCCAGGCGGCCTCGGCGGCCAACTACTTCCTCTACCCGCCCGAGCTCAAGGCGGACTGACCACGGACCGGACACCGACACGAGGAGCTATGCCCATGACCGCTTGGACCGTGGCCGGGGACGCCGACGGCAACCCGACGACGAAGACCTGTGACCACCTGGACCGGGCCGTCGACATCCGGCCGAGCACCCGCAGGGGGTGCGAGGACTGCCTACGGGAGGGCACCCGCTGGATGCACCTGCGGGAGTGCCTGGAGTGCGGGCACATCGGATGCTGCGACAACTCCCCGCGACGCCACGCGACCGCGCACTGGCACACGGTCGCGCACGCCCTGGTGCGCTCGTACGAGCCGGGCGAGGAATGGGGCTGGTGCTACGCCGACGAACTTTTCCTCCTGCCCGAGGACGCGCTGTGACCGCGGCGGTGGAAACGGCGCGGCACGGTAGCCTCCGCGCCATCCGGGACCACTGCCTGGCGCCCGGGCGGATGGTCGACGCCCCCGCGCAGGGGGCGCGCTACGGACGGATGTTCCCCGACCTGCCGCCGCTGATCGCCGACCCCCAGGTGCTCTACGCCGCCGGCACGCCGGGCGGGGTCTGCGACGCCACGCGGTTCCCGAGTCGCCCGGGGCATGCGATCGATGACGGCGGCGAGGCGGCCGGCTGGCCGTTCTTCGGCCAGTTCGTCGCCCACGACATCACGGCGGACCGCTCGCCGGTGGGCATCGAGGCCGATGTGATCGCCCTGCGCAACGCGCGCTCCCCGCGGCTCAACCTGGAGATGGTGCACGCCGAGGGGCCGGTCGGCACGCCGTACCTGTACGACACCGGCGACCCGGCCAAGCTGCTCACCAGCGCGGACGGCCTGGACCTGCCCCGCAACTGGCAGGGCACCGCACTGATCGGCGACCCGCGCAACGACGTTCACCGCTTCGTCGCCCATCTGCATCTGGCCTTCCTGTGCGCTCACAACGGGTTGGTCGACCGCCTGCGGGAGGACGGCGTGCCCGAGAGCGAGATCTTCGAAGAGGCGCGGCGCGCGCTCGTCTGGCACTACCAGTGGATCGTGATCCACGACTTCCTGCCCCGGCTGGTCGGTGCGCAGCTCGTCGACGAGCTGCTCACCGGCGGGCCCCGGTACTTCGCGCCCGATCCGGGTGCCGCCTTCATCCCGCTGGAGTTCGCCGACGCGGCGTACCGCTACGGCCACGGGCAGATCCGGCACCGGTACCGGCTCCAGCCGGACGGCCCGGAGTATCCGCTCTTCCCCGACCTGTTCGGGCACGGACCGATCCGTCCGGAACACCAACTCGACTGGTCGCTGTTGTTCGATCTGCCGTCGCGGCCGCCGGCGCAGCGCGCCAAGCGGCTCGACGGCGGCCTGCCGGCGAGCCTCATCTCGCTACCCGAGCAGATCACCGGCGAGGTGGACGTCGCCGAGCACCGTTCCCTGGCCGTGCGGGACATGCTGCGGGGGAGAGCTACCGCCCTGCCGAGTGGTGAGGCGGTCGCCCACCTTCTCGACGCGGAGCAGCTCGACCCGGTGCAGGTCGGCGAGGAGTGGGCCGGCGGCACGCCGCTCTGGCTCTACATCCTCAAGGAGGCGCAGTACTGCGGCGGAGGGGACCGGCTCGGCCCGGTCGGCGGCCGGATCGTCGCGGAGGTGCTGATCGGACTGATCCGGGCCGACCTGGACTCGTTCCTGACCGTCGACCCGACCTGGCGGCCCACCCTGCCGTCGGCCGGCTCGAAGTTCGGCCTGGCCGACCTCCTCCTGTTCGCGCAGGCGCCGATCGCGGGGCGGTAGTCGGAAAGCCGACGAAAGCGCGCGGGCCGGGACCGGAAGGTCCCGGCCCGTACCGTTTGACACCTGTCGTTTTCATAGCGGACGGGATGTCTCCCATCACTTCCGCGCCGCCGAATATCTTCGGGTCCGACTTGACGAAGCATGTCCCTCGATCCCGTGCCTCGCGGTCTGCCGACGGCATTTTCGTTGACGCTGTACCGCCGTCTCGACACCATTCAAACTAGCCGGAACGAGAGTGTCCGGCGGGCGACACAGGGGACTGCGGGCACCGTTCCGAATAGCGGTGCTCCGATACTGTCGACTACAGCGCCGTTAAGGAAGGTTGGTCGTCCATGGGTGAGATCATGCAATTCCCGTTTATGGACACGATTGCTGGGACCGTCGTCGAATACCTGCCCGGCAATGGTGTCTTCACGATGAGAACCATCGATGACAGGCGGGTCGACGTGCGGCTGTCCGACGGAATGTCGGCGGAACTGCTCCGCAACCTGGACGAGCCGTACGCGGACGCCGGTGAGCACGTCGAGGACATGCTCACCGCCGGTCGCCAGCTGTTCGTCTACGGGGTCTTCTACCCCGAGGGCGGCGCCTACCACTACGAGGCGAAGCGGCTGCTGTTCCTCGGCCGCGGCGTCACCGACTTCAACTTCGAGCGGCCCGACTGGTGGGTGCGCCAGATCGACTCGCTGGCCCGGTTCTACCGTAAGGCCCAGTTCGGCACCGGCCCGATCGACTACCGGGACTACCGGACGAACATCCGGCTCGGCGGCGAGAAGACCGACAGCCACGTCCAGGAGACCGACACGATCTCCCGGCTGGTGTACGGCATGGCCTCCGCCTACATGCTGACCGGCAACGAGGACTACCTGGCGGTCGCCGAGGCGGGGACCGAGTACCTGCGCAAGCACATGCGCTTCGTCGACGCGGACGCCGACGTCGTGTACTGGTACCACGGGGTCAAGGTCGAGGGCGGCTACGAGAAGAAACTGCTGACCTCGGAGTTCGACGACGACTACGACGCCATTCCGATGTACGAGCAGATTTACGCGCTCGCCGGCCCCACGCAGACCTTCCGGGTGACCGGTGACCGGCGGATCGCGGCGGACGTCGACGCGACGCTGCGGCTTTTCGAGAAGTATTTCCGGGACCACGAGGGCAGTGGCTACTTCTCCCACATCGACCCGCTGCTGATGAGCCCGCACCACGATTCGCTCAAGTTCAACAAGTCCCGCAAGAACTGGAACTCCGTGGGCGACCACGCCCCGGCCTATCTGGTCAACCTGCTGCTCGCCACCGGCGATGAAAAGCACGCGGAGATGCTGGAGCGGACGTTCGACACCATTGTCGAACACTTCCCCGACTACGCCAAAAGCCCGTTTGTCAACGAGCGGTTCTTCACCGACTGGTCACCTGACCAGGGGCACACCTGGCAGCAGAACCGCGCGGTCGTCGGCCACAACCTGAAGATCGCCTGGAACCTGATGCGCATGTACGCCCACACGCCCAAGAGCGGCTACCGCGCCTTGGCCGAGAAGATCGCCGAGATCATGCCGCCGGTCGGCGCGGACCGGCAGCGCGGCGGCTGGTACGACGTGGTCGAGCGGGTGCGCCAGGACGGCCAGGAGTGGCACCGGTTCGCCTGGCACGACCGCAAGGCCTGGTGGCAGCAGGAGCAGGCGATCCTGGCGTACCTGATCCTCTTCGGCAGCATCGGCGGCGAGGCCAACCAGCGCGAGGCCCGACAGGCGACGGCCTTCTACAACGCCTTCTTCCTGGACCACGACGAGGGCGCCGTCTACTTCAACGTGCTGGCCAGCGGCATGCCCTACCTGCTCGGCACCGAGCGGCTCAAGGGCAGCCACTCGATGAGCATGTACCACTCCGCGGAGCTCTGCTACCTGGCCGCGGTCTACACCAACCTGCTCATCACCAAGCAGCCGCTGAACCTCTGGTTCAAGCCCCGCCCGGACGCCGACCGGACCCTGCGGGTCGCGCCCGACCTGCTGCCGCCCGGTCGGGTCCGGCTCACCGAGGTCGAGATCGACGGCAAGCCCTGGGAGAGCTTCGACCCGGTCGCGATGACCGTGGCACTGCCCGAGTCGGAGTCCTCGCTGACGGTCAAGGTGCAGCTCACGCCGGCGGGATGACCGATCACCACGCCGCCACCGGCCGGGTGGGGGACCCGGCTCGGCGGCGCACCCCTCCGCTCGCTTTCACACCATTCTTGGCAGGAGCAGCCATGGAGATATCGAAAAACAGCGTCAACGACGTCACGGTGGCCCGGCTCGCCGGGATACTCGACAGCTCGACCGCCGGGGACCTGCACGCGGAGATCCTGCCCATGCTGATGGAGGGTCGGCCCCTCCTCCTCGACTTCGGCGAGGTGTCGCACGTTTCCGACGCCGGCCTCCGCACGATGCTCGTCATCTACCGGCAGGCCCAGTGCGTCGACGGCCGGGTGGCCGTGGTGGGGCTCAACCCCGACCTGCGGTCGGCGCTGGCCGCCACCGGGTTCCTCCGCTTCTTCGCGGTCGCGGACGACCTCGCCGGCGGGCTCGCGGCGCTCGGGACCTCGGAGGCGGGCACGGAGCACCGGCGGAGTGTGGCCGCATGACCGCGCCGGTGCACGTCGTCCGGGACCGGATCGACTCGTATCCCACCCATCAGATCGCCGGCTACGGCGTCCGCCCGGGACGGCACATGCCGTTCGGCGCCACGCTCGTGCCCGGCGGGGTGAACTTCTCGCTCCACTCCAGCACCGCCGAGGCCGTCGCGCTGGTCCTGTTCCGGCGGGGCGAGCACACCCCCCTGGCCGAGCTGCCGATCCCGGACGAGTTCCGGATCGGCGGGGTGTGGGCGATCACCGTCTTCGGCCTGGACTACGAGAACCTGGACTACGGCTACCGGGTGCACGGACCGCGGGATCCCCACATCGCCGACCGCTTCGACCCCGAGCGGATACTGGCCGACCCGTACGCCCGGGCGATGTCCGGCCGCGATGTCTGGGGCGCCGAGCCCGACTGGCACGATCCCTACCAGTACCGGTCGAAGCTGGCGTTCGACGACTTCGACTGGGACGACGACCAGCCGCTGCGGATCCCGCAGGAGGACCTGGTCATCTACGAGATGCACGTGCGCGGCTTCACCCGCGATCCGTCCTCCGGCGTGGCCGAGCCCGGCACGTACGCCGGGGTGGTGGAGAAGATCCCCTACCTCAAGTCGCTCGGGGTCAACTGCGTCGAGCTCATGCCGGTCTTCGAGTTCGACGAGTTCGAGAACCAGCGGATCGACCCGACCAGCGGCGAGCTGCTGCTGAACTACTGGGGCTACTCGACGGTCGGCTTCTTCGCCCCCAAGGCGGGCTACGCGGCCACGGGCAGGTTCGGCATGCAGTGCGACGAGTTCAAGAACATGGTCAAGGAGCTGCACGCCGCCGGCATCCAGGTACTTCTCGACGTGGTGTTCAACCACACCGCCGAGGGCAACGAGGACGGGCCGACCATCCACTTCCGGGGCCTGGACAACCGGACGTACTACATCCTCACGCCGGAGGGCTACTACTACAACTTCAGCGGCACCGGCAACACGCTGAACTGCAACCACCCGGTGGTACGGAACTACGTGCTGTCCTGCCTGCGCTACTGGGCCAGCGAGTACCACGTGGACGGCTTCCGCTTCGACCTGGCGGCGATCCTCGACCGCGGGGAGGACGGCGCCCCGCTGGCCAACCCGCCGCTGATCGAGGCGCTCTCGTTCGACCCGGTGCTGCGCGACTGCGTGCTCATCGCCGAGGCATGGGACGCCGGCGGCCTGTACCAGGTCGGCTCCTTCCCCAACTACGGGCGCTGGTCGGAGTGGAACGGCAAGTTCCGGGACACCGTCCGCCGGTATCTCAAGGGTGACGTCGGAACGATCGGTGACCTGGCCACCCGGATGGTCGGCTCGCCCGACCTGTACTCCCGCCGCGGTGCGAACGCCTCGGTCAACTTCGTCACCTGCCACGACGGGTTCACGCTGAACGACCTGGTGACGTACAACGGCAAGCACAACGAGGCGAATGGCGAGGGCAACCGGGACGGCGGCGACGACAACAACAGCTGGAACTGCGGCGTCGAGGGGCCGACCGACGACTCGGAGGTGCAACGGCTGCGCCTGCGGCAGATGAAGAACGCCATGGTGCTGTTGCTCACCAGCCAGGGCATCCCGATGATCAATGCCGGCGACGAGGTGGGCCGGACGCAGCAGGGCAACAACAACGCGTACTGCCACGACAGCACGTTGACCTGGTTCGACTGGGGTCTCACGGAGCGCAACAGCGAACTGTTCGACTTCGTGCGCAACCTCATCGCGTTCCGGGTGGCCCACCCTCTGCTGCGGAGCCGGCAGCACCCGACCGGCGAGGACCACCACGGCCTCGGCTACCCGGACATCAGCTGGCACGGCGTACACGCCTGGTCGGCTGACTGGGCCCCGGACAGCCACCTGTTGGCAGTCCTTCGGACGGGACTGACGGCGGAGGGGCTTGCCGACTATGTCTACATTGCGGTCAACTCGCACTGGGAGGGGCACGACCTACAGCTGCCAGAGCTTCCTGCCGACACCAGCTGGCACCTGTTCGCCGACACCTTCGCGGCTGCCCCGGGCAACGTAGCCCCGGGCAGCGAGGTACCGCTCGACAATCAGCACTCGGTGCACCTCGGGCCCCGATCCGCGATCGTCCTGATTGGACGCCGCCGGTAGATCGGCCCACGCCGGGTTCCGGTCCGAGGAGAAGTGCCGAAAACGGGGGAGGATGCATTGACGTCGTTTCGGACCACGTTCCGTCGCCATGGCACTGCCGCTCTGATCACCCTGGTCGGAGCGCTGGACGCGCTGACCGCGCCGGCGCTGCGGGGAGAGGTCGAGCGGGCCGCCCAACACCAGCCGAGCCAGCTCGTGCTCGACATGAGCGGGGTGAAGTACCTGTCCTCGGCCGGCCTGCGCACGCTGATCTTCGCCCGGCACAAGATGCCGGACGGTAGCCGGATCGTGCTCGTCGGTGCCAACGAGGCGATCCAGCGGACGATGCAGCTGGTCGGCTTCCACTACAGCGTCGAGTTCAGCGACCGGTTTCCGTTCGGCGAGGGGGAGCCGGGGGTGGCGACCAGCTGACCGCACCGACACGGATCGGCGGTACCGGGGACTGCCCGGTGCCGCCGATCCGTGCGTGCGGTGCCGACGGGCCGTGTCCGGCGTGCCGGGGTGCCACCGGCCTCGCACGCGCGAAGGGGCGTCGCGGCGGCGTCGCCGCCACTAAAGTTGGTCGGGCCCGCCGAGCGGCTGGCGTGCCGCCCCGCCGCGTGGCGGCACGACCATGCCCCCCACGACCTCACCCGGAGCTGACTCGTGGCGAAGATCCTCGTGACCGGCTCGGCCGACGGCATCGGCCGGCAGACCGCGCTCATGCTGGCCGACGCCGGCCACCAAGTCTTCCTGCACGCCCGCAACGACGAACGCGCCGAGGCGGCCCTGGCGGCGGTGCCGGCGGCCCAGGCGGTGCTCGTCGGTGACCTCGCATCGCTGGAGCAGACCCGGGTCCTGGCCAAATCCGCCGCCGATCACGGCCCGTTCGAGACCGTGGTGCACAACGCCGGAATCGCCGACTCGGGCTCCCGGCGGCGGACCGTCACCGAGGACGGGTTGGAACGGGTCTTCCAGGTCAACGTGCTCGCGCCGTACCTGTTGACCGCACTGATGCCGCTGCCTCGCCGGCTGGTCTACCTCACCTCGGGAATGGCCTCGGGCGGCACCGTCGACCTGACCGACCTGCAGCGCGAGCGACGCCCCTGGGACGGCACCGGCGCCTACTGCGACTCGAAGCTCGCCGACATCGCACTGGCGTTCGCCGTCGCGCGGCGGCGGCCGCAGGTGTGCAGCAACGCCGTCTGCCCCGGCTGGGTCCGCTCGCGGATGGGCGGCCCCTCGGCGCCGACCGACCTGCGGACCGGCGCGGCCACCCAGGTCTGGCTGGCCGGCAGCGATGAGCCGGCGGCCCGGGTCACGGGGCGCTACTTCCGGCACATGCGGCTCCTCCAGCCGCCGGAGCCCGCCCTCTCGGTGTCCCTCCAGGAAGGACTGCTGGCCGCGTGTGCGGAGCTGACCGGGGTGGCGATGCACTGACCCTCGCCGCGGCCTCGATTCACTCGATGCCCCGGTGAATGGCGCCGATTTGGCGGCCTGCCCGGCGGACTTGACGAAAACCGGCGGGCTATCGCCATGTCATCGGGTGAAGCGGACGGATGCGGTTGCGTCGGCCGCGCCCAGGCCGCAAGACTCTGGGTAAAGACATTGAGCGGCTGGGTGCAATGGGTCGGAGGGCTGATTTCGACAGCCTTTTCCGGCCGGGGAGGAAGCGATGCAGATCGCCCAACGAACGCTCGATTCGGTGACCATTGTCAGCCTGATGGGTGAACTCGACGCACGTACCGCGTCAATCGTGCAGGACCGGTTGGTGAGCGGCCTGTCCACGGGCAGCGCGGTGCTGCTGGACCTCACCGAGCTCCGTTACGTGTCCAGTGCCGGGCTACGCACCATGCTCATGGTTTACCGGCAGGCACAGCAGAAGGACGTTCCCATCGCATTGGTGGGCGTCTCGCATCCGCTCCGCGGCATCCTCTCCGCGACCGGATTCCTGCGATTCTTCCAGGTGGTCGACAACGTCACCGAAGGAATCGCAGTTCTGCGGAAAGACTGATGACCGCGAAAGCATCAACCGGAGGAGATTCGAAATGGGATTCACCGCGACCCTGAGCACTCGCGACGAGACGGCGATCATCGTTCTGAACGGCGATCTCGACGCGAACGGCGCACCGGTTCTCCAGGAGAACGTGGACCGGGCCGCCACGCACCACCCGCGGCGACTGGTGCTGGAAATGAGCAAGCTCGACTATCTCTCGTCGGCGGGGCTACGGCAGCTGATCTACGCCCGGCAGAAGATGGACGACGACGTTCGGGTCGTGCTGGTCGGCGTGAGCAAGCGGGTGGCCCAGACCATCCGGCTGGTCGGCTTCGACCAGAGCGTCACGTTCAGCGACAACGTGCCGGAGTAGCGGTCATGCCGACCCTCACCGTGTCGGCGGTCGTGGAGTCCCTGGAGCCGGTGACCGTGCTGGTCCAGCGACTGGCCGCGGACGCCGGCCTCAGCCCCGAGGCGGCCTACCAACTCCGCCTGGCAACGGAGGAACTGTTCGTCAACATCGTGCGGCACGGGTACGGGCCGGGCCGACCCGACGGCCGGATCGTGGTCGAAGGCGGGATGTCCGCGGAGCGCGCCTGGGTGCGTCTCACCGACACCGCGCCACCTTTCGATCCCTTCCAGGCAGGCACGCCGACCGGGTTGAGCCGGCCCCTGCGGGACCGGAAGCCGGGTGAACTGGGCCTGTATCTGATCCGGCACGCCGTGGACGCGGCGTCACACGAGTACATCGGCGGATCCAACCGGACCACCGTCGCCATGTGGCGGGCTCGACCGGACGAGGATGGACGGATCGGCCATGGCCGGGATGACACTGATCGTCAGTGAGTGCAGTCCGGCGGCCCGGGACCTGTGGCGGGCGCTGACGGACGAGGGAATCCCGTCCGTCGTCCGCACGCCTCAGACCCTGCTGGCCGACTCGTGGCCGGCCGAAAGCACGCCGGACGTGCTACTCGTCGACGCGGCGCTGGACGTGGTCACCATGCGTGGCCTCGTCCAGCGCCTCGCCGAGGCCACCGAACACCCACCCGCCGTGGTGTGCTTCTCACAGGGGTACTGCGAGGCGCTGACCTTGCACGTGGAGGACGGCCTCGACTTTCTGGTGGCGCCGTTCCAGCCGCACCTGGTCCGCCGTCGCCTCGCCACGTCGCGGCAGCGCCGGGACCTGGGCCTGGCGGTACGCAACATCGAGGCCGCCGTGTACCGACGCGAGGTCGAGCGGGAACTGCAGATCGGCCGCGAGATCCAGCGGGGCTTCCTGCCGGAGTCGCTGCCGGTGATCGACGGATGGGACATCGCCGCGTACTTCGCGCCGGCGCACGAGGTCAGCGGCGACTTCTACGACGCGTACGACATCATCAACGGCAACTTCCTCGGCTTCGCCATCGCCGACGTCTGCGACAAAGGGGTCGGTGCCGCGCTGTTCATGGCCCTGATCCGTAGCCTGCTGCGGCAGGCCGCGGTCGCCAACGACGCTACCCGGGGCGGGTGGCGGGGCGGCGAGGAGCCGGAGCCGCCGTTCGCCAGCGCCAACCTGGCGCTGCACGCGGTACGCACCACCAACGACTACCTGACCGCCAACCACCTGCACCAGGCGTACTTCGCCACCTTGTTCTTCGGGGTGATCGACCCGAGGAGCGGCGAGTTGGTCTACATCAACTGCGGCCACAATCCGCCGATGATCCGCCGGGCCGGCGGCGAGCAGGTCGGTCTCGCGCCCACCGGGCCGGCCCTGGGCCTGATGCACGACGCCCAGTTCCAACTGGGACGCGAGACGCTGCGCGCGGACGACCTGTTGTTCCTCTACACCGACGGGGTCACCGAGGCCAAGGATGCCGACGGGAACTTCTTCGGTGAGGACCGGATGCGCGAGACGCTCGACGAGCCCGGTTCGGCGGCGGTCGTGCTCGACCGGTTCGTCCAGGCGGTCACCGCCCATACCGGATCGGCCGAGCAGTTCGACGACGTGACCATGCTGGGGCTGCACCGCAGCCCGTCGGGAAGGAACGGTGACCGGGCCAGGCCGGCCGGGCGTACCGCGCCGACAACCAAGGGGGAGTTTTGACTGAAGGGGTGAGGGCCCGATGAGGGCGCTCTTCTTGTCCTGGGAGTACCCGCCGGTCATGGTCGGGGGGCTGGGGCGGCACGTGTATTCGCTCTCGAAGGCGCTCGTGCAGGCCGGCCACGAGGTGACCGTGGTGACCCGGCACGCGCCCGGCGCCGCGTACGAGGAGTACGTCGACGGTGTCCGGGTCATCCGGGCGGCGGAGGACCCTCCGCTGTTCACGTTCTCCGGGCCGACGCTGCTCGCCTGGACGATGGCGCTGAACCACACCTTGACCCGCGCCGCGTTGCGGGCCGCCGACACCGCCGGGTTCGACGTCATCCACGCCCACGACTGGCTGGTCGCGCACAGCGCGATGACGCTCCGCGAACACCTGGGGATCCCCCTGGTGACCACCATCCACGCCACCGAGGCGGGCCGTCACCAGGGTTGGCTGCCCGCGGACACCAACCGGTCGATCCACTCCACTGAATGGTGGTTGGCCAACGAGTCCGACCGGGTCGTGGTCTGCTCGCACTACATGCGGTGGGAGGTCAACCAGCTGTTCGGAGTCCCACACCAGCGCATCGACGTGGTGGCCAACGGCGTCGACCCCGAGCTGTGGCGCAGCGATCCGGTGCGGACGGACAACGCCCGCCGCGCGTACGCCGGGGACGGGCCGTTGATCGGCTTCGCCGGGCGACTGGTGTACGAGAAGGGAGTCCAGGACCTGATCACGGCGCTACCCGCGGTGCGCGCGCAGCACCCGGGACTGCGCCTGATCGTCGCCGGCGACGGCCCGCACCGGCAACGGCTGGTGGGACTGACCGAGTCCCTGGGGCTGGAGCAGGCGGTGTCCTTCACCGGATTTCTCGGCGGTGACCTGCCGTCCGTGATGGCGGCCACCGACGCGATGGTCGTGCCGTCCATCTACGAGCCGTTCGGCATGATCGCGTTGGAGACCGCGGCGACCGGCACGCCGATCGCGGCGGCGTCGACGGGCGGCCTCAAGGAGATCGTCGAGCCGGGTCGGACGGGGATGAACTTCCCGGCCGCCAACCCTGAGGCGCTGGCCACCATCGTGTCGAAACTGCTGGCCGACGACGGCAACGCCCGGCGGATGGCGCGTACCGCACAGCACGTGGTGATCGACCGTTTCTCCTGGTCGCTCATCGCCCGGCGCACTGGCCGGGTCTACGCGACGGCGGTCGCCGGGGCGTCCTCGTTCCTGACCAGCCGGGCCACCGAGCTGGTGGCGCACGGGTATCCCGAGCTGAGAATTCCGGAGGGCAACCTGCTGCGGCTCGCCGCGGCCTGACCCGGATCGACCGGCCCACGGCGGTGCAGCGACCCGACGCCCCGGTGCAGAGAGCGGTCCTGGCAGCGATCACGACAAGGCACTACGGGGAGCCCGGCGGATTCAGCCGACGCGGCACGCACCGGTTCTCCAGGTCCGATCCGGTCAGGTCGGGGAACCGGCCCGCGCACCACTGCGCGACCACTTCCTTCGAAGGCGCGGAGAGGAGAGCGAACGTGATCCAGAGCGGCTGCCCGTCGTAAAGTTGCTGCCGTCCGTAGTCGGTGCTGAGCAGGAGCACCACGCTGGCGTCGCCATCGAACTTTTCCCGCAACCGAAGGTGCTCCTCAAGGATGTCGGTGGCGTAGAAGGTGTGTGAGCCGTTCGCCGCTGTCTGTTTCACGTCCACGATGCCCACGGTTTTCGATGCCAGCTGGGCGGCGTACGTGCCGTCCAGGGAGATCCCGGACAGGTCCTGGAGGTTGAGTCGCCGCAGCGACGACAGGGCGTCCTCCTCCGGGTCGCCGGCCTCCGCGGTGGTGCTGGTGGGTTCCGTCGGGTCCGGTTCGTCCGGGCTGGGCAGGCTGCGCGGTTCCGCCGGAACGGACGGCGAGAACGGCCGGTCGGCCTCGTCCTCACCGGTGCTCACCAGTGCCGCTCCGACGAGCAGGACGAGCAGCCCCACCAGCATGATCCCGGCCAGCAGTGTCATTCTTCGCGTCGAGTTTCCGGTGGTCCGCCGGACCACCTCGCCCTGGCTGACCCAGCCACCCCGGGTCCGCGGTTCGCCCGGGTCCGCAGGGGCCTGGTGGACGGCGGCCGGGCCGGGCGAGCCTGCCTCCCGGCCCGTTTGGCTGGCCGGGCTCGGCGGGGTCTCGTCGGCGAGGTCGCCGACCAGGGCTCGGACGTTCCAGATCGCTCCGCCGTCCGGCTGCTGTTCCTTGCTCATCTCCGGCCTCCCGGTCATGCGTCGCCCGGCACGATGACCCGGCGGCGGCCACCAGCGTCGGGCGACGCCGAGGTGCCCGCGACGCCGGCCGGCACGGCCCGGTCCCGGCCCCACGCTCGGATCTCCGCGATCTGCTCCGGGTGGGTGCGGCTCAGCGGGAACGTGTTGACAAACGTGTCGACGATGAACTCCGGCCGGAGGTTGCCGCGTCCGTGCAGCAACACCTCGACGCCCACCTCGTGCAGCGCGGACTCGATGTCTGAGCCGGCGAAGCCGTCCGAAACGGTGACCAGCCGGCCGAGCAGATCCGCGCTCGGCTCCTCATCGACGTACCGGCGGTGGTAGAGCCCGATGATCTCGGCCCGCTCGGCCTCGTCGGGCAGGTCGACGAAGAAGAGTTCGTCGAAGCGCCCCTTGCGCAGCAGTTCGGGCGGCAACGCGCGGACATCGTTGGAGGTGGCCACGACGAAGACCCTCGAGCGTGACTCCTGGAGCCAGAACAGGAATTGTCCGACCAGGCGTCGGCTCACCCCGGTGGAGTCGTGCTGCCCGGCCAGGCCCTTCTCGATCTCGTCGATCCACAGCACGCAGGGCGCGGTCCGGTCGGCCATCTCCAACGCCTCCCGCAGGCGGGTCTCCGACTGGCCGACGTACATCCCGAGGATGGTGGCGAAGTCGAGCCGGTAGAGCGGCAACCGCCACTGCGCCGCCACCGCCCTGGCCGACAGTGACTTGCCGCACCCGGGTACGCCGACCAGCAGGACTCCCCTGGGCGGACGTAGCCCGGTGCCACGCAGGTCGGAAACCATCACCTGGTGCCGGCGACGCAGCCAGGCGCGCAGGCTGGTCAGCCCGCCGATCTCGTGGTCGGCCGGCCCGAGCGCGACGCGCTCCAGACCGGACAGGTCGGCGAAGTGCTTGTCCTTGAACTCGGCGAGGCGCTCGACGTCCTCCCGGTGCATCCGCCCGGTCGCGGCCATGGTTGCCAGCACGTTGACCGCGGTGCCCTCCGGCACCCCGACGAGAAACTCCGCCGCCCGTCGCGCGTCGGACTCGGTCCAGTCGATGTTGACCGCACCCTGCTGTTCCTTGAGGAAGTCGACGACGATGTCGTACATCTCGATGGCGTTGGGTGGGGCGAGCGTGATGCTCATGCCCAGGCGTTGCAGGCCGGTCCAGAGCGGGTTGTCCGTGATCAGGACGACGCTGCCGGAGTGGGCGTCGGCGAGGCGGGCCAGCTCCGCGATGTGCCGGGTGACCGGAGAGTCGCCGCTAAGGTCGTCCGGGTCGACGAAGGCGATCGTCGCCTGCGCCCGCCGGGTCAACTGGCCAGCGGCGAAATCCATGGCGGCCACCAGCGACCGATCCTCCTGGACCGGTGTGTTGGTGCGTAGGTCCCGCAGCCCGGTGGCCCGGGTGTGAATCCAGAAGGGCAGGTTGGCCCGGCGTGGGCTGGCGGCGACCTCGCGCAGCAGACGGACGGCCCGCACCTGCTCGATGCTGCGTATGCCGATGAGTGGCACCCGCGCGGCGATGTAGCTGTCGAGATCCCGCCGGGCCTCGTCGTAGTGGGACACGCTCACTCCTCGCCCGGGGTGTCGGGGCCGATGATGATCCGGCGGCGGGTGGGACGGGTGGGCTCGGCGGCCCAGCCGTCCGCGCGAGCCGCCCTCCCGGCACCGGTCACGGTGATCGGGTTGTCGCGCAGGGTGCGCAGTCGGGCCTGAGTCACCCGGCCATCGACGCCGGCGCGGCGGGCGGATTCGATCCCGTCCTCCAACGCCTGCTGGACCGAGCGGATCTGCTCGTCGACGGCATCGCGCAGGTGCCGCGACAGCTCCGCCGGCAGGCCGGGATGACCAGCCACCGCCCGGATCGACGCCAGGCCGCATCGAGCCTGGGTCAGCGCCCGCGCCACCTCGAACTCGTCTCGGGCGGCGGCCATCGCCCGCAGCAGCGCGTCCGCCCAGGACTGCAGCCGGTACGACAGCGCCTGGGTGATCCGGGCCACGAGTCGAGCCCAGCTGTCCGCGGGATAGTCCTGCTCGGCCAGCGCCGGCAGCCAGTGGGAGGTGTTCTCCTCCCCGGCCCGCCACCGTTCCAGGAAGGCGGCCCATTCCTGGTAGCCGCCGCCGTTGACCGCCACGGCTCAGCCCTGCCGGGGGCGGCGGACCAGCATTTCGCCGGGGGGCATCGGCTCCCAGTCGGGCAGCCCCTCGGCGATCCGCCGTACCCGGCTGGTGCTGCGTTGCCGGGGCGGAGTCGGCTGCCGGGCCCACGGCACCGCCTCGGGCTCGTCGGAGGTCGCCGGCGTGGCCGGTTCCTCCGTAGGGTCGGTGCTGGTCATGTCACTCCTCCTCGATTCGGCCGACCATGCGACGCTCGTGCCGCGCACCGGGGGCGCCCGCCGTGGCCAGGTCGGTGAGCAGGGCCTTCACCTGCGGCTCCTTGCCGTCCGCCGCGGTGAATCGGCTCGTCCAGTCGGTGAGTTCCGCCCCGGTGGCCCGCAGCGCGACCAGCGACTCCGTTCTGGCCTTGGCGATTGCCGCGCGTGCCTTCTCCTGCTCCGCTGCCGCTTTCTCCGCCTGCCCCTTGAGCGCCAGCGCCCAGACCCCGGCGACCGCGGCGGCGGCGAGGAGGCCAAGCCCGACGTTGCTCATGCCGGACACGACGAGCAGGACGAGGACGGCCACCACCGCCGGACCGATGAGCCGCTTGCCCCAGTCGAACGTCAGGCTGTCCAGGAAGGACTGGGCGTGGCGGTCCCAGTGCGCCTCCAGCGACCGTTCCAGAGCGTCCATCGGGGTGGTGAAGGAGCCGGTCCACTGGGGTGGCCGAAATCCGATCTTGCCGTAGGTGCTGCGCAGGGCGAAGGTCACCTTGACGGTGTCCGGCACCTCCAGCCGGTAGTCGCGGGTGAACGCCGCGTGGGAATGGCTCATCCAGTCGTGACAGAAGGCGACAGCCAGCCGTTGCGTCTGCGTCGACACACCGATCGCGTCAGGGTGGAGCGCGGACTCGGTCTGGATCGTGAGGTAGTCACGGGTGTCCTCCAGGCCGGTGGCCTCGGAGTGCGCGGCGCGCGCGGCCTGCTCGAGGTCGCCGTCGCACTGGACGATCGCCTCGTTCGCGGCGAGTTTCCGACGCAGCGGCAGCTCCTCGTGGTCGTAGTCGCCCACCAGCCGGTCGAGAATGTCGTCGATGGCGTCTTCGATCCGGCTGCTGGGCGGCGCCTCGGCGTTCATCAGCGCGGTGTACCGGTCGATGATCGACTGGTGCGCATCGGCGCAGGCAAGCGCGTGTTGCAGCTGCGGCCACTGCGGTGACGCGGCAGCCAGGCGGGGGAAGTCGTCCGCCACGCCATCGGCTCGCACGTGCGTTTCCATCTCCCGGCGCCAGCGGTTCACCTGGGCGATGGTCACCGCCTCGTCCGCGAGCAGCCGGTCGCGCCAGGTCTCGAGCCGCTCGCGCACGAGTTCCACACCTGCGGGGCCGAACGCACCCTGGGCGATCGACTCCAGGATGACGGCGAACTCGCGGCTGAGCGCAGCCGGGTCCTGCGCGTCGAGGTAGTGACGAAGCCACCGCACGGCGCTGGAGCGTCGTCCCTGGCGCCGCAGCACCAGCGTCATCAGCAGTGAGGTGCGATGGGGAGAGCGGTGGTAGGCCTCCTCCACCGCCCGGACGCACAGATCCGGGTCGTCTCCAGCCCAGGCCGCCAACGCCACCAGGACAGGCGCCAGCCAGTAGCGTGGGGTCTGCAACATCAGTTGCTCGCCGACCGCCCGAACCGTCTCCTCGGTCACCAGCCCCAGGTCGAAGGAGCGCAGCATCCCCACCGCGGTCCGGCGGACCACCTTGTGGTGGCCGAACTGGTGCTCGATGTCGTTCTTGAGGGTGTTGATGGCGGTCTCGGCGCGCTGGATGTTGGCGGTCCGCTCGGCCTGCTGGACGAAGCGGGCGAACTCCGCGCGGAGGGTGAGGAGTTGGTCCTGGGTGGCCTGCTGCTCCCGCCCGATGACATCGACCTGGCTGCCCACCCCGTCGATGGCACCCTGGAGGTTGGCCAGCATTCGCTGGGTGGCGCGAATGTCGTTCCGTACTGCGCTGAGGTCGGACATGATTCTCCGGTTCGCCTGCGAATGTCGAGGATGACGTCACGCGTTTCTTCGGGACCGCTGCGTTGCGGTGCGGGAGGTCGTCGCCGGATCCCGTGGACGATACTCCGAGGGCCCGGCGAATGGGATCTCGTGATGGAGGAAAAGGAGACGGAGCGACGCAGAAGCGTTTGGGAAAGGTGTCATGAATGTTTTCGGCAGCGGTTCAGTCGTCGCGTCGACCGAAGGGATCGAACGGTCAACCGAACGGATATGGATTACCGCATCCGTTCGGCATCGATCATTGGACCAGGATGGACGTTCGGCTACGGAGACAGGCCGGGCGGTTCATGGCCCATCCGCCGCAGGGCGTCCAGATCAAGGATGTAGACCCGCCGGTACCCGGATCGGATGAGTTCCCCGTCCCGCAGCGTCCGCAGCGCCTTGTGCACGGTGGCCTCCGCGACGCCGATCATCGTGGCCAGTTCAGGTTGGCTCAGCGGTACGTCGATCACCACCGCGCCGTCGTCGAGCTGCCGGCCGTAGGTTCTGGCGATCTCGACCAGAACCCGGGCGAGTCGTACCTCCGCCGAGTAGGCGACGAAGTCGGCCCGCCGCTGGTTCGCCCAACGCAGCCGTTCGGCGACCGTCGCCGTCACCAGCCGGGCGGCATCGGGATGGCGGCCGAGCACATGACGAAACGCCTCGGCGATGACCAGGCATCCGGTCACCACGCCGCAGGCCGTGACGCTGGCCATCCGCGGCTGATCGGCCAGCGCCGCTGATTCCCCGACGATGTCGCCGGCGCCCCGGATGGCCACCAACGCCTCAAAGCCCTCGACGACGTTGGTCACCTTCACGAAGCCGCTGGTCAGCAGGATGACATGAGTGTCAACGCCGCCCTCGACAAGCAGTCGATCGCCGGGCTCGTATCGGCACGGTTGGCCGCGCCCGAGCAACTCCTGCCGGATCGCCGTTGGCAGCCGGGCCAGAAACGCCTTCGGCGGCGAGACTTTCGGACGCCGTGCGGCACCGTCCACTCCCACCTCGCCGTGATTCGGGAAACTGCGGATGACCCGGCAAGTCTGCGACAGCCGAGGCGTACCCGCAATGGCCCGACGACCGCCCACCCGGCAGGACCGCACCGGGCCGGGCGGGGTGGGTGCTGTCCGTCGAAGCACCTGTTGCTCCTTTGTGCGTTCCATCGGGTCGAGCCTGACACCTTGCATGCATACCGATCCCGGATTTGTACGGGATTCCTGCCCGACAGTCGGGTAATCGTGAGGGGGTGCGAAGATCAAGCCCCCCTACTCGCCGGCAGCGACGCGTCTGTCAATTCGGCGACACTGATGTCATCGATCCGGTCCGCCCCGGAATGATCGGAGCCCACCCTGGGACGGCACTCGCGCGTGACATCGTCGTAGCGGATTTACTCCGCGCCACTCTTTCTGATCCGCCTGAAATCGGCCGTGCACTACCGAGGAACGTATCGTCGACTGGAGGCCAAATGACCGGTGAGGATTGGGTACCGGGCGGGGACGAGCCGCTGCGGCCGTCCGACGTGCTGGCCCGGTCGGTGCTGAGACCGAGCCAGGCGCGCGACCCGGACGGGCCGGACTCGCCGTTCGGTCTGGGCGGGGTGAGCTGCGGCCGACCGCTGTTCTTTCCGGTACCTGAGGAGGATCTTCCGGTCCGGCTGAGCCGGCGCGCCGAGGCGACCGGACGGCACTACTACGGGATGCTCGTCGCGTTCGATCTGGACCAGTTGACGGACGGGCGCCGCTACACCTCTGTCCGCTTCGAGGTCACCCTCGACAACGACGACGCGCTGGCCGTACGGCTTGACAACGACGGTGGTGCACTGGGGCTCAGCTACGGCGCGGGCGCACCCCGTCCGATGACCACCGCTGCGGACCGGGCGGTTGCCGCGGCCGGTGCCGCTCGCCCCGGCTGGCTGCTCCGACTGGCCCCACGCCCCGGCCGTCCCCGCGCCTGGTCCTTCGGCGCGCACCGCAACCGCTTCGGCTGGACCTACGAGGACCCCTCCGGCCGGCTGTTCCTGCCCCTGACGTACGGCATGCACGCGCTCATCGAGGTGCCGGCGTCGGTTTCCGTTCTGCGGGGTCGTCTCGACGTGCGGGCCGAGTCTCTCGGGACCTGGCGGGACCGCACCGTTCGACGACATGCCACCCTGCAGGACGCGGTGCCGTTCCGGGAGGTGCTGCCGGGAAAGGTCGAGCCCAGTTCGGCAGCCGTGCGGCTGTGCATGGCCGCGGACGTGTCGAGCTACAGCCGCCGCCCCAACCACCTTGCGGAACGGACGCAGTCGTGGCTGGTGCGAGCGCTCGTCGACGCCCGTCGCGCCGCCCGCCTCGACGAGTCCGCGGTGGCGGTGCAGGCCCAGGGCGACGGGCAGTTCGCCGTCCTGCCCGTCGGCATCGACGAGTCGACCGTGATCCCGCTGCTGATCGGTGGTCTGACCGACGCACTACGCCGAACGAATCACGGCCTGGACCCGGCCGAGCGGATACGGCTGCGCGTCGCCCTGCACCGGGGCCTGATGAAACCCGCCGACAGCGGCTGGGTCGGCGCCGCCGCCATCGCGGTGCACCGGATTCTCGACAGCCCACCGTTGCGGGCCGCGCTGCGGGACAACCCGGCCGTCGACTACGTCCTCGCCGTGCCCGACGTGCTCTACCGGGACGTCATCCAACACTCCGAGGTGCCACCGCTGCCCGATCGGTTCACCGAGATCACCATCGATCTGCCCGAGAAGCAGTTCCTCGAACACGGCTGGCTCCACGTTCCGGCGGGAGAGGGCGCATGACCGGACGGATCTTCGCGCTGCTGGTCGGTATCGACCGCTACCGCGCCGTCGGACCGTTGCAGGGATGCCACAACGACGTGACCCAGGTGGCAGAGTTCCTGCGCGTGCGGGCGCTGGGGGACGAGCCGCCCGCCACACTGCTGCTCGAGAACGAGACGGCGACTCGGCAGGCGGTCGTCGACGGTCTGCGCGACCATCTGGGTCAGGCGGGGCCGGGTGACACCGCGCTCTTCTGGTTCAGCGGGCACGGCTCCTGGGCTGCCGTACCCGACGAGCTGTGGCACCTGGAACCGACGGGGCAGATGCAGACCCTGATCTGCCACGACAGCCGGCACGACGAGGTGCCCGACCTCTACGACAAGGAGCTCTCGCTGCTGCTCGGCGAGGTAGCCGCCACCGGATGCCACCTGGCGGTCGTCCTCGACAGCTGCCATTCGTTCAGTGCCACCCGCAACCTCGTCCGGTTCGCACCCGCGCTGGAGACCGCGCCGTTGATCGAGGCGCTCCTGCCGGAGTTGCGCCGTGCCGCCACCCGTCCGCCGACCGAACACGTGGTGCTGGCCGCCTGCCAGTCGTCCGAGACCGCGATCGAGACCTGGGCCGAGGGCCGACCGCACGGGCTGTTCAGCTGGTCCCTGCTGACCGCCCTGCGGCGGCTCGGCCCGTCGGCGACCTACCGCGAGTTGCTCACCGCAGCCCGGTGCGAGGTGGAACGGCAGGCATTCCAGCAGATTCCTCAACTGGAACCGGTCACTCCCGGTATCGCCGACCAACCGTTCCTGGGTGGGCAGGTCAAGCCGTCCGCCAGCGGCATGCGGATGCGCCGGGTCCGCCACGAGTGGGAGATCGACGTCGGCTCCTGCCACGGACTGTCGATCGGCCCCAACGGGGACGACGTCCGGGTGGCCGTGCCCGGGCCGGACCTACGCGAGGCGCGCATCGTCCAGGTGCACCCCGAGCGCAGCGTCGTCCAGCCGCTCGGTTGGGAACCGGACGGCGACCTGCAGTACCCCGTCGTGGTCAGCCGGGTCCCCGTGCCGATGGTCACCGTGCTCGTCGAAGGTGGACACCAGCCCACCGTCGACCAGGTGCTGGCGGCGCTACGGACGTCGGGGCCCGGTGGCGGTCCCTCGCCGCACGTGCGACCGGACGCCAGCGCCGACGGGCGTACCCCGGAGCTCCGGGTGGACGCCGACCAGCCGGACCGGGTCCGCATCGCCGGCGGGGACGGGACGCCGCTCTGCGCCGACCTGACCGACGTACGCCGCGACGGAGGCCGGCGGGTGGCCGCGATGCTGGAGCATCTCGCCCGGGTGCATCGGGTCAGGAGCTTGACGAACCCGGTTTCCACGCTGGCCGGGGCGGTCTCCGTCGACCTCGTCCAGGCTCGTCCCGGCGAGGTGATCGGGCCTGCTCACCGGCCAGGGCTGCGACCCGACCGGGATGGCGCCGTACACCTGCGTTACCGGCAGGAACAGGGCCGCTGGGTGCCGCCGACCGCCTTCGTCCGGTTGCACAACCACAGCGACCGTCGACTCTTCTGCGTGCTGCTGGACGTCACCCAACGGCACCGCGTCCACGCGGGTCTCTTTCCCGGCGACCACCTCGCCCCCGGGCGCAGCGGCGCGGCCCTGCACGGGCGCCCCGTCGAGTTTCGGATGCCCGCGGGGACCCCGACCGAACCCGGGGCGAGTACCCGCGACTGGCTGGTGCTGCTGGCCGCGGAGGAGCAGTTCAGCTCGTCTCCGTTCGAACTGCCCGCGGCCGAGGAGGCATGGCCGGGGCGGACCCGCGCCCCGCTCGCCGTCACTGGTCTGCTCGGGTGGCTGGGCCTGGCCGCCGTGCACCGCGACGCCGCAGCGGTCGAGGCTGGCGCGTGCGACTGGATCACCTTGGCCGTGCCGGTGGTGACCGAGATACCGCTCGACGCCGGACTGGGGTGAGCCGGTGACCCAGGACGGCAGCCTCAGCGGTGTCCCGTTCGACGAGTGGACCACCCAGCTGACGATGCTCATCAGCAACCCGCCGCCGGGCTCCGACCTCGCGGAGCTGACCGGAACGCTGGGACGGGCCTATCTGGAACGCTATGACATCGACCCGGACGAGAACCTCCTGCATGCCGCCGTCGCGCAGTTCGAGCGGGCGCTGGCCCACGCGCCGACCCACGAACAGGCGGTGATCTGGCACTGGGGGCTCGGTGTGGCCCATGCGGAACGGGCCCGGCTCGGACCCGGCCTGACCGACCATGAACGGGCCGTCGCGCAGCTGACCGTCGCACATCAGGGGTGGCCGCCGGATGATCCGGAGGGCGACATCGTGGCCGTGACACTGCTGGACGCGATCTGGGAGCGGTTCCTGGAACGGTGTCTGGACGAGTCGCGAACCGTGCGGGCCGCTGCCGCCGATGCCGACGAAACGCTGACGGCGATGCTCGCCGTCCAGGTGAGCCCGGCCGACCCGGACAACGCCTCCTACGGCCGCATGCTCCTGGGCATGGCGCTGCTGGCTCGGTACGACTACGCCGGCGAACGGGACGAGGACCTGACCGCCGGGATCGCCACCCTTACGGCGGCCCTGGCGGAGCTTTCGCCGCGGAGCACTCCCCGGTACGCCGTCGCGTCCGCGGACCTGGCGGCGGCCTGCCTGGAAGCCGCCGGCCGGCGGAAGGACCGAGCGAGCGTCGAGCTGGCCCTGACCGTGGGGGAGCGAGCCATCAGCGCCAGCGCGCCGGCCCAGCCCGGCTGGCGCCGCCTCCACCGCGGCCAGGCCACCGCCCACACCGCGCTGTGGGACCTCGATGAGGACCCGGTCCACCTCGCCCGGGCGATCGCCTGCTGGCGTACGGTCCGCGAGGATGACGACGACCCGGCCGTCCCGGTCACCCTTGCCGAACTGCTGCACAGCAGAGCGGTCAGGACCGGGGATCCCGAAGGTGTCCCCGAGGCCGTCGCGCTGCTCGAAGAGGCCCTGCCCCTCGCCGACCAGCCTGGACCGGTGTGGCGGCAACTCGGGGAGACCCATCTGCTGCACTGGCAGCTCGCCCACGTGCCGGGCAGCCTGGACGCCGCAACCCGGTGCCTGGACCACGCCATCGCCGCCGCCAACGCGGACGATGAACTACTGGCGGCGCACGCCGTGCGGGTGGTCGTCGCGGACGAGGTGATGGAGCACGACGTCGCCCAGGACGACAGCCGCGTGCCCCCCAGCCTCGGGCAGTTGCGCGGCGCGATCGACGAGGCCGGCCGGGCGCTGGACGCGGCGGTCACCGCCACGGCCCGCGAGCGGGCTGTCCTCGCCACCGTGCTGGTCTACGCCGAGTTCGCCCGCTTCGCCGAGGCCATGGACCAGGTCGACGCGGCGCGACTGCGCCACCTGCTCGCGCTCGGCCGGGCGGTCGGCGACGACGCGCCTGCGGGCCTTGTCGGGGCGCTGGAGCTGGCCGAGGGCATGCTGGAGTACGAGGGCGGCCCCGCCGCGGCGAGCCCCGACTCGGACGGTCTCGTCGGCGCACTGCTGCGGGCCCGCAAGGACCCGGCGTTCGCCAGAGTCGCCGGCGATCGGCTGCGAGCGTCATTGCCGCTCGCCCTGCACTCCCGCGCGTCCGGCAACGCTGACCTGCGTGACCACACTGCCGCCGGAGCGTGGGCAACGCAGCTGGCCACCGAGTTCGGCGACGAGGGGCACACCGGCAACGTCGTCGCCCAGTCGCAGCTGCTGTCCGTCGTGATGGAGGCGGTGCGACGAGGCGGGCAGGGCGATCTCACCGGCATGCACGAGGCGAGCGAACGGGCCCTCGCCCTCTGGCAGCGATTTCCCTCGTCGCGTCAGGACGCGCAGGCGCTGGGACCGCTGATCCGCCTCTGCCAGGACCTCGTCGCGATCCGCACCGGAGAAGCGCGCATCCCGGCACAACCACCCGTGCCCCTGCCGGCCGGGCCGCTGTCGTACCTGACGGTGACCGCCACGATCGCGGCCGCCACCACCCAGGTCGCCGCGGCGGTGCGCGACGGGAACCTGCCGCTGCTACGCCAGTGGGCCGACCATCTGACAGATTTCACGGGCCGGCTGGAACCGGGACACGTCATCCGGGTGGCGGCGCTGACCCTCATCGGCAAGGCCGAGCTCACCAGAGCAAGAGGCCTTGGCGATCGGGCCGCCGCCGCCCGCGCCGCCCGCCAGTTCGAGGTGGCGACCGCCGAGGTCGCCGGACCGGAGAGCCTGCTCTGGACCGACCTGGTCCGCGACCACGCCGAGGCGCTGCGCCGCGCCGGCGACCCCGACCGCGCCCGGACCCGACGGCTCGGCCTCGCCGCCCTGCACGGCCACGCCCGGCGGGTCCTGCTGCAGGCCGGCACCGACCACGCGATGGAAACCGCTCGGGAGGCCGCCGCCGACGCGACCACCGTCGCCCGGTGGTGCCTGCAGGACCAGGCCGACGACGATCTGGTCACCGCCCTGGACGCGGGACGAGGCCTCGTCCTGCACGCCGCCACCGTGTCCCGTACGGTGGCGGATCTGCTCACCCAGGCCGGGCAACCCGAGCTCGCCGAGGAGTGGCGCCAGACCGCGGGCCTGGGCCGCGATCGGCTCACCGGCGAAGCCCTCGGCGCGGACCTGTCCGCCGGTGAGCTTCCCGACGACCTGCGCACGCGCGTGCTGCGCGCACTGGAGACCGCCGGCCTGACCACCCAGGGCCCGCTGGCCCAGGTACGTGCCGGGGAGGTTCGCCAGGCGCTCGCCGCGCTGAGCGTCGATGCGCTCGTGTACCTGGTGCCGGCCGCCGACCCGGTGCCGGGGCTCGCCGTCGTCGTACCCGCCGTCGGCGAGATCGACGTGATGGAACTTCCCGAGCTGGTGGTCGGCGGCGGCTCGCCGGTGCACCGGCTTCTGCACGCCGCGCAGCGGCGGAACGTCACCGGCCGGGAAGCAGGAGCGGAGCCACGGGACGCCGGGGCGGTCGGCGGCGGGGCACCCGATTCGGTGGGCGCCCGGATCGACGACCTGTGCCGGTGGGCGTGGCGTGCGGCGATGGGTCGGATCGTCGCCGACCTGCGATCGATCCGCCTTTCTCCGGCTCGGCTGGTTCTCGTGCCGATGGGCGTGCTCGGGCTCGTGCCCTGGCACGCCGCGTACCAGGACACCCCGTCCGGCCGCCACTACGCGGTGCACGACCTGGTCGTCTCCTACAGCCCGTCCGCCCGGATGCTGTGTGCGGCGGCGGCCAGACCGGCGCGTCCCGTCCGGTCAGCTCTGGTGATCGGAGACCCGCTCGGCGACCTGCCGTTCGCCGGCGTGGAGGCGCGGGCGATCCACCAGCGCTTCTACCCGGACGGCCAGTACCTTGGTCCGGATGCGGATGCGGATGCGGATGCGGATGCGGATCCGGGCCGGGTCGCCACTCCCGAAAGCGTGCTGGAATGGATCCGCTCCGCGGGAGCCGGGCCGTCGCTGCTACACCTCGCCTGCCACGGGCGGGTCGATCCGGCGCGACCGGCGGATGCCCATGTGGTGTTGGTGGGTGGTCGGCTGCCGGCTCGGCAGTTGCTGGAGGAGTCCCGGCTCGCCGCGCTCGACCTCGACCAGGTCTTTCTCGCCGCATGCACCACGAACCTCGCCGGCACCGACCACGACGAGGCGTTCAGCCTGGCCACGGCCTTCCTCGCGGCCGGCGCCCACACCGTTTACGGCTCGTTGTGGTCGGTGCCGGACGTGGGCACATCCCTGCTGATGTATCTGGTGCACCATTTCCTGCGCGCGGAAGGGTGCGCTCCGGCCGAGGCCCTGCACCGGGCGCAGTTGTGGATGCTCGACCCGGCCCGGAAGCACCCGGCGGACATGCCGGTGGAACTGGTCGCGCAATGCGGCCGTGGGGAGATCGCCGAGCCGCTGGCCTGGGCCGCCTTCACCCACCTCGGTCGATGACCTCACGTCGGGGCGGCGACACGGCCGGCTCGATCCGGGAAATTCGGGTGGGATGGGTAGGCTGGCCCGACTCCTGGAACAGCCGCCCGGAAGGACGACGATGACCGCGCAGCCGTCGAGGCACACGTTCGGCCTGGACGACTTCGGGCTGGACGACCGTATGCGGCTGTTCGGTTACGTCACCGCCGAGAACCGGTTCGCCTACCTCTGGCTGCTGCGCGCCTTCGACACGGCCCGCGCCAGCTACCACGTGATGCTGCACACCGCCGATGTCGCCACGGCGATGGAGGCGTTGCACCAGGCCAACCCGGACTGCCCCGATCCGGCCGAGCTGGAGCTGCCGCGGCTGCTCGACGCGCTCGTGGACTGGGGTGTGCTCGACCGGGGTCAGGACGGCGCCCGCGCGACGACCCTCGCCGAATACCGCAACCGGCACTCGGTCTACCAGTTCACGGAGGCCGGCTACCGGGCGCACCGGGCGGTGGAGACGGTGCTCACCGCGACGATGGACGACACGACCCTGTCCCGGCTGGTCTTCGCGGACCTGCTGGCCGACCTGACGGCGCTCGCCGCCGCGAACGAGGCGGGCGACGCGGAGGAGGTCTACCGCAAGCTCAACCGACTCGACCGGGCGTTGGCCGACATCGCCGAGCGGGCCGCCCGCTTCTACCACATGCTCGGTGACCTGAGCCGCACCAACGACGTACGTCCGGAGGCGTTCCTCACCCACAAGGACGCCCTGCTGGCCCACCTGCGGGACTTCCACGACGAGTTGCAGCGCTACACGCCGCGGCTGCGGGCGGCGGTGGAGGAGGTGGAGGCGACCGGCCTCGACCGGCTCGTCGAGGCGGCGGCCGAGGCCGACGAGCGGCTGTTCCACACGCCCGCGGAGCGGCTGGAGGACTGGCGGCGCCGCTGGCGCGGGCTGCGGTCGTGGCTGGCGCCGCCGGGGCCCGAGGAGGCCAGCGAGGCCGACCGGCTCGCCGACGCCACCGTCGGCGCGATCGGTGACGTGCTGGCGCTGCTACGTCGGGTGACCGAGGCCCGGCGCGGCGGGGTGAGCCGCGAGTCGCAGTTGCGGCACCTGGCCGCCTGGTTCACCCGCGCCGGGTCCCAGGAGGCCGCGCACGCGCTCTTCGACGTCGTGTTCGGCCTGGGCGGTCCGCGGCACGTGGCGGTGGCCCATCCGGACCCGGAGGCGATTCCGACCCGCCTGTCGTGGTGGGAGGCGCCGGCGGTCGAACTGTCGCGCACCCTGGTGGCCACCGGTCGCGCACCCGGCACGGGGCGGGGCCGGCCGGCGCGGGTCGACCGTGGCGAGGACCGCCGGCACCGGCTGCGCGCCGAGCAGCTCGGCCGGGAACGCCGGCTCGCCGACGCGGCGGCCGTGCTGGCGGAGGAGGGGCTCGATGGGCACCGACTCGATGAGGCGCAGAGCGGCGTGCTGCTGCGGCTGCTCGACATCGCCCTCGCCGCCCGGGTCGGCGGTGCCGCGGGAGCGCCGCTGGCCGCGGCCGCGCACGGCGTTCGGCTCACCCTCACCCCGACGCCGGGGCGGTTCACCACGGTGGTCACCGCCGCCGGCCGGCTCCACCTCGACGGGTACGCGCTGACCGTGACCGCCGCGACCCACACGGCGGTCCGCCGCCCGGAACTGGTGCCGGCATGAGCGAGCGCCAGCGAGCGAATCATCAATGCAGTGCGGTGGTGTGTCATGACGGCATCGAGCGAAGCGGAGCGCCGGCATGACCGATCAGGTCCGGCACCGCTTCGCCGCCGCCGTCAACGACCTGGAACTGGCCGAGTACCAGCGCGCCGTCCGGCTGGTGCTGCGCCACCCGCTGATCACGGCGACCTGGCCCGACGAGCGGGCGTTGCCGCGGGTACGGCGGTTCGCCGCGACCCTGCGGCGGGACCTGTCCGAGGCGTTCGGTTACCGGCTGGAGCTGCACGGCGGCACGGCCCGGCTGATCCGGGCCAAGGATCGGCTGGACCCCACCCAACCGGCGGTGTCGCGCACCGGCCGCTCCTTCGACCGCCAGCGGTACGCGTACCTGGCCCTGTGCCTGGCGGCGCTGGGCCGCGCCGGCATCCAGATCACCCTCAGCGAGCTGGCCGATTCGGTGGCCGCCGACGCGAACCGCGTCACCGGCCTGGGCCTGGACCCGGACCAGGGCGCGGACCGGCGGGCGTTCGTGGACGCCGTCGGCTGGCTGGAGGAGCGGGGCGCGTTGCGGGTGGCCGACGGGTCCAGCGCCGCCTGGGCCAGCGACCCCGGCGCGGGTGAGGCGCTGTACGACGTGGCCCGCGACGCGGTGTTCGCGCTGTTCCGGCCGACCCGGGTGCTGCAACACGTCGACTCGGTGGCGGCGCTGCTGGACCGGTCGGCGGCCCACAGCGGCAACGCCGAGCGTCGGCACGCCGCCCAGTTCGCCCGGCGGGCGGTGGTGGAGTCCCCGGTGGTCTACCTCGCCGACGTCGACCCGGCGGTCGCCAACCACCTGCGCGGCGCCCCGTTCGCCGCCGACCTGGCCCGGCTCACCGGGCTGCGGCTGGAACGGCGCGCCGAGGGCGTGCTGCTGGTGGACACCGCCGGGTTCACCACCGAGCGTTTCCCGGGCACCGGCTCGGTGGCGCAGGCAGCGGTGCTGCTCGCTGTGGAGATGGCCGACCGGGCTGGCGACCCGGACCGCCGCCGGGTCCGTCGGCTCGCCCCGCCCGACCCGCAGGCCCGGCACCACGCGCTGGTCGACCAGCTCGATTCCGGTCTGCCCACGGCCACGCTGGTGCTGCTCGACGACGCCGAGTTACCGCCGCCGCCCGGTGACGAACCGGACGACGCGGGCGGCGACGACCGCCTGCCGTTCGTCACCGACAGCTTCCTGCGCGACGCGGTCGGGGAGATCCTGCGCCGGTACGGGTCCGCGTTCGGCGCCCAGTGGCACGCCGACCCGGAGCGGCTACGCGGCGAGGCGGTGGCGCTGCTGGACCGCTTCGGCGCGGTCACCCGGGTGCCGGGCGGCGTCCTGGTCCGCCCGCTGGTGGCCCGCTACCGCAACACCGTGGCCGCGGTCCGGCAACGGGCCGCCGCCGAGACCCTCTTCTGACACCCGGGACGTTTCCGTGATCGAACAACGCGCCGTACGCCGCTTCGCGCCCACCCGGGCCGGGATCATCAACCTGTGGGACTACCGCGACGAGGAGTTCCTCTTCGTCGACGGGTGGCTGGTGCTGCGCGGGCCGAACGGCTCCGGCAAGACCAAGGCGCTGGAGGTCCTCTTCCCGTTCGTGCTCGACGGGCGGATCGAGCCGCGCCGGCTCAACCCGTTCGCCAGCGAGGACCGGACCATGAAGTCGAACCTGCTCTACCGCGGGCAGGAGACGGCTCACGCGTACGTGTGGATGGAGTTCGGGAACGGCGAGGAGTACGTGACGGTCGGCATCGGGCTGCGCGCCCACCGGCACGTGGACCGGGTGACCCGCTGGCACTTCGTCACCGACGGCCGGGTCGGCGTGGACTTCTCCCTGCTGGACGGCGACGACCGGCCGCTGACCCGGCGCGATCTCATCGACCGGCTGGGCGCCGACGCGGTGCGGGACTCCCCGGAGGACTACCGGCAGCTCGTCGACGCCCGCCTGTTCGGCCTCGGCCCGGCCCGCTACGAGCAGCTGCTCGACCTGGTGTTGACGCTGCGCAAGCCACAGCTCGCCAAGGACCTCAACCCGGTCGAACTGTCCCGCACCCTGCAGCGGGGCCTGCGCCCGATCGAGGACCACCTGCTCGTGGAGGCGGCTCGCTCGTTCGACGACATGGAGGCGGTCGCCCGTACCCTCGAAGGGCTGGCCGCGGCGGACGGCGCCACCGCCGCCTTCCTCACGGTCTACTCCACCTACCTGCGTACCCACGCCCGCGCGGCGGCCGATCTGCTGACCGCGCGCCGCGCCGCCGTCGCCGACCGGTCCGCGGCGCTCGGCGAGGCACGCCGGGAGGCCACGGCGGCGGCCGAGGCGGAGAGCGGATCCACCGGGCGCCTGCGGGCGGTGGAGGGCGAGCCGGGTCGGCTGCGCGCGCACCTGGACAGCCTGAAGAGTTCGGCGGCATATCAGTCCCACGAGCAGCTCGCCGACCTGGAACGGCATGTGCACGACCTGGCCGAGGAGGCCGAGCGGGCCCGCCGGTCCGTCACCGTCGAGCAGGACGCGGCCGGACGGCGGCGCGGCGAGTGGGAGCGGGCCGTCCTGGCGACCCGGGACGCGCGGGCCGGCGCGGAGCGCCTCGCCGCCGAGTTGCTGCTCGACGCCGAGACCGCCGGGATCGCCTGGACCGCCGCCGACGGCGTTCCGGAAGGGCTCTCCGCGCGGCTCGCCGCCCGGGCGGGGGCCCGCCGCGACGACGTGCGCGCCGTGCGTGCGCAGGCGACCCGGCACGGACAGGCCGAACGCGACCATGGCCGGGCGGCCGCCGACGCCGCCAGCGCGGCCGACGCGCTCACCGAGGCCGAGCAGGCCGAGCAGCGCGCCGAGCGGGCCCTGACGGACGTTCGCGGGCAGGTGCGCGCCGCCGTCGACCGGTGGGCGCAGGACCACGCCGGCCTGCTGCCCGACCTCGACCGCCCGGACCTGCCGGCCCTGCTGGGCGCCGCCGTCGACGCCGCCGGCGAGCCCGGCGCGCCGACCCCACGGGAGGTGTACGCGGACGCCACCGCCCCGGCCGTCGCACGGCACCGCGACCGGCTCGCGGAGTTGACCGCGCACCGCACGGCGCTGGCCGGCCGGGTGGCCGAGCTGGCGGCGGAACGGGACCGGATCGCCGCCGAACACGACGACGCGCCGCCGACCCCGGTGACCCGTCCCGCTCCGCGCGCCGGCCGGCCCGGCGCACCCCTGTGGCGGCTGGTCCGCTTCGCCGACGAGGTGCCCGACGCGACCGCCGCGGCCATCGAGGCGGCCCTGCACGCGGCCGGTCTCCTGGACGCCTGGCTGCACCCCGACCCGGACCTCGCGGCGGACGCGGTGGCCGGCGAGGGGTTGGACGGCTACCTGCTGCCCCTGCGGCCACAGCGGCGTCCCGCCGGCGCGACGCTCGCCGACATGCTGGTCGCCGAGGAACAGGACGAGGTGCCCGCCGAACGGATCCGCGAGCTGCTGGCCTCGGTGGCGTTGGCGGACGTGGTCGACCCGCAGGACGCGGCGGCGGTCACCGTCGGCGTCGACGGCCGGTACGCCCAGGGCATCGGCGTCGGCCGGTTCGCCAAGCCCCGCTGCGAGTACATCGGCGCGACCGCCCGGGCGGCCCGGCGCGCCGCCCGGCTCGCCGACTGCGACCGGCAGCGCGCCGCGCTCGACGCGGAGCTGCGCACCCTCGACGAGGAGCGGTCGGCGATCGAGCGGCTGCTGGCCGCCGTGTCGGCTGCCGCCGGTCAGCTGCCACCGCTCACAGTGATCCACACCGCGCTGCGGGAGGTGGAGCGGGCGGCGGTCACGCTGCGCAACCGGCAGGAGTCCGCGGCCGCGGCGAACGCCCGCCTGGACCAGGCCCTGGCCGAACGGGCCGTGGCCGCCGCGGCGCTGCACCGGGTCATCGCGGAGCGGTCCCTGCCGCTGGAGCGCCTGGAGGCCACCGCCGACGCCGTCGACCGGTTCGAGAAGCGCGGCGTACGCCTGGATGCCGCCCATCCGGCCGCCAGGCGCGCCGCCGAGCAGGAGGAGCAGGCGCAGCAGCGCCACGACGAGGCCGTCGACCGGCTCACCGCCGCCGAGGACGCGGCCCGTGCGGCGGCCGAGCGGCACCGGGAGAAGGCCGAGGCGTACCGGACGCTTCGGGCCAGCGTCGGCGCCGAGGCGGAACGTGTGCTGGCCGACGTGGCGCGTACCGCCGACGAGATCATCGAAGCGGAGGCCGCCGTCGAGCGGGTCCGCACCGAACTGAGCGTCGCCCAGCAGCGGCGGGCCGCCGCGGTCACCCGGGTGGAGTTGAGCGAGCAGGCCGTCGCCGCCGCGGTGGCCGAGGCGCACCACGACGCGTTGCGGCTGCGCCCGTACGCCCGGGCGGACCTGCTCGGGCTGCTGCGCTGCCCGACAGACCTGCGGTGGCCGGCCCGGGTGACGGGCGACGGCCCCGGCGCGGAGCTGGATCCGCAGGTGGCCGCCCTGCACGAGGCGATCCTCGCCGCCACCAGGGAGCTCAGCCCGACCGAGACCTCGCTCAAGCAGAGCGCCACCCGGCTCACCACCGCGCTGACCGAACTGCAGGCGCAGCTGCCGGCGGCCGGGCTGGACCAGCGCCCCGAGTGGGACACCGATGACGGGGTCATCATCGTCCGGGTCGCCGACGAGCAGGGCCTCACCCCGGTGGCGCACTTCGCCGACCGGATCGCCCGCGAGCGACGCGATCAGGAGCAGCTGCTCACCGACGCCGAGCAGCGGGTGCTGGAGGACGCGCTGCTGGGCCAGCTCGCCCGGCAGATCCATCACCGCACCATCGAGGCTCGCGACCTGGTTGAGGCGATGGACACCCAGATGCGGGCCCGCCGGATGTCCTCCGGGCTGACCGTCGGCGTCGGGTGGCGGCTCGCCGACGACCTCGACGCCGAGCAGCGGGAGGTGTGCAAGCTGCTGGAACGCGACCCGGCCCGGCTGGGACCGGCGCAGCTGACCGCCATGCGCCGGCACTTCGCCGCCCGGATCAAGGCGGCTCGCGCGATGCACCCCGAGCGCCCCTACCGGGAGCTGCTGGGGGAGGTGCTCGACTACCGGCAGTGGCGGGCGTTCGCGTTCACCCTGCACCCACCGGGTGGCGGCACCGAGGCGTTGACCAGGGCCCGGCACAGCCAGCTCTCCGGCGGCGAGCAGTCCGTGTCGCTGCACCTGCCGCTGTTCGCCGCCGCGAACGCGCTGTTCGGCTCGGCCCGGCCGGACGCGCCCCGCCTCCTCGGCCTGGACGAGGCGTTCGCGGGGGTGGACGACACCGGCCGGGGCGAGCTGATGGCGCTGGCGAAGCAGTTCGACCTGGACCTGTTCATGACCGGATACGACCTGTGGGCCACCCATCCGACGGTCCGCGGCGCGGCTCACTACGACCTGTCCCACTCCACGGTCGAGCACACGGTGTCCACCTTGCTGCTGGTGTGGGACGGATCGGTCAACGTCGCCGACTTCGACGGGACGCTGGCCCGCGCGCTCGGCTCGCCGGAGACCCGCCGCGCGCCGGGCATCGCCGACCAGATCGACCCGTCCGAACTCGTCCTCGACCTCGCCGACCAATGAGCGCGGGCCTGCGGCTGTCCGACGACCCGGGGTGGCGGCGGCTGCTGGCCGCCGCCCGGCGCAGTCTTGAGCGCACCGGCGGGCGGCTCGACGTCGCCGTGACCCTGACGTCCCCGAGCGACGACGAACGAGTGGTGATCATCGGGATCAGCGGCGCCCACCGGTCCGCGGGGTCGGCGCGGCTCAGCGTGCGTCTCAGCGACGTGGACGATCATCTTCGCGCGGTCCACGGGGTAGACCTGCGCGACCTGCTCTCCGCAGTGGTCCCCCTGCGCAACCGGCCCGCCGAGGCGGCGCGCGAGGCCGAGGCGCGAGCTGCCCTGCTCACCCTCGCTCAAGCCAGCCGGCACGCCACCGCCGGCTGGTACGGCGACTGGCTCGACGCCCTGCGCCACGACGGCACCCTCACCCGCGCCGTCAGAGCCGGCCTTCCGTTCCCGGACGTGCTGCGCGTACTCGACGCCTTGCCCGCACCGGACGAGCCCATCCCGGTCTTTGCCGACCGGGTGCTCGACGACACGAAGGCCCTGGCCGAGGGCCCGCTGCGGGGCCTCGTGCTGCGGGCCCTCGCTGCCTGGCAGCAGCTGCCGGTTCCCACCGGAGGGGAGCCCGAGCGGGCCCTGTGGGAGTCCGTCGGGCTGGTCCCCGACGACCTCGCCAGTCAGGTGCTGGTGCTCAACGTGCCCGCCGCCGGCGGCCTGCTCGGACGGTGGTTGACCGAGGCCGCGGAGGCGGGCGTGCCGGTGCGGGTCACCCTGCACCAGCTTCGCCTCGCCCCGCTCGCCCTGGCCTGCGACGAGATCTTCGTCTGCGAGAACCCGGCGGTGCTACGGGCGGCCACCGCCGCGCTCGGCGCGCAGGCCCCGCCGCTGATCTGCGCCGAGGGCGTGCCGTCGGTGGCGGTGCACACCCTGCTGCGCGCGGCGCGGGGTGCCGCGATCCGGTGGCGCAACGACCTGGACTGGACCGGCGTACGACTGACCGCCGCGGCCCTCGCGCGTTACCCGACGGCGCTTCCCTGGCGGATGTCCACGACCGAGTACGAGACCGCCGCGGTGTCGGGCCCCACCCTCGTCGGCGTTCCCGCCCCGACGCCCTGGGACCCGGCGCTGGTCAACGCGATGCGCCGTGCCGGGCGCGCGGTGATGGAGGAGCGGCTGATCGACCTGCTGCTGGACGATCTGCGCGAAGCGGGACGCCGCCCGCGTCGGTGATCGATCCTTGCGCGCCCTGCTGACCGGTGACCGCCTCGATCGGTCGGTACGCTGCCCTGATGATCAACCCAACGGCGCGGCCGGATCTCGCCGGTGACGTGGCGAAGCGCCGTTCCCCCGTACGCGCCGTTCGGCCTGATCGCCCCCGGAGAACGGGCGGTCCGGTGAGCCGGCGGCCGGTGCCGCCGCAGCGGTCTGCCCCGGTGGTGTCCGGGCCGCGGCCGTCGCGGGTGGCTCGTTGGTGTGCCGGCGTTGCGGAGTCGCATTGGTTCGAGGTGACGATTGTGGTCGTCATCGGTGTGAACGCGGTGATGCTCGGTGTCGAGACCTATCCGCATCCGGGGTCGCTCGGGGTGCTGCTGCGGGTGTTGGAGTGGTGTTTCCGTGCGGTGTTCGTGGTGGAGATCGTCATCCGGGTGTTGGCGCATGGTCGGCGGCCGCAGGACTTTTTCCGGGGTGGGTGGAACGTCTTCGATTTTGTGGTGATCGCGGCGGCGTTCATTCCGGGTCTGCACGGGGATACGGCGGCGTTGCGGGTGATCCGCATGGCGCGGGTGGTGCGGTTGGTGCGTTTCTCGCCGGGGTTGCGGACCATTGTGGCGGCTCTGTTGCGCAGTCTTCCGGGTGTTGGTGGGTTCCTCGCGCTGGCGTTGGTGACGTTGTACGTGTACGGCATGGTCGGGTGGCTGATCTTCGCCGAGACCTATCCGGACGACTACGGCACCATCGGCCAGAGTGTGGTGACCCTCTTCGTGTTGCTGTCCTTGAACACGCTGCCGGAGCTGGTCGAGCAGGGCATGGCGTTGTCGCCGTGGACCCTGGTCTATTACGTCAGCTATGTGTTGATCACGGTAAACCTGTTGCTGAACATCCTGATCGCGGTGGTCGTCAACTCGATGGAGGAGGCCCGGCGGCTGGAGATGACCGAGCGGATGGCGGTCGACGAGGACGGCGACGGTGTGCCGGATCATCTCGACCGGATCATGATCAGTCAGCGGCTGGACGACATGCGCACGATGCTGACGGAGTTGGAGCGGGACCTACGCATCGGCCGCGACGACGGAAATCCGACGCGGAGGACTTGAGCGCGATGACCGCCGCAGGCGCAGCGGCGGCGGGCTGACCTGCTAAAAGAGCCGACCGGCCCGGTGTGCCGAACACCGGCGTGATCGATTTCGTCCAATACCATGGGACTTATGGTCGCAACCTGGTGGCCGCGACGCCGTTCCCGGCGCTCCGAGGTGGCTGGCCTGCGCCGCGACGATCCCATCGGCGGGAGTGCCACCCGATGACGCACCCCCTCGCCGGCTTCTCCCGCCCCACCGCACGATGGCTGCGGGTGGTGTTCGGGGTCATCGGCCTGCTCTCCCTGGCGCTGGGCTACCTCGGCTTCCAGCAACTGCGGCTGGAGCAGCCGAACGCCATCCACGACGTGTACGACGTCCTCTACTACGACCTTCAACTCTTCGTGCTCAGCGCCGAGCCCTTCCAGCAGCGGGGCCCCTACCCGTGGCAGCTGGAGGTCGCCCGGTTCACCGCCCCGCTGTTCACCCTGATCGCCGTGGTCGAGGCCAGCCGGCTGCTGCTCGCCGCCGAGATCCGTCGCCTGCGCGCCCGGCGAGCCCGCAACCACGCCCTGGTCTGCGGCGACTCCCAGTTCGCCCACATGCTCGCCGACCGGCTCTTCGCCGACGGCGAACGCGTGGTCGTGGTGCGCTCCGAACCGTTCGGGCCACTGGAATTCCGCCAACGCCGCTACCTCGGCGTCATCGGCGACCCCACCCGCGCCGACGTGCTGCGCGGCGCGGGCCTGCCGCGGGCCCGCACCATCTACGCCTGCACCGGCGACGACGACCGCAACCACGCCATCGCCAACACGGCCAGTCACCTGGTTCACGACCGGCGGCCCGCACCCCGGGTCTACGTCCAGGTCCACGACCCGGAGATGTGCCTGTCCCTGCAGGCCCGGCGGCTCGGCGCCGCCGGATCCAGCCGACTACGACTGGACTACTTCCACGTCGACGACATCGCCGCCCGTGCGCTGCACCGCCACCACCCGCTGCGCCCCGCCCCGAGCCGACCGGCGAAGGTGCTCATCGCCGGCAACGGCACCTTCCGCCGCGCCCTGCTGGTGGAGACCGCCCGCCACTGGCGGGCACGCCCGGCCCGCGCGGGTCAGCCCGCCCCACCCCTGCACGTGGACCTCGTCGCCACCGACGCCACCACCGAGCTCGCCCTGGCCGCCTCCCGCTACCCGTTCCTGACCACCATCTGCCAGCTTTCCGCGTACGACGTGGACCTCGACGGCCTGGTCAGGCTGCCGCAACTGGCCGCCGGCGGCTACGACCGCATCTACCTCTGCCCACTCGACGAACGCACCGGCCTGCAGTTCGTGCTGGACACCCCCGCGCTCTGGCGGGCAGTGGCGAGCGCCGTCTTCATCCCGGTCTACCGGCAGGCGGCGCTCGCCGCCGCCTTCCACGGCGACTCCCGCCACGACCTGCTCGACGAGGTCCACGGCAAACTGCGTTTGTACCCGGTGCTGACCCGGGCCTGCGACGCCCGACTGATCGCCGAGGACCTCACCGAACGGCTGGCCGAGCAGATTCACGACCGCTACCTGCACGCCCAGCAGCGGGCCGGGGTACGCCCCGGCGACGCACCCGCGATGGTCGACTGGTCGCACCTGCCCGAGTCCCTGCGGCGGGCCAACCGCGCCCACGTCCAGGACATCGCCGCCAAGCTGCTGAACCTCGGCTGCGTCGTGGCGCCCCGGCACGGCAGCACCGGCGACGCCTCGGCCGCCGGGCGGGCCATCGACGACCGGGTCGACGAACTCGCCCAACTCGAGCACGAGCGCTGGTGCCGGGAACGTCAGGGGGAGGGCTGGACGTACGGCGAGCCCCGCGACGACGCCCGGCGGCAGCATCCCGCACTGCGACCCTGGCACGAGCTGACTCCCGAGGTTCAGGAGCAGAACCGCGAGGAGATCCGAGCGCTGCCCGACGTCCTGTCCGACAGCGGGTTCGAACTGATCCGGCTGGCGTCCGCCGTGCCCGGGCAGCGGAAAGGATCGGCCGATGACGCTGCCTGACCCCGCACCGCTGCGCGTCGGCATCACCGGGCACATCAACCTGACGCCCGACACCGAGCGGCTCATCGCCGACGCGCTCCGCGTCGAGCTACGCCGGATCAGCGACCGGCCGGTGCACGGCGTCACCTGCCTCGCGGCCGGGGCCGACCAGATCTTCGCCCGCGCGGTCCTGGCCACCGGCGGCACGTACGAGGTGATCCTGCCGGCCCCGGACTACCGGGCCGCGGCGATCGCGCAGGACCGCCGGGCCGCCTACGACGAGCTGCTCCAGCGGGCGACCCGGGTCATCCACATTGACCATAACCGCTCCGGTACCGCCGCCTACGTGGCCGCCAACCGGGAGTTGCTCCGCCGGATACAGCGCCTTGTGGCGGTCTGGGACGGCGAGCTCGGCTGCCACGCCGCATCGACGGACCGGACCGTCGACTGGGCGCGGCAGCGCGGCATCCCGACCACGATCCTGTGGCCCACCGGTGCCCGACGGATGCCCACCGTCTGAGGCATCACGCGCCACCGACTCTGGGCCGTCGGTGGTGGGTCAGCCGGAGCCCGACACCGCGTACGGCGTCGATGGTGACGCCGGTGCCGAGGTCGGCGAGCTTGCGCCGCAGCCGTTTCACCAGGGACTGCACGTCCGCCCTGCGCTGCAGCCGCTCGTCGTGCCAGACCGAACGGTGCAGCTCGGCGTAGCTCCACACCCGGACCGGCTCGGTGGTCAGGCAGGTCAGCAGGTCATGCTCGAGCCGGGTGAGATCGACCTGACGGTCCCCGCAGCGGGCGGTGGACCGGACCGAGTCGATCAGCAACGTGTCGTCGACCGCCGCGGCCACGGCGGCGGGTGCCCGGCCGGGCGGCTCCGCCGTACGTTGCTGCGGGACCGCGATCAGCCTGCGCAGCTCATCGAAATCAGCCACCAGCAGCAGCGGTGCGACACCGTCGAGGAGTTCCGCCAGCCGGATCCGCTCGGCCGGCGACGGTGTCACGGCGATCAACAGTGGAAACAGGTCCTCGGCCACAGCCCTCCACCCCGAAACGACGGGCAGTTTCTGCCCAGCTTCGTCTTGGTCGTGACCATAATTGTCAAAGCCGCCCGCAACTAGGCAACCGTTAGTTACAAGTTGCTTACGTCGCGTTCTTGATCGTCCTTTTGCCTCGATCATAGTGTCCAACCGGGCAGCCGGCGTGACCCGCACGGCGGCCCGGGGGGTGCGGGGGTCTGTTCGTTCCGGTGTGATCCTGACGGAAGGGATCTCCTGAACCCTTCGGCATGGCTCGATTAACCGCGGGTCGTACTGGAGGAGGCAGCAGCGATGCTGAGACGTCCACACCCGAGGCAGATCGCCAGACCCCTGCTGAGTGCAGGAGCGGCTCTGGCCCTCGTCGCGACAGCCCTGGTCGCCACCGGCACCGGCGCGCAGGCCGGAACGGGCATCGGCGCGGTGTCCCCGTCGGACAAGATCCGCCCGGATCTCGCGCAGCAACTGCAGGGCAAGAGCGAGGGTGACTTCTGGATCCACTTCAAGGACAAGGCGGACCTGAGCAAAGCCAGCGCGATCAAGGACTGGAACGAGCGGGGCACCGCGGTCGCGGAAGCGTTGCAGCAGACCGCCGCGAAGAGCCAGGCCGCCATCCGGGCTGAGCTGAACAGCTCGGGCGTCAAGTACCAGACCTTCTGGGCGACCAACGCCATCAAGGTCAGCGGCGGCTCGTCGATGATGGTGCAGAACTTCGCCACCCACGCCGAGGTCGAGGGCCTCTACGCCCCGATCGAGTACAAGGTGCCCGAGACGACGAAGGGCACCGACGAGAAGACGGTGAACGCCGTCGAGTGGGGCGTCGCGAACATCAAGGCCGACCAGGTCTGGTCCCAGTACGGCGTCAAGGGTGCCGGCATCACGGTGGCGAACATCGACACCGGGGTCCAGTTCGACCACCCGGCGCTGGTGAACTCCTACCGCGGCAACAACGGCGACGGCACGTTCAACCACAACTACAACTGGTACAACGCCGCCGGGACCTGCGCCACCCCCTGCGACAACAACGGCCACGGCACGCACACGATGGGCACGATGGCCGGCTCCGCCGGGGCCAACCAGATCGGTGTCGCCCCCGAGGTCAAGTGGATCGCCGCGAACGGCTGCTGCCCCACCGACGCCGCGCTGATCAACTCCGGCCAGTGGATGCTCCAGCCCCGGGACCTCAACGGCCAGAACCCGGACGCCAGCAAGCGGCCGAACATCATCAACAACTCGTGGGGAACGGAGCTGCCCTCCAACGACCCGTTCATGGAGGACGTGACCGACGCGTGGGCCGCCTCGGGCATCTTCGGGTCCTGGTCCAACGGCAACAACGGTCCGGGCTGCCAGACCAGCGGCTCGCCGGGCAGCCGGACCAGCAACTACTCCGCCGGTGCCTACGACGTCAACAACACCATCGCCAGCTTCTCCTCCCGCGGCGCCGGGCAGGGCGGCACGATCAAGCCGAACATCTCGGCGCCCGGGGTCAACGTCCGGTCGAGCTTGCCGGGCAGCGCCTACGGCAGCGCCAGCGGCACCTCGATGGCCTCGCCGCACCTCGCGGGCGCGATCGCGCTGCTGTGGTCGGCGGCGCCGACGCTGGTCGGTGACATCACCCGGACCCGCGCACTGCTGAACTCCACGGCTATCGACACGGCCGGAAGCCAGTGTGGCGGCACCGCGGCGAACAACAACGTCTACGGCGAGGGCCGGCTGGACGTCCTCGCGCTGCTCAACGCCGCCCCGATCGGCGACACCGGCACCCTGGCCGGCACGGTCACCGACGCGGGCACCGGCGCGGCGATCCCGGGCGCCACCGTCGCCCTGACCGGTGCGGCCAGCCGCGATCTGACCACCGGCAGCGACGGCAAGTACTCGTCGACCCTGCCGGCCGGTGACTACCAGGTCGCGGTGTCGGCGTTCGGCTACCAGAGCAAGACGGTGTCGGCGACGATCACCAAGAACGCGACCACGACGACCAACGTCGCGTTGGCGATGGTGCCGAGCGTGACTGTCAGCGGAACGGTCACCGACGGCTCCGGACACGGTTGGCCGCTCTACGCGAGGGTCAGCGTCACGGGCCCCTCGGGCGTCTCGACCTACACCAAGCCCAACAACGGCCGCTACAGCTTCACGCTCCCGGCCGGGGCGACCTACAGCATCAAGGTCGAGTCGCAGTACCCCGGCTACCAGACGGTGACCAAGGACGTCGTGGTCGGCTCCAAGAACGTCACCCACAACGTGGCCGTGCCGGTGGCCGCCAACTCCTGCACCACGGCGCCCGGCTACCGCAACGGCTCCGACGGGGTGTACGAGACCTTCGACGGCACCACCAGACCGGCCGGCTGGTCCATCGTGGACAACATCGGCAACGGCCAGGGGTGGCAGTTCAACGACCCCGGCCTCCGGGGCAACCTGACCGGCGGCACCGGCAACTTCGCGATCCTCGACAGCGACAAGTACGGCAGCGGCAACCGGCAGGACAGCTCGCTGGTCAGCCCGATCGTCGACCTGACCAACGTCGCCGCGCCGGTGATCCGGTTCAACCAGGACTTCCGCCAGCTGAGCTCCAACAAGGCGGATGTCGACCTGAGCCTCGACGGCGGCGCCACCTGGACCAACGTGCTGCGGCAGACGGCCGACGCCCGTGGTCCGCGGGCGACGGAGGTCAAGATCCCGCAGGCTGCGGGCAAGTCCCAGGCGCGGGTTCGGTTCCACTTCTACGACGCCCAGTGGGTGTGGTGGTGGCAGATCGACAACGTGCTGATCGGCAGCCAGGTCCTCTGCGAGCCGATCGACGGTGGCCTGGTGTTCGGCCAGGTGCAGGACAAGAACGACGACAGATATCTCAACGGCGCCACCGTCACCAGCGACGACCGGCCGGCGGAGCAGGCCACCACCGTGGCCAAGCCGGACGATCCCGCTCTGCCCAACGGCTTCTTCTGGATGTTCTCGTCGCTGACCGGCTCGCACAGCTTCACCGCGAAGGCCGGCAAGTACGTCAGCCAGAGCAAGCAGGTCGACGTCGAGACTGACTGGGCGACGTCGGTGAACTTCAAGCTCGGGGCCGGCCAGCTGTCGATCACCCCGGCCGAGGTCGTCGGCACCGCGCAGATGCCCACCGGCAAGGTCAATTCGAAGTTCACGGTGACCAACACCGGTGGCGCCCCGGTCGACGTCGAGTTCAGCAAGCGGGACGGCGGCTTCGTGCTCGAGCGGGCCGACGGCACCCAGCTGAGCAAGCAGCAGGTGCTCGCGTCCAGCGGCGCACCGGAGCAGCGGCTCACCGCTTCCACGTCGTTCGCCGCGCAGACGTCCGGCATGGGGACCACGGCGACACCCGCCGCGGTCGGCCCGCACGCCGCGCCGTGGACCACCATCGCCAACTACCCGGCGAAGGTGATGGACAACCGGGTGGTGAACCTCGACGGCAAGATCTATTCGATCGCCGGCAGCGACGGGTCGTCCTCCACCGCGAAGAACTACGCCTACGACCCGATCGCGCAGAACTGGGCGCCGATCGCCGATCTCCCCGGCGCGCGCAACGCCATGACGGTGGGCGTCGTGGACGGGAAGATCATCGCGACCGGCGGCTGGGGAGCGTCCGGGCCGGACGGCACCACCTGGTCGTACGACCCGGCGGCCAACAGCTGGACGAAGAAGGCCAACAACCCCGCGGCGCGCTCCGCCGCCGGGCAGGCGGTGGTCGGCGGCAAGCTGTACGCCGTCGGCGGCTGCACGACCTCGTCCTGCACCCCGATGTCCAACTCGGTCGTCCGGTACGACCCGGGCGGCGACGCCTGGGAGACGTTGCCCAACTACCCGAAGTCGGTGGCGTTCCTGTCCTGTGGCGGGATCGACGGCGTCGTCTACTGCACCGGTGGTAACGACGGTTCCGCCGCGCTGAAGGCCAGCTACGCCTTCGACCCGGGCACCAACGCCTGGACGGCGATCGCCGACGCGCCGGTCGACAGCTGGGCCAGCTCGTTCGCCGTGGCGAGCGGCAAGCTCATGGTCGTCGGTGGCTCGCAGGGTGGCGCCATCACCAACGCCGGCTTCGCCTACGACCCGGCCACCAAGGCGTGGTCCAACCTGCCGAACGCCAACACGGCCCGCTACCGCGGTGCCGCGGCGTGCGGCTTCTACAAGATCGGCGGTTCGTCGGGCAGCTTCGACGCCACCTCCGACAACGAGGTGCTGCCCGGGTTCGAGGGATGCAGCGAGGCCGCGGCGGACGTCAGCTGGATGACGATCGACAAGACGGCGGTCACGCTGGCGCCGGGCGCCAAGGTGACGGTCACCGTCGGGATGACGGCGAACGTCGACCAGCCGGGCACCTACACCGCTTCGGTCGCGATCAAGCAGAACACCCCGTACCAGGTGCAGCCGGTGCCGGTGACGATGATCGCGAGCGCGCCGAAGACCTGGGGCAAGCTGATGGGTACGGTCACCGGGACGAGTTGCCAGGGCGCGAAGGCGCCGATTTCCGGGGCGATCGTCCAGGTGGACACGTGGGCGATGTCGTTCACGTTCACCACCGAAGCCGATGGCGGGTACGCCTACTGGATGGACAAGCGGAACAACCCGCTGACGTTGATCGTCGCCAAGGACGGCTGGAAGCCCCAGACCCGTACGACGAAGATCAACAACAGTGCGCCGACGGTGGAGGACTTCGCGCTGTCTCCCATCCGTTGCTGACAACCTGACCGGTAGTTGAAAGGTTCGGCCCGCCTGGTCATCGACCAGGCGGGCCGAACCCGTTTGGTGGCCTCGTCGGCCCGGCGGCTCTGCCCTCAGGGAGCGGCGATGGTCAGGAGGTGGCCAGGCGGAAACCGACCCCACGGACCGCGTGGATCGTCGTCGTGGCGTTCAGCCAGGCGAGCTTGCGCCGTACCCGGCGCACCACCGAGTGCATGTCGGAGCCCCGGCCGAGGTGCATGTTGCCCCAGACCTTCAGGTGCAACCGCTCGTAGGTCCACACCTGCCCGGGCGTGCCGACCAGGCAGCGCAGGAAGTCATGCTCCAGCGGGGTCAGTTCGATCTCGCGGTCCCGCCAGCGCAGCACCCGGCGGTCAGAGTCGACGCTCAGGCCGGAGTGCGGTGGCGCGTCGACGTCCTCCACGGGCTCGGCGATCGCCGTTTCGGTGACCGCGGCTTCGGTGGGCGGTGACGCCGTGGTGCGGGGCGTCTGGGGCACGCCGAGGAACTCGCGCGCCTGGCTGACGCTCGAGACGATCAGGAAGGCCGCGTTCCCCGCGAGCAGTTGGGCGAGCTGCCGGCGTTCGTCCGGCGAGGACGCGATGCCGATGACCAGAGACGCGGTCGGAATCCCCCTCATCCTGGGCCCTTCTTATTCCACTCGTGCCAGGGTCATTCTCCGGAATGGCCGATCATCCGGCGAGCATGGCGAATCTGGTGGGAATAGCCGATTTGATATGTTGTGAGGCGTTTCTTCCGGCGGGTGCATAACTGCTTCCTGCAAATTGATACACTACTGTATATCGATGTAATGAGCAAGCAGTATTTGGCTCATTACATCGCCGGCATGTTCGGTCGCGAGTCACCGGGGCGTTGGTCACCGACCGGATCGGGGTACGCGGGCCGAATGGCCGAGTTGCTCGAGGACGGGGACATCTACTTCCTCTACCGACCCCGCGTCGAGGAGGAGCACGTCGACTCCCTGCAGGAGGTGCAGCGGCTGCTGGTGGTGCTGCACCCGTGGCACGGACGGCACCTGCGGCTGCTGGTGGTCGGGCGTAAGCGCCTGCCCGACATCGAGGTGCACGACCGCTTCTGGGCGTTCGTCGACGCGGTCGTGGACCGACCCCAGCAGCTCCACGACGCCCTGCAGGCGCACCGCTACCGCACGAGGACCCGCGCCGACCGCCGGCAGCCGCCGGCCCGGCCCGCGGCGGAGGGGGCCTACGCGATCGCGCGGCACGACGACCACACCCACCTCGCGTACGAACTCGAACTCCCGCCGCGTCTCGGCGAGGCGCAGCACGACCTCAGCATCGAGTCCGAGGCGAGCTACATCGTCACGGTGAAGAACCCGCAGGCGCCCTCCCCGCCCGGAGTCGGCCTCAGTGGATCCCGGAAGGTCCGGCTGCCCGCCGCGTTGCAGGCGACCTTCCACGGTCGCCGCTTCGCCCCGCTCGACCCACCCGACTTCCTCGATCACGCCGGGACCGAGATCGTGCTCATCGGAGCGGCCCACGACGCCTCCGCGGAGCTGAGCATCGACCTGGACGCAGAGGTGGAGCGAGCGGAGCGCAGCACCGTCTTCGGGGACCTGCGGATCGGGCGCCGCGAGCGTCCCGTCGCCCCCCTCTTCACCGGCGAGTGGGCCTGACCTCCGGTAGCGCCGCGATGACCTGGTTTTCCGGGACGCCGACTGCCTTGCCGGGAGCATCACTCGCACCCACACGACCAGCGCGAAGACCAGCCGCGAAACCTGCTACCTGGTCGTCTCGACCCCCGCCGCCGACGCATCCGGGACGTCACCTTTCGTGAGGACCTACATCGGGCTCGGACCGGTACCGGACCCGCCGTCATGGCAACGCTACGAAACACCGCAATCGGCTACCACCGAGTCCACGGCCACACCAACATCGCCCGCGCCACCCGTCACGCCGACCGCCGACCGCAGGTCAGAGCGGGGACAGGTCGTCGAGCACTAACCCGTAGCTACGCCATCGTCATCAATCCTCCAATCGGCGAGCTCACTCGCATCGTGCGACCTCACCCAGCGCTATCAAGCCGGGATCCCACGTGCCCTGGGTGAATGTTTACCCTCACTAACCGAGACGAGAGCGACCGGGCGGGTAAGGATGGGACATGGCGTCGTGTCGCGTCCGCCGCCGCGCCCCACGGAATCATCGGCGGATCGCTCTATCGTCGTCGATAGATCGTGATGTAGACCTATAGAATGAGTCGAGTCAGGGCCATAGTTGCCACGATCGCCCTCGGAATCCTGCTCCCACTCACGCCTGTTGCGGCGGCGGCCGAGCCAGCGGCACGGCCAGCGGCGCCGCTACTCAACTGGAGTCCATGCGGCAGCCCCGGCGGTCGTCTGGAGTGCACCACCATCCAGGTGCCCCTGGACCACAACGACCGGGCCAGCCGTACTATCGAGCTCGCCATCTCCCGCCTGCCAGCGATCGAACCGGCCCGCCGCCGTGGCGTGCTGCTCGTCAACCCCGGCGGGCCCGGTGGCAGCGGGCTCGAAATCCCGGAGTACATCGCCCAGTTGCTCAGCGGGTATCCGCGGGTCGTCGAAGAATTCGACCTGGTGGGCTTCGACCCGCGCTTCGTCGGCCGTTCGTCACCGGTGACCTGCGGCCTGACCGGTGACGACATCGCAATATCACGCTGGCCCGGAGCGGGCGGCTTCCCTGCCGAGGTGGCCCAGGCTCGGATGGTCGCGCAACGTTGTGGCACGCACGCCGGCTGGGCCATCCCGTACGCGACGACCGCCGACGCGGCCCGGGACATGGACCTGATCCGGACGGCGCTCGGCGAGCCCAAGATTTCGTACCTCGGCTACTCCTACGGCACGACCCTCGGGCGTGTCTACGCGGCGCTCTTTCCACACCGGGTCGACCGGTTCGTGCTGGACAGCAACACCGACCCGTTGAAGGACGGCCGGGAAGCCGACCGGGCATTCGGGCCTGAATTCGAGCGAATGCTCGGGCTCTTCACCTCGGCAGCAGCCCGCAACGATGCCCGGTACGGGCTCGGCAGCGACGCACGAGAGGTGCGCCGGGCGGTGGACAGGCTGGTCGCGCAAGCGGAAACAGGGCTACTTCAGGTCGGAACGAAGAGCCTCACCGCTGCCGAACTCCGGGCCATCGTCTTCCGGTTGCTCTACGCCGAGAACCGGTTCGACCTCCTCGGTCGCTTCCTCGGCATACTCCACAACGGACTGCCGCTGCCGGCTAACCTCGCGTTCCTGCTGAACCTGGGCCGCTCGGACTCGCCACCGCCGGCTCCCGCCGACAACGCCGTCGCGGCATACTTCCTCGTCGAATGCGCGGACACCAAGTGGCCGACCAGCGTCGCGCGGTACCGGATCGAGCACGCGATGGACAGCCGCGCCTACCCATTCTTCGGGCCGGCTACCGCGAACATCACGCCGTGCGCGTTCTGGCCGGACATCGAGCGTAGGCATCAGCCGAGCGTGGCCGGCAGTCGGGTGCCCCTACTTTTGATCAACTCGACGGGTGATCCCGCTACGCCATATCGCGGCGCGTTGACAACCCGCCGGATGATGCCCAATTCCCGCCTGATCACCGTCCCGGCGAGTCACCACAGCGTGCTTGGCGAGTATCCCAACGCCTGCGTTGAGGCGGCCGCCACAGGCTACCTGCTCTCCGGTCAGTTGCCCGCCCGCGACCTGCTCTGTGTGGCAGAACCCAGTGCAACCCGGCTGGCCGATTCCCCGCAGCAACGGCTCGGCGCAGTAAAGCTGACCTGACCCGGCATTCGCCGTCCGCAGCTCACCCTGCGGACGGCGAATCCGCCCGCGAGCCCGAGAGGCCAGGGTCATTGCGTGTCGGGTGACCGCTGGTCACGCTGGTGATCAGGTCGTTTGGGCAGTGGCTGGCGCGTCGGGTGGCGCGGCGCAGGCCGGCGCCCCGCCCGCGGCCAACTCCCGCTGCGAACCGGCGTTGGGCTGCACGCCGACACCGACACCCGGCCCGGACAGGCCAGGCACCTCACCGAATGGTGGGACCACCCCGTACCCCGCAGCCGAGCACGCCAGCCAACGGTCGTACCCCCTGGTGCGGCGACCCGGTGACCGGACGTCAAGGTCACGAGAAGTGGGTACGCGGTCGGGCCAGCCGCTCCCCGTCGACGATCAGGTCCACCTTCTCGTTGTAGAAGGCGACCAGCCCGGCGATCGGCAGCAGCGCCGCAGTGGGGAAGCGGTACGACCAGGCCAGGTCGGGATGCACCGTGCCGTCGACGCGCGCCGACCAGTAGCCGCCGGTCCGCCCCTTGTACGGGCAGGCGGTCGTGGTGTCCGACGGCACGAGGTGCCGGAAGTTCACCTCGGTGCGGTCGAGGTAGTAGCGGGTCGGCAGGCCGGTCTCGAAGACCAGCACCGGCGACGTCGACTCGGCCAGCACCGTCCCGTCCAGCTCCACCCGCACGCTGCGCGAGGAGCGCAGGGCGTCCACCCGGGCGTACGGGTTGCGGGGATGGACGAAAACCTCCTCGTCCTCCTCGAACCAGGCGTCCAGCGCCGCCCAGTCGAACCGGATCGTGTCCGCCAACCCGGGCCGCGCGTCGTCCCCGTACCACCGGGCGCACGAACCACGGGTGGTGTCGCCGACCCGCAGCCCGTGCAGCCGGGCGGTGCCGCGCCGCGACGGCTCCGTGCGCTGCTCGTCCATCAGCAGGTCACGGTTCACGTCCGCGCTCGGTATGTAGTACTGCGGATAGAACGGCCATTCCCACACGTACTGGGCTCGGGTGGTGTCCAGCACCGGCTCGGCGGCGAGGAACGCGCGGATCCGGCGGGGCACCGGTTCGATGTGGTCGACCGGGGTGACCGCCTTGGGGTAGTCTGTCACCGTTTCCTCCATTACTGGGCTCGGTCGGGCAGCGGTTCACCGATCGGTTTGGTCAAGGGTGCGCGAGGCATGTGAGCTGAGGCACCATCTTCTTGTACGGGAATGAGAACAGCGGCCGGATGATTTGGTGGCAGTTGTGACCGCCGCACAGTTCTCCGCCCGCCCACGCACGGGCGTGACCTCATGACCGCGACCGTCGAAACGATCGAAACACCCACGCTCGCCGGTGACCTGATGAGCACCCGGCAACGGCTGCGGCTCGTGCTCGTCCTCGGCTCCCTGATCGCCATCGGGCCGCTGACCATCGACATGTACCTGCCCGCCCTCCCGGCCATCACCACCGACCTGCACACCACCTCGGCGGCCGTCCAGCTGACCCTGACCGGCACCCTCGCCGGCCTCGCCGTCGGCCAGCTGCTGATCGGCCCGCTCTCCGACGCCGTGGGCCGGCGCGTGCCCCTGCTCGCCGGCCTCGGCCTGCACATCGTCGCGTCCCTGCTGTGCGCGATCGCCCCCGGCATCGGCACGGTCGGCGCACTGCGGGTGCTGCAGGGACTGGGCGTCGCGGCCAGCGCCGTGGTGTCCACCGCGGTCGTCCGCGACCTGTTCAGCGGCGCCGCCTTCGCCAAGCTGTTCTCCCGCCTGATGCTGGTGATGGGCGTGGCCCCGATCCTGGCCCCCACCCTCGGCAGCGGCCTGCTGCGCTGGTCGAGCTGGCGGGGCGTGTTCCTCGCCCTCGCCGTCTTCGGCGTCCTGTTGATCATCGTCGCGGCCCTCCAGCTCCCGGAAACCCTGCCGCCCCAGCGCCGCCGCCGCGGCGGCGCCGCCGCCACCCTGCGGGACTACCGCGCGCTGCTGCGCGACCGGACGTTCGTCGGCCTCGTGCTGGTCACCGGGCTCGCCATGGCGGCCCTCTTCGCGTACGTGGCCGGGTCGTCGTTCGTCTTCCAACAGCAGTACGGCCTCGACGAGCAGCAGTTCGGGCTCGCCTTCGGCGCCGGCGCCGTCGGCCTGATCGCGGCCACCCAGCTCAACGTGCGGCTGCTGCGCCGGTACTCGCCGCAGCGGATCCTCGTCACCGCCCTGGCCGTGGGCACCGTGGCCGGGGCCGTGCTGGTCGCCGTCGCCGCCACCGGCTTCGGCGGTCTCGCTGCCGTCCTGGCCGCGCTGTGGGTGGTGCTCGCCACCGCCGGGCTCGCCATGCCGAACGCACCCGCCCTGGCGCTGTCCCGGCACGGGGAGGCGGCCGGCACCGCGGCCGCGCTGCTCGGCTCGGTGCAGTTCGGCGTCGGAGCGCTGGCGGCGCCGCTGGTCGGCGTGCTCGGCACCGGCAGCGTTGCCATGGCCGTCGTGGTCGCTGGCGGCATGGCCGCGGCGACGGCCGTCCTGCTCGTGGTTGTCCGGCCCGCGCGGCTGGCCGAGGTCGAACCGGCCGCGCTCGCCGTCGCCGCGCACTGACCCGGGGACGACACCAGGCCCGCCCGGTCAGCATCCGGGTCGGCGGGCCGGCGGACCGGGCCCGCTCAGCCCCGACGGTCCTCGTCCGGGACCGGGACCTCCTGGTTCTGCTCCAGCGCGTCGGCCGCGGTGAGGTCGCCGCGCACCGAGCTGGCCAGGTCGGCCTGGTCGCTCGGTGACCGCAGGACGCCCTGCTCCGCCAGGTCGGCCTCGGACGCCTCCGGCACGGCGTCCGACACCCGGTCCGGGGGGCCGACGACGGTCTCGTCCTGCCGCTGCTCCTGCGCGTCGGCGTCCGGTGGTCGGCGCAGCGGATCAGCGGGACTCACCGCGTACGCTCGACGAAGGGGGCGGTCAGGTCGGCGACCTCGCCGTACTCGGCCGGAAGCTGCGAGACGACGTCGCCGTACCCGGCGGGCGGCAGGGCCTGCCGGAGGACGTCGAACACCGCGGTCACTCCGTCCTTCGCCTGCGTCACGTCGATGTCGGCGCGCCCGCTGACCCGTTCGACGAAGACGTCGAGCCCGAACCGTTCGGCGGTCTCACCGGAGGCGAAAGCGTACGGCCGCAGGCCCCGCGGCAGCTGGCCGGCCAGGTCCCGGGCCTCGCCGCCGTCGATCCGCTCCGCCAGCGTGGTCAGTGTGGCCCGGACGAGTGCGGTCGCCTGTTCCGACGACGTCCCCGTACGCGTGGCTACCAGGCCGATGAACTGATTGTCGTCCACCTGCAAGGCCCTTCTCTCGGATGGCTGCCCGGGACTTCCCCGCCACCGCCACCCCAAACGGCGGCCCCGGCGCGGCGCCATCGGCCACCAGGGGTGTGGCACACCGGGCATAGACGCCGCCGGTAGCGTGCACGGCGAGACGATCTAGTGCGAGGAGGTTCGCCAATGCAGACGACGACCGTGGACGTGCCGACCGGCGACGGCGTGTCCGACGCGTTTCTTGTCCGGCCGGACGGGGACGGTCCCTTCCCGGCCGTCCTGGTCTTCACCGACGCGTTCGGGCTGCGTTCGGCGGTGGCGAGGATGGCCGAGACGATCGCCGCCCGCGGCTACGTCGTACTGGTGCCGAACCTGCTCTACCGTGCCGGCCGCGCGCCGGTGATCGACCTGTCCGCGTTCGCGGACCCCGACCGGCGCGGGGCGCTGTTCGAGCAGCTCCGCCCGATGATGCAGGCCCTGACCCCGGCAGTGGTGGCCCGGGACACCACCGCCTACCTGGACTTCCTGGCCGGTCAGCCGGGTGTCGCGTCCGGACCGGCCGCGATCGCCGGCTACTGCATGGGCGGGATGAACGCGTTGCGGGCCATCGAGGCCCACCCGGACCGGATCGCCGCGGCAGCGGCCTTCCACGCCGGGCGGTTGGTCACCGACGCACCGGACAGCCCGCACCTGGCCGTCGACTCGATCACCGGCGAGCTGTACTTCGGCCACGCCGACCAGGACCCGTCGATGACCGCCGAGCAGATCACCACGCTGGAGAAGACCCTGGACGCCGCCGGGGTCACCTACCGCTCGGAGGTCTACCCCGGCGCCGCGCACGGCTACAGCCAGTCCGACACCCCGATGTACGACGAGCAGGCCACCGAGCGGCACTGGGCCGCCCTGTTCGACCTGCTCGACCGGACGTTCCGCCGCTGACCCCGGCTGATTAGGGTGCGCCCATGAGCATCGACCCGAAGAGCATGCGCCAGCGGTTCGCCGCGCTGACCACCGCCCACGCCGGCCTGCGGGTCGGTGTCCCGGCACGCTGCGCCCCGGCCGGATTGGGGCCGGTGGTGCCCGGCGGGCGGACGGTCGGGCGGGTACGACCGGCCCGGCACGCCGGCAGCGTCGACATCTTCCTCGAGGCGATCGACCGGGCCGCGCCCGGCGACGTGCTGGTGGTGGACAACGCCGGGCGCACCGACGAGGCATGCGTCGGCGACCTGGTGGTGCTGGAGGCCCAGGCGGCCGGCCTGGCCGGGGTGGTGATCTGGGGACTGCACCGCGACACCGTCGACATCCGCGCGGTCGGGCTACCGGTGTTCAGCGTCTCAGTTCAGCTTAGTGATCCTGTGTCGGAGTAGGTTTCCGGGATCGTTTCCCACCTGGGTGGGGTGGCGTGGGCGTGGAGGTGGAATCCTGCGCCCAGCGCTGCTCCTCGGGCCTGGTGGCCGGTGGTGGGTGTGCTGGTCGTGGTCACGTTCTGGTGCCGGTGGGCTGCGCGGGGCAGCCGCCGGTCCGTTGGTGCGTGTCCCTCCGGACGCTTGCCCGCCCGGCCGTGAGGTCGGGTGGGGGAGGGTGCCCTGCGTCGCCTGGGCGCGGGGCGTGATGGCTTGCGCGCGGTGGGGCCGGTCTTGGACCGATCCGTCCGGCTGGTCTTGGTAGTGGTGGGGGTGACGACGGCCGCAGCTTCGAGGGCGTCGACGACCGCGCGGATCACCATGGCACCGGTGGTCTTGTCGATGACGGTCTTACCTTGGTGGGTGAGGCCCCGGGCGGCGATACGCCGCCAGGCCCCGTGGTCGCGGTCGCCCTGCCAGCCGCAGGACGGGTGGGGGCAGATGGCCCACTTCCAGCCCGCGACGGTCGGCTGGTCGGGGGCCTTACGGTGCCGTAGCGGGGTGAGGCACTGCGGGCAGTGTTTGGAGGTGTTGCGGGCGGGGACGGTGACCACGGCGACACCCTGCTCGGCGGCGAGGTGTCGGATGCGGTCGGCGATCTTCCCGCGGACCTGCTGGGACAGGCGCGTGTTCAACGTGCGGCCCATACCCGTGGCTTCCATCGACCGCAGATCCTCCAGATAGATCACGGTCGCGGTAGCGGCGATGGCCTGGTCCACCGCCCAGCGGGCGGCCGCCCACGCAAGCGCGTCGTTCAAGGTCCGGCGGCGGGCTGACACATACTGGATCTCGTCGCGCAGGACCGCGTGTCTCGCTTGCAGGTGCTCGTCGGGGCAGCCGTCGAGCAGCCGCTGGTAGTGATCGGCCTTGGTCTGCAACCGTTCCGACAGGCGCCGCAGGCGGTGCTGTTTGGCCAGGACACCAGCGGCGCGGACCTGGCCGCCGGCACCTAACGCGGTGATCCGACCGTCCGGACGGAGGCGGACGGTTCCGGCGGACAGGAGGGTGTTCAGCCCCCAGTCCACGCCCAGCGCCACCTCATGCCCGGCGTGCTTCGCCTTCGGCACCGGATGCGTGTAGGCGAGATCGACGCGCACCTGCCGGCCTGCCAGGCGGAGGGTGGGCAGGTGCAGGACCGCTGAGGCGGGGACGGTGGGTGGCAGGTTGATCGGGCAGGCCACCCACGTCCAGTCCCGATACGAACGCGGATCCGCCCGAGTGGGCAGTTGCAGGCGCAGCAGTCGGCGCCACGCCGACCGGGCCGCAGCGGCTCGACCCCCGGCCGGCCGAGGCGTTGACCTCGGCACAGGTGGGCCGGTGGCAGGTCGGGTCGGACGACGTGGCGCTGGCCGACGACGATGGCGTGCTCTTCGTACCGGCCCGACGGCTGGGGGAGCTGTTCGACCTCGCCGAGTCCATCCGGGACCTCGAGCGGCGGCAGGCCGACCGGATCCGGGCCGGCGAGTCGCTACGGGCGCAGGTCGGCTTCGGGGCGTACCTGACCGCTCGGGAGGAGCAGCCGGCGTTGACGTTCCGTGAGCACCTGCGCCGGGTGGGCGGCGCGATCGAGGAGTGAGGGGGGCAGCCGCGTCGTCCGTGAGCGCCAGGCCCCCACCGGTCGGTACAGTCTCCAGCGTGCGGCTCACGGTGCTCGGCGGGTGCGGTGTGTGGCCCGACGCGGGTCAGGCGTGCAGCGGTTACCTCGTCGAACATGACGGGTTCCGGCTGCTCGTCGACCTCGGCTACGCCACCGTGCTGCGGCTGCTGGAACGGATCACCGCGGACCAGGTCGACGCGGTGTTCATCAGTCACGGCCATCCCGATCACTGCGCCGACCTGAACCCGCTGCTGCGGGCGCGTACGCTGCGTGACGATCCGCCGCCACCGCTGCCGGTGTACGCGCTGCCCGGCGCGCTCGACGCGGTGCTGGCGCTGGACCGCCCCGGGGTGCTGGACGCCGCCTACGTGCTGCACGAGTTCAACGCCGGCAGTCACCTCGACATCGGCCCGTTCCGCGCCGAGACCCGCCCACTGCCGCACTTCGTGCCCAATGCCGGCGTCCGGCTGGCTGCCGGCGGCCGCGTCCTGACGTACACCGGGGACACCGGCCCGAGCCCCGATGTGGTGGAACTGGCGCGCGGCGCGGACGTGCTGCTCGCCGAGGCCACCTATCTCGATCAGGTGCCGCCGGACTCGCGGCGCTACCAGTCGAGCGCGTGTCAGGCCGGCCGGCAGGCCGCGGATGCCGACGTCGGGCACCTGATCCTGACCCATCTCCGGCCGGGCACGGACCCGGCGGCCGCGCGATTCGCAGCCCGCGCCGGGTACGGCGGCAACGTCGGTGTCGCTGTCGCCGATCTCGTCCTCGACCTGCCCTAACACTCAGGAGAGCCGGTCGACCGTGGCGGGGACGAGACCGTGGCCGCGTGCCACGGCGCTGAGCTGGCGCAGCACCCAGCGCAGCGCCTCGCCGGCGGCCGGCTGCGATGTCACGTCGAGGCACCATGCGCCGCCGACGCGTCGCAGGTCCCACCGGAAGTTCGTGTCGTTGACCCGTAGGTGCCCGGTGCCGACCACACCCGGTTGCCGTCCGGTTGGGGTCGGGACGTCGCCAAGCCGCAGCAGCGCGCTCAGTCGGGCCAACCGGCGATCGTCCAACTCGCCGGCGAAGAGGATCCGGTGGACGTCCGTGCCGGCCCCCAGCCGAAGCGGCGCCCCGGATGACAGCGGTACGTCGTCGTGGAAGTGGCCGCGCAGCGCCTCCTCGTCGGGCAGCGTGCCGCCGCCGAGCCGGCGGTAGGTCGCCTCGGCGGCGGCGCGGTCGACGGCGCTCAGGCGGGTGCGGAGCTGCTGGTCCGCGCGGATCGCCCGGGCGAACGCGGCGGAGCTCCACCAGCCGCCGTCGGCCGCGGTCCAGCCGGCGCTGCTCAGCCGCATGGCGGAGAGGTCGTCGGCCAGGACGAACTCCTCGACCAGCAGCCCGGCCGCCTGGGCGGCGTCGGTTTCGGCGTGCAGCAGGTAGTAGTCGAGCGTGCCGGCGTCCGCGCGGCGCAACAGGGCTTCGGTGGTCACCTCGGGACCGTACCGTTGCGAATGACCGCAGGCCTGGCTCTCGGCCACCGGGGCGCGTCGGAACTCCGGTGCGAGAGCCGATCGGACCAGGCGGGACCATGAGGCCCGCCCGGTCCGACGAGGCGGCCGGTGGCTCGGCGTTGAACGTTCCGCCGCTGTCACGCGGGGACGACGGTGAGCCGCGGGCCGGCGGGCGGCGCCGTGCCGGCCATGCTCAGCAGCGTGTGGCCGGTGGCGTCGTCGACGACGGCGACCCGCACCGCGTCGGGCTGCTGGTCGGCCAGTGGCACGGCGAACACCGCGGTCACCGGGCGGCCCTGATAGAGCGCGGTGTGCCCGACGAAGCGCCAGTCTCCGTCGTCCCAGTGCTCCCGCACGTCGGAGCGGAGCAGCGGGGCGACCCGCCGGTAGGCGTCACTGAGCTGGAGCTGCTGCACGGTGGCGAGCAGCGGCACGCCGGTGCCACCGCGCAGCGGGTGGGTCAGCCGGGCGCGCAGCCGGCGCAGCGGCAGCAGCCAGGCGACGTCCAGCTCCGGCGAGAGCGCCACCACCGCCGCCACTTCGGCGAGCAGGACGGCGGCGCCGGCCAGCGGCCGCGCGGACAGCGCGGCCGGCCAGCCGCCAGCTGCCACGACGGCCAGTCCGCCGGCCACCACCAGCAGCACGGCCCGGCCCAGGCTGCGCCCGGAGACCGGTGCCGATCGGGCGCTCAGGCAGCCGCACGAGGAGGTGGGTGCGGCCCGCCGGGCGTACGTGAGGTAGGCGAGGAAACCGACGGCCAGCACGGTCGCGGCGACCGCCTCCAGCCGCAGTGCGGGCGGCAGCAGGAGCAGCGCGCCGAGGGTCAGCTCGACGCCGCCGAGCAGCCGGTACGCGGGCAGCGCCCGGCGTTGGCCGAGCAGCCGCACGAGGGCCGATTGGTTGGCGGCTTCGGCGGCGTGCCGGCTGAACAGCTTGACGCGCGCGGACCAGATCAGCACCACACCGACGACCAGCGGTTGCAGCGCCGCGATCAGTTCGATCATGGGTTGTCCCCTCGGATTGTCCGGCCGGCGGTGCCCGGGCGGTACGCGGCGCACCGCCCGGGCGTCGTCGGTCAGGCGGCGGCGTAGACGGTGGCGATGCTGATCTCGTTGGTGTCCGGATGCCAGGCGCCGAGCACCTGGACGTGCCGGCCGACCCGCAGCAGCGACAGGTCGCTGATCGCCGGGGTGCCGTTGTAGACCGCGGCGGATCGTCCCGGCACGACGTGCGCGACGATCCGGCGACCCTGGTGGTCGAGGTGCACCATGTTGCGGCCGACCGACGCGATGTGCGCGTGCAGGTTGACGATGTTGACCCAGATGGAGTCGGCGGCGAGCGTGCCGTCGGGCAGGCGGACGCCGCGGGCGTAGAGGCCGTCCCCGACGGCCACCTGGTCGAAGGTGGTCGGGTGCAGCTTCCAGATGCTTGTGCCGTTGGTGACCCGGATCGAGTGCAGCACGGTGTCCGAGCCGGTGACCAGCAGCATGTGTCCGGAGACCTTGCTGATCCGGCCCTCGGCGAAGTTCGGGTCCGGTGCCCCGGGTGCGATGGCGGCGGCCTCGGCGGCGAAGGCCGCCTCGGGGGCGAGCGAGCCGAGCCCGGTGGCGCCCACGACGCCACCGAGCGCGGCGGCGGCGAGCAGTCGCCGGCGGTTGAGGGTCTGGTGCATCATGGCGCCCTCCCGTTCAGACGATGTCGATCGTGCAGGGCTGCAGGCCGGTGGACAGACTGGCGATAGCGCTGTACGCCGCGGGCGTCAGGTCGACGACCCGGTTGCTGCCGCAGGCCGAGCCGCAGCACGTGCGCTCGCCGCAGAACGAGACGGTGCGCGGCCCGCAGTCGGCGATGCTCGTGCCGACCCGGGCGCCGTTGCAGAGGTTGGTGGTGTAGTGCACGAAGCCGCAGCCGCGGCGGCTCATGCTGATTCCGCAGGCGTCCGGGCGGGTGATGGCGTTACAGGCGTCCGAGGCGTTGGGCCAGGCGTGCTGGTAGTTGCCCGATTTGCAGGTGCCGCAGGCGCCGCCGCCCGCGGTGCCGCAGGGACCCCAGGCGCTGCCGCAGCAGAACCAGGACACCTCGCCTTGCAGAGCTCCCATGGTTACCTCCTCCCATCGTCGGTAATCGACAGCGATGAACGTCGATATAGATGGCGATTGTTGTGTTGGAAATCACCAAAGTCAACACCTGCCCGGAAGATTTCCTACACACAGGAGGTCGGGTTCGTGATCGGTGACAGCTGACCTGGTCGACACGCCGAGGAAGGACCAGCTGTGCTGGCACCGGTCGGGCTTCCCGCGCCCTGGTCAGTCGACGAAGTCAGCCCTGAGCAGGCGGACCTGGCGGTGCGCGGCCAGCCGCTCGGCCTGCTCCCCGATGGCGGCCCGGACGCGGGCGGACGCCCCGGACCACAACTGCACCTGCACGGTCAGCTTGCCGCCGGACTGGCGCGGTCGCCAGGTGCCGGCGATCTCACCGTCGGCAACCACCGCGCCGGGCCGACCGAGCACTGGCCAGAGGGCCTTGGCTCGGGCCGGCTCGTCGACCAGCAGCGGGCGGTCCTTGGCCTGCAGGAACAGGTCGAACGGACCGAGCAGCCGGACCAGTTGCGGGCGTGGCGCGTCGAACTGGTCGGCGTCGGCGGGCAGCACCCAGCGGGTCTCGCCGGCCACGGACACCTCGACGGCGTCGGCCGGCCAGCGGGCCTTGACGTCCTTGACCGGGGCGTCGAGGTAGTCGGCGACGTGCTTGGGGGTGGCCGGGCCGAGCAGCCGCAGGTAGGCGCGGATCAGGTCGAACCGCTCCGACACCCGAGCCGCCGGTCGGAGACCGGCGATGGGTTGCAGCACCGGCGGGGAGGTGCCGGCCCGCAGTTCCAGCCCGGCGCGCACCGCCGCGAGCCGGAACGGCATTTCGTAGAGGTGGGTGGCGTCGCACGGCCGGCAGTGCCGCAGGTAGGGGGCGTCCATCAGGGCGGCGACCCGGGCGGACACCTCGCCCTTGACCAGCGGCGCGGTCACCACCGATCGCATGGCGGCGGCAACGGCGTCCAGCGCGGCGAGGTTGCCGATGCCGGCCGCCCGCAACGGCTTGGCCGCGTCGTAGATGCGCTTGCCGGCGTCGGCGTCGGAGAAGGGCGTCACTGCCGCAGCGACCTGCGGCAGGTCCTCGCGGCGGTAAAGATGCGGAGCGCCGCGCACCGTCCAGAGCGTGGCCAGGCCGTGATCGGCGAGTGCCGAGCCGTCCAGGCCACGGTTGCGCAGCGCCCACAGCCCGCCGTCCGGGCCGGTGTCCTGCGCGCCGATCTCCAGCACGGCGGTGTCGGCCAACGTGCCGTCGGTGCGGTCGAGCTGCTGGGCGCGCGCGCGAAAGCCGAGCACCTCCACGCGGTCGATCGAAGCCACCACGGACGCCAGGGTACGGCCTGCCACCGACAGGGTCGCCGACGCGCTCACTCGGCCCTCCTGTCACCCAATCGCGCGACCCGCCACGGCCGGCCTTGACAGTGGCTCCAATCGCGACGACGCTGTCCCATAGTCCTACTGCTGTAGGACAATAGAGAGGACCGCCCTGAGTGATCGAGTTTGTGCTGGACAGCCGGTCAAAGGTGAACACCTACATGCAGCTGGTGCAGCAGGTGAAACAGGCGCTGCGGGTCGGCCTGCTGATGCCGGGCGACCAACTACCAAAGGTTCGTGACGTCGCGCAGTCGCTGGCGATCAACCCGAACACGGTGCTCAAGGCGTACCGCGAACTGGAGATCGAGGGCCTGGTCGGCGGCCGCCCCGGGGTCGGCACCTTCGTCACGCGCACCCTGGCGGGCGCGTCCCTGCCCAACCAGGCCGAGCTGCGCGAGGACCTGGTGGCGTGGCTGCACCGGGCGCGGTCCGCGGGGCTCACCCCGGAGGACGTCACCGCTCTGGTGGAGACCACCATGCGGGCCGCACTCGCCGACGAAGCACAGCAAAAGGAGCCCGCGTGAGCGGAGGAGAGGACAGAAGATGGACGTGGTCCTGGAGGCCGACCAGTTAGGCAAGCGGTACGGCAGCACCTGGGCGCTGCGGGACTGCTCGCTGCACCTGCCGGCCGGGCGGGTCGCCGCCCTGGTCGGACCGAACGGCGCGGGCAAGAGCACCCTGCTGCACATGGCCGTCGGCCTGCTCCGCCCGGACGCGGGGGCCGTGCGGGTGTTCGGCGAGTCGCCCTACAACAACACGAACACCCTGGCCGACATCGGGTTCGTCGCCCAGGACACCCCGCTGTACCGGGACTTCAGCGCCGCCGAACTGGTCACCGCCGGCGCGAAACTGAACCGACGGTGGGACGCGGCCCTGGCCCGCAACCGACTGGCCCAGCTCGGCATCCCACCCAACCGGCCGGTCGGCAAACTGTCCGGCGGGCAACGCGCCCAGGTCGCGCTCGCGCTCGCACTGGCCAAACGGCCCCGGCTGCTGCTGCTCGACGAGCCGGTCGCCAGCCTGGACCCGCTGGCCCGGCGGGAGTTCCTGCAATCGCTGATGGGTAGCGTGGCCGACGCTGGCACCACGGTGCTGCTCTCGTCGCACCTGCTGGCGGATCTGGAGCGGGTCTGCGACTACCTGATCGTGCTGCACGCCGCCCGGGTGCAACTCACCGGCCCGGTCGACGAGATCGCGGCCGGGCACCGGCAACTGGTCGGCCCCCGACTCGACGGCACGCCGCCCGTCGGCGTCGCTGCGGTGGTCCGGGCCAGCCACACCGACCGACAGTCCACGCTGCTGGTCCGCACCGACCGGCCGATCGATGATCCCGCCTGGACGGTTCGCGAGGTCAGCGTCGAGGACATCATCCTGGCCTACCTTGCCGACGGCGACACGATGACCAGTCACACCGAGTGGGGGGTGCCGGCATGATCTGGCTGACCTGGCGGCAACACCGCAAGCAACTGCTGTTCACCCTCATCGGGTTCGCGGCGCTCGCCGCCCTGATGATCCCGATCGGCCTGTCGATGCGGCACACGTTCAGCGACCTCGGCCTGCCCGACTGCGTACGGGAGATGGCCCGCACCGACGTGGCCCAGGCCACCGCGGACGCCTGCCAGGCCGGCTTCCGCCGCTTCACCAACCGCTACGGCGCCCTCAATCTCGTGGCCGTCCTGCTGCTCGTCCTGCCGATGCTGGTCGGCCTGTTCTGGGGCGCCCCACTGGTCGCCCGCGAAGTGGAGCACGGCACGCACCGCTTCGCCTGGACCCAGGGCGTCGGCCGCACCCACTGGGCGCTGGTGAAGTTCGGCCTGGTCGGCGCGGCCACGGTTGCCCTCTCGATCTGCTACGGCCTGGGCATGTCGTGGTGGGCGAGCCCAATCACCCAGGCCGCACGCGGGGGCCGGATGGGCATCATGGTCTTCGACCTGCTCGGCGTCGTCCCGATCGGCTACACCCTCTTCGCCGTGGCGCTCGGCATCTTCGCCGGCACCGTATGGCGCCGGATGCTACCCGCCATGGCCGTCACCCTCGTCGGATTCGTCGGCATGCGAGCGGCACTGGCGATCCTGGTTCGGCCGCACTATCAGCCCGCACTCACCCTCACCTCCCCCGTGGAAGGGGCCCAACCGGTCATGTCCCTTGGCGACTGGGTCCTCGCCAGCGGAGTCCGCAACGCCGACGGAAAGATGGTGGCGCCCGACGCTGTTGTCGCCTGCCCGCCGGCTGGTGGCGGGCCGGCCGGCGATGCCTGCGGTGCCGATCTGGGCCTCGGGCCGGGCGCCTACAACTGGCAGCTCTACCAGCCGGGGGACCGATTCTGGCTCTTCCAGAGCATCGAGACCGGCATCTTCGTCGTACTCGCCCTGCTCCTGCTCTACCTCGCCATCCGCCGGATCCGTCGCATCGCGTAGTTCGTACCAGCGGTGATCGCCGGTCCCTGCCCGGCGATCACCGCGCGCCGGTCAGGTCGCGCCGAAGCGGGTGGCGAACGCCGCGCGCACGGGCCCGTCCGCCCGGTCGAGCACGGCGAAGGTGACCTGGTCGAACCAGCCCGCCGTGTCGCCGAGGGCGAGCGCGAGCGCCTCCGCCACCGTCGCCGGATCGTTGCGGAACACCCCGCACCCCCACGCGCCGAGCACCAGCCGCCGATGTCCGTATGCGGCGGCGACGGCGAGCACCCGACGCGCCCGGGTACGCAGCGCCGGACCGACCTCGTCGACGTCGGCGGGCTGGTTGCGCAGCACCGCGCCGCGGTTGGGTGCGGCGGCGGTCAGGAACGACACCGCGTGGGCGGCGTCGAGCAGCCGCCCCTTGTCGTCGCGGAACACCGGGACCCGCGGTGAATGGATGACCCGGTCGCTGTAGAGAAGATCCCGCTGCTCGCGGTGGAAATCGTAGAACTCGGGGACGGACATCAGGCAGGGAAACAGCGCGGACGCCCGGGCGACGCTCTCCTCCTGCGCCTGCGCGCCGGTGCGGAAACCGCCGCCCGGGTTCTTCGCCGAGGCGAACATCAGCGCGGCGACGTCCCCGCCGGCGGCCAGGCGCCGGGCGGCCAGCAGAGTGCTCTCCCCGGTCACCTCCACCACCGGCCCGGCGCCGTCAACCGGCGGGGTGGGCAGCGGCTCGTCAGGCAGGTGCAGGCGGGTGCCGGCGACCGCGGCGCGCACCGGATCGGCGAGGTGCACCGTCTCGCCCCGGCCGTTGACGTACCGGCCGGCGTCGAGGATGTCCAGGGTGTCTCGGGCGATGGCCCGCAGGCGCGTACTCATGATCGGCTGATTGTGCGGCAGCGGCGCCCGGTGCCACGACCGGTTATCGGGCCGGCAGCTGCTGGACGAGCTGGATCGGGTTGCCGTCCGGGTCGGCCGTCCAGGCGATGAGCAGCCGGTGGAGCCAGACGTGCGGGGCGGCCAGGGCGGGTGCGCCGTCGGCGGTGAGCGTCGCGTACGCGGCGGCGGTGTCGTCGGTCCACAGGACGACCGCCGCGCGCTGACCCGAGGGCACCGGGTCGAGGCCGTGGTCGGCCCGGGTGGAGACGACCGACGCGATCCCGATCCGGTAACCGTCGAGGGTCAGGTCGACGTGGATCGGCCCGCCCTCGGCGGGCACCCGGAAGGTTTCGGTAAACCCGAGCCGCGTGTAGAAGGCGGCGGCCCGGGTGACGTCCTCGCTGAACAGGATCACCTGCGGCGTCCGGAAGATCGACATGCGCGGACCATACCCCGGTCAGTCCGGCAGGCGGGGCATCTCCAAGCCGGGATCCCGGCCGAGCAGCACGGCCCTCGTCAGCGCCGTCGAGCCGAACCGGTCCCGGACCGCGTCCACCGCCGCATCCAGTTCCGCACCCGGGTCGCGGGTGAACGGCAGCGTCAACTGCATGTGCCCGTCATCGAGGTTGCCGACGGACACCCCGAGCAGCGTCACGCCCCGGCTCTCGATCTCCGGCAGCGCCGTGCGCAGCAGCGCCCGCGCCGCCTCCCGCAGCGGCCCGGTCTGTGCCGTCGCCTTGCCGAGCGTGTGCGAGCGGGTCGCCCGGGTGTAGTCGGCGAAGCGCAGCCGGAGGGTCACCGTGCGCCCGGTGCGGTGTGCCGCGCGCATCCGCCCGGTCACCCGGTCGACCAGCCCGGCCAGCACGGCGTCCAGCTCGGCCGGGGAGTGCGGCTCGTTGCCGAGCGCGTGCTGGGCTCCCATCGAGGACCGTCGCCGCCCGACCTGCACGGGGCGGGGGTCGCGGTTGTGGGCGAGGGCGTGCAGGTGGCGGCCGGCGCCCGTGCCGAGCAGCGACACCAGGGTCGCCTCGTCGAGCCGGGCCACCTGCCCCACCGTACGGATGCCCCGGTCGCACAACTTCCCCGCGGTGACCGGCCCGACGCCCCACAGCCGTTCCACCGGCAGCGGGTGCAGGAACGCCAGCTCCCGCTCCGGCGCGACGACCAGCAGCCCGTCCGGCTTGGCCACCCCGCTGGCCACCTTGGCCAGGAACTTCGTCCGGGCCACGCCGACGGTGATCGACAGGCCGACGTGTTCGCGTACCTCCCGGCGCAGTTGCGCCGCGATGTCGGCGGGCGGGCCGACCAGCCGGCGCAGCCCACCCACGTCAAGGAATGCCTCGTCGATGGAGAGCCCCTCCACCAGCGGCGTGGTCTGCCGGAAGATGTCGAACACCGCCCGGCTCGCCGCCGTGTACGCGGCCATCCGCGGCGGGACCACGATCGCCTCCGGGCAGAGTCGCCGGGCCTGCCGCCCGCCCATCGCGCTGCGCACCCCGCGCGCCTTCGCCTCGTAGCTGCAGGCCAGCACCACCCCGCCGCCGACGATCACGGGCCGGCCGCGCAGCCGGGGATCGTCGCGCTGCTCGACCGACGCGTAGAACGCGTCCAGGTCGGCGTGCAGGATCGTGGCCTCACTCGACACGCACCCATGTTCGCACACTTGTTCGAAAAGGGGCTGTCGACCCCGCGTTTCGCGTTTCCCCCGTGATGGCAAACAGGCAATCCCCCTGTTTCTGCAACATATCGGGTTGTCCTGGCTACTCTCGACCCCGTCAGGTTGGCGGGACGGTGCCGGGGGTCGGCGAGGATGGAAGTCGAAGTCGATATCCGGGTGGACGGGACCCCGCACCGACTGACCGTGGATGTCCGCACCACGCTGCTCGACGCCCTGCGCGAGCGGCTGGGCAACACCAGTGCCAAGAAGGGATGCGACCACGGGCAGTGCGGTGCGTGCACGGTGCTGCTCGACGGCCGACGGGTCAACAGTTGCCTCGTGCTCGCCGTGGCGCACGACGGTGCGGAGGTGGTGACGGCCGCCGGGCTGGCGCCGGACGGTGAGCTGCATCCGATGCAACATGCCTTCATCCGCCACGACGCCTTCCAGTGCGGCTACTGCACGCCGGGTCAGGTCGTCTCGGCGGTCGGCATGCTGCGCGAGGCCGAGGCCGGCTGGCCGAGCGCGGTCACCGCGGGCCAGCCTGCCGGCGTGGGCAGTGGCGGGGGAGACGGCCCGACCGGGGCGATGTTGACCGACGACGAGGTCCGCGAGCGGATGAGCGGCAACCTGTGCCGCTGTGCCGCGTACGCCAACATCGTGCCGGCGATCCAGGAAGCGGCCCGGCGGTGAGGACATTCCGCTACGAGCGCGCCGGCACCGTGTCCGGCGCTGTCGCGCTGCTCGCCGAGGCGCCGCACGGGGCCTTCCTGGGCGGGGGAACCAACCTGGTGGACCTGATGAAGCTCGACGTGGCCCGGCCGGACCTGCTGGTCGACGTACGGCGGCTGACGTCCGACCGGGTCGAGGAGCTGCCCGAGGGCGGGGTACGGATCGGCGCTGCTACTCCCAACAGCGACCTCGCCGCCGACCCGCTGATCCGGCGGCGCTACCCGATGCTCTCCCAGGCCCTGCTCTCCGGCGCCTCCGGCCAACTGCGCAATCTCGCCACCACCGCCGGGAACCTGTTGCAGCGCACCCGCTGCCCGTACTTCCAGAACGTCACCACCCCGTGCAACAAACGTGAACCCGGGACCGGCTGCTCCGCGATCCAGGGGCACCAGCGCGACCTCGCCATCCTCGGCACCTCACCGGAGTGCGTCGCGACCCATCCGTCGGACCTGGCCGTCGCGCTGGCCGCGCTGGACGCGGTGGTGCGTACCGTGGGGCCGGACGGGGAGCGGGTGATCCCGATGACCGAGCTGCACCGGCTGCCCGGGCCGGAACCGCAGCGGGACACCGTGCTCCAGCACGGTGAGCTGATCACCGCGATCGACCTGCCGCCGTTGCCGTTCGCGGCCCGCTCCCACTTCCGCAAGGTCCGCGACCGGGCGTCGTACGCGTTTGCGCTGGTCGCGGTGGCCGCCGCGATCGACGTGGCGGATGGCGTGGTGCGTGACGTACGGGTGGCGCTCGGCGGGGTGGCACACAAGCCGTGGCGGGCGGCCAAGGCCGAGGAGCTGTTGCGCGGCGGCCCGGCCGACGCGGAGCGGTTTCGCCAGGCCGCCGAGGCCGAACTTGCCGACGTCCGACCGTTGCCGGGAAACGCGTTCAAGGTCCCGTTGGCCCGCAACACCATGGTGCGTACGCTGCTGGATCTGACCGGCGGGCTGCGATGACCCCGGTCACGCCCCGGGCCATGGGCCAGGCGCTGGACAGGTTCGACGGCGCGGAGAAGGTGCGCGGCCTGGCCCGGTACGCCTTCGAACAGCCGGCCGCGCGCCCGGTGTACCTGTTTCCGGTGCAGAGCACCGTCGCCGCCGGCCGGATCACCGGAATCGACTGCAGCCAGGCGAGTGCCCAGCCGGGCGTGCTGGCCGTGCTGACGTACCAGAACGCGCCCCGGGTCGCCACCGACAGCGGTGACCTGCGCATCCTGCAGTCCGACGAGGTCGCGTTCCGGGGCCAGTTCGTCGGCGCGGTGATCGCGGAGACCTCGGAGATCGCCCGGCACGCCGCCGGCCTGGTCCGAGTCGACTATGAGGCGCGGCCGCACACCGTCGACCTGCGGGGCGAGGTGCACCGGGAGGCACTGCGGGTGCCGAACGAGGTGCTGCCGATCTTCCCGATGCACACCGCCGAGGGTGACGTCGACGCGGCCCTGGACTCGGCGGCGGTCCGGGTGGACCAGGCCTACAGCACCTCCTGGAACAACCACAACGCGCTGGAGCCGCACACCACAGTCGCCTGCTGGGCGGACGATCGGTTCACCCTGCACCTGTCGACCCAGGGGGTGAATCGGATTCAAGCCGCGATAGCTGCTGCGTTCCGGCTCGAACCGGACCGGGTACGGGTGATATCGCCACACGTGGGCGGCGCGTTCGGGTCGAAGGTCTATCCGTGGGCCGATGTCGTGCTCGCCGCGATGGCCGCTCGGCTCGTTCCGGACCGACCGGTGAAGTTCGCGCTCACCCGGCAGCAGACGTTCTCCCAGACCGGCTACCGGCCGCCGACGATTCAGCGGGTCCGGCTCGGCGCCGGCAGCGACGGGCGGCTGGTCGCGATCGACCACGACTCGATCGAGCAGAGCTCGAAGGTCAGGGAGTTCGCCGAGCAGAGCACCAGAGCCACCCCAGGCATGTACGCCGCACCGAACCGCCGTACCCGGCAGCGGGTGGCGGACCTGGACGTCCCGACGCCGACGATCATGCGGGCGCCCGGGGAGGCGTCCGGCATGTTCGCGCTCGAGTCGGCAATGGACGAGCTGGCCATCGCCTGCGGTCTGGACCCGATAGAACTGCGGATCCGCAACGAGCCGGACGTGCACCCCCTTTTCGGCCTGCCGTTCTCCAGCCGCAACCTGGTTGCCTGCCTGCGCGAGGGCGCCCGCCGGTTCGGCTGGGCGCAGCGCGACCCCACCCCGCGGGCGCGCCGCGAGGGGAACTGGCTGGTGGGCACCGGGGTGGCTGCCGCCTCGTACCCGGTGCTGCGGCTGCCCGGGTCGAAGGCGACCATCCGGGTCGGCCCGGACGGCCGGTACGTCGTACTGATCGCGGCCGCGGACATCGGTACCGGCACCCGGACCGCGCTGGCCCAGGTCGCCGCCGACACGTTGCAGGTCGACGTCGAGCAGGTCGACCTGCGGATCGGGGACACCGCGTACCCGCCGGCCACCGAGGAGGGTGGATCGTCGGGGATCACCAGCTGGGGCTCGGCGATCTGCGCAGCCGCCGACCAGTTGCGCCAGCGGTTGGCCGCCGAACACGGCGGCACCGTGCCGGCGCACGGGCTGGAGGTTACCGCCGACATGCCGGAAAACCCCTACCTCAAGCAGTACGCGATGCACAGCTTCGGCGCGCAGTTCGCCGAAGTGCGGGTGCACGAGGAGACCGGCGAGGTACGGGTACCCCGGCAACTGGGGGTGTTCGCGTGCGGCCGGATCGTCAACCCGAAGACCGCCCGTTCGCAACTGCTCGGCGGAATGACCTGGGGTCTGTCCATGGCGCTGCACGAACAGAGCGTGCTCGATCTCCGGTTCGGTCACGTGGTCAACCACGACCTCGCCCAGTACCACATCAGCAGCAACGCCGACGTCGGCGCGATCGAGGTCCACCTGATCGAAGAGGAGGACCCGTACGTCAACCCGATGGGGACCAAGGGCGTCGGTGAGATCGGCATCGTCGGCGTGGCAGCGGCGATCGCCAACGGCGTCTACCACGCCACCGGCGTCCGCGTCCGCGACCTGCCGATCACCCTGGACAAGCTCCTCCCCGGCGATTGGCCAATTGCCTGAAATGCACCGAACAACCCGATAACGTGACGGCGTCGTAGGTGACGTCGACGGATGCGGGGACCGGTGATGGGTGTCGAGCAGCGAAACATGGAACTCATGCAGACGCTCGACGACTCCTGGAACGACCAGGATCTTGAGACGTTCAACAGCCGCCACGCCGACGACGTGGTGGTCCGGTGGCCCGGCAAGCCCGAGACCCACGGCCAGCACAACCACGAGGCCGAGGCGAGGGACTTCTTCACCGCCTTCCCCGACCAACGCCTCGGCAACCGGCCGTACAAGGTGCTGTTCGCCTCGGGTGAGTGGACCTGCTCCATCGCCCGCTTCACCGGCACCATGACCGGCCCCATGAAAGGCCCGGACGGCAACCAGATCCCGCCCACCGGCAAGTCCTTCGACGTGGACTTCTGCACAGTCGCCCACTGGGTCGACGGCAAGGTCGTCGAAGAGAACCTCTTCTACGACCTGACCACCTTCATGAAGCAGATCGGCCTCGGCTGAGCCGGCGGCCGGCGAGGGACGCCCACTCAGGCGCCACGGGTCCGGGCCCGGCTTCCGGAGCGGCGTGACAACGAGTTCGGCGCGTTCACGCCCGCCCCGTCGCTCACGCCGACCCCGAGCCGCTCCACCAACTCACCGCCGAGCCAACCGGTCACCCCGATCAGCACGATGCCGACGAAGCTGCAGATCAGGGCCGGGGCGTGCGTGTCCCAGTTGACAGCGGCCAGCCGCAGGAACCAACTCGCCGCGAACAGCGCCAGCACCACCACGTTGCCGAGGCCGTGCACGGCGCCGATCCGCTTCGCGCGCGTACCGGAGGGGATGCCCAGCCAGTCGGTGAAACCGAACACCCCGGCGAGCAGACCGCCGAGGACGCCGATGCCCATCGTGTACGCGGCCGAGATCTGGAATCCCGTCCGACTGGTGATCAGGTGGAGGATGTCGAAGATCACCGCAGTGATGAGCAGCCCCAACGGGAAAACGATCAGGATGGGGTGGACGCTGTGTCCCATCGCCTTGGCGCGACTCTCCATGTCAGTCCCTTCGTTCTGTGCCGCGGAAGTTCCGGGGCGGATTCCCGGATCGGGTCTGGTTACATCCGGCGCCCGTGCGGGGAGATCGCCTGGCGCGGGGCGCGGCGGATCACCGCCAGCCGGTCGCCGCGCACGGTCACCGAGGTCCGCCCGCCGCGCCGCCGTCGTACCGTCAGGTCGACCGTGGCGTGCCCGACCCGTACGCCCTCCAGCCGTAGGTCGGGCAGCCACTCGGGCAGATGCGGATCCACGAAGATCGTGCGCAGCGGCGCGGCGGGCCGCAGCGCCAGCAGCGCCTGGACCAGCGCGACGATCGCGCTGGCCGACCAGGCCTGCGGGGAACAGGAGTTCGGGTAGATGCCGGGGTGCGGGTGGGCCGGGTCGCGGGGCAGCCCGCTGAGCACCTCGGGCAGGCGGTGCTCCTCGAACAGGGCCGCCGCGGCGAACATCCCCTCGGCCAGCCGGTGCAGGTGGTCCCAGCAGCCGTACCGGGCCAACCCCAGGCCGATCGTGCCCGCCTCCACCGGCCAGACGCTGCCCCGGTGGTAGCTGAACGGGTTGTACGCGGGGTGGTCGGCCGACAGGGTTCGCACCCCCCAGCCGCTGAACATGTCCGGCGCCAGCAGCCGGTCCGCCACCAGTGCGGCGGCCCGGGCCGGCACGATGCCGCTGACCAGCAGGTGCCCGTCGTTGGAGTTGGTCGAGCGCACCGGCTGCTTGTCCGGCCCGAGCGCCATCGCGTAACAGCCCCGCTCGGGCAGCCAGTACGCGCGATGGAAACGGCGGCGCAGCGCCCGGGCCCGGGCCAGCAGGGCGGCGCCCCGCGCCGGATGGCCGGTCACCGTGAACACCACGGCAGCGTGCCGCAGCGCGGCATACCAGTAGGCCTGCAACTCGCTGGTCGCGATCGGGTCGGTCACCAGCCGGCCGTCCTCGTCGACGATCGCGGTGTCCGAGTCCTTCCAGCCCTGGTTCTTCAACCCCGCCGGGGAGCGGGAGTGGTACTCCAGGAAGCCGTCGCCGTCGGGGTCGCCGTACCGCTCGATCCAGCCCAGCGCCCGCCGGGCCGTCGGCAGCAACTCCCGCACGGTGTCCAGGTCACCGGTCCAGGCGAGGAACTGCCCGAGGAAGACCAGGAAGTCCGGCGCCGTCGACCAGTCGCCGTAGTAGCTGCTGAACGGGTTCAACCCGAGCGCGGAAACCGGCCCGTGCCGGGCCTCGTGCAGCGGCTTGCCCGGTTCCTCGTCGCGCCAGTCGTCCAGCCGCTCACCCACATGCCCGGCGATGAGCCGCAGGCTGTCGCCCAGCATTGTCGAACCGGCCAGCAGTGCCTGCCAGGAGGCGGTCATCGTGTCCCGACCGAAGATCTCCTGGTAGATGGGCAACCCGGCGATCGGCGCCGCCGGGCCGGCCGGTTCGCCGAGCGGCAGCACGGCCAGGTCGTGCGTGGCACACCGCCAGGCCGCCGTCACGTCGAAATTGCTGCTGCTCAAATCGGCCAGCTCGCCGATCAGCCGGGACCGGGCCCGGGCGGCGGAGTCATCCGGCTCGAGGAACGTCGCCGTGGGAGCGGCCAGTCGGACCCCGTCGAAGACCGGCTCGACCAGCAGCTCCACCGAGGCGCTGCCGCGCGGCGGCACCGCCAGCTCGACGCGCAACGCGCCGTCGCCGTACGCCACCGGGGCGTCGGCCCGGATCACGACCGCGACCGCCCGGTCGAGGCCGTCACACAGGTAGGTCAGGCGCAGTTCCCCCGCCGCCGGATCCCACCGGGTGTCCACCTCGCCGACCTGCAACCGTCGCCCCGTCTCCGCCTCGCTGGTGTCGGCGAAGTCCGCCGCGACCCGAATCTGCAGCGCGAACTCCAGGCGCAGGGCGGCGTAGCTGACCACGGTGAACCGGGTCCGGAGTCCCGCTCCGACGAACCGCTCGGTCTGCAGGTACGCCGCTCGTGACGGCAGTTCCTCCCCGTTGCCCAGCTCCGCGTACGAGAGCTGGGCGTGCCCCCGCACGTTGCCGGTGGCGAACGGGACCGGCTCCCGGCCGTCGACGGTGATCCATTCCCGGCTGATCACCCGGGTGTTACGGGCGAAGAAGCCCTGCGGATCGGTGCCGCTGATCCGGCCACGCACGTCGGTGACCAGGGTGCTCCACCCGCTCGCCACGTAGAGCAGGTCGGGTCGAACGCGCAGGCTACGGACCCTGGTCACCGGCCGCCTGTACCCGTTCGCGTTCCGACTACACCCAGGCCGGGCGGGATCAGGGCGCGGTGCGGGCCCGCTCGCGCACGAGCAGTTCCAGGGCCAGCGCGATCGCCACCGCCTCGACCGCCAGCAGGGTGAGCAGGATGAGCAGCTGGGTCGCCCCGGCCTCCAGCGGCCCCGCCCCGCCCAGCAGCACGCCGACGAACGCGCCCGGCAGGGTGACCAGCCCGACCGTGCGGGTCTGGTCCAGCGCAGGGATGAGCGCCTGCCCGGCGGCCGGCCGGCAGATCTCCAGCGCCGCGTCGCGGGGGAGCAGCCCCAGGGCCAGGCCGGCCTCGTACTCGCCGTGGCGGGTGCGCAGCTCGTCCAGGGTGCGCCGGCCGGCGAGGCTGGTCGCGGTCATCGCCCCGCCGATCAGGATGCCGGCCGTCGGCAGCACCACCAGCGGCGTCGCCGGCAGCGCCCGGCTGACCAGCAGTACGCCGAGACTCGGCACCACCCCGGCCGCGATCGCGAGGGGGGCGACCCGGCGCGGGCAGGACGGCCCGATCCGCCGGCGGGCGGTGACGCTGGCGACCACGTACATGAGCACGATGAACACGCCGGTGCTCCACCAGGCCCGCAGCACGGCGACGATGACCAGCGACACCACGCCGAGCTGCACGGTGGCCCGGGCGGCCGCGGTCAGTACCGCCCGGCCCCGGCCGACCCCGCTCACCTGCAACACGGCGGCAGCCGCCACGGTCAACCCGAGCAGGGCGACGACCAGCGTCGGCCCGATCGGCACCGTGCCGGCGCTCATCGCGGCTGGCGTAGTGCCCCGACGAGCGCGAGCACACCGAACGACGACAGCGACAGTCCCGCGCCGACCCCGGTGATCGTGCTCGGCGCCGCACTGGTGGTCAGGCCGACCACCAACGCCGCGACGGCGGTGGCCGTGACCAGGATGCCCAGCGGTATGAGGTTCCGGTCGCGGAGCACCGGTGCCAGCGGCAGGAAGTGGACGCCCACCACGGCGCAGATCCACACGGGGATGTAATCCGGCTGGCCGAACACCCCCAGGAGGGCGGCGCCCGCGCCGGCCAGTCCGAACTCGACACCAACAATGATCCCGTACCGCCGCCCGCTCGCCCGATTGTTGAGGGCGGCGGTCGATGCCGGGCTGGAGAAGCCGACCACCGCTCCGGCGATCGCGACGAGCAGGGCGACCACGCTGCCTGCGGTCAGCCACGGATCCAGCCAGGCCGGTGGTGCCACGTGCCCCCAGCCGAACCAGGCCGCACCGAAGAACCCCTCCACCAGAGCGGTGATGCCGCCATCGCGGCGCGACTGCCGCGTCTTGTCCACGGGGGGCGACTCTACAGCGTGTCTCAATGGCCCGTTGGGTCATGAGTGCCGGCCATGGATACCGCCGTTCGGGCGACGCCCTCTGCCCGGAGTGGATCAGGGCTGGGGCTGACTGATGTTCACCATCCACCCGATGCCGAACCGGTCCACGCACATGCCGAACTCGTCGCCCCACATTTGCTTCTCTAGGGGAACGGCGATGACGGCGCCGTCGGAGAGCTTGTCCCAGTAGCCCCGCAGCTCGTCGGCGTCGTCCCCGCTCAGGCTCACCGCGATGTTGTTGCCGACGGTGAGGTCCATCTCGGGCGGCGTGTCGGATGCCATCAGGGTGAAGCCGCGGTCGGTCTCAAGCTGCGCGTGCATGACGTTGGCGGCCACGGCGGGATCCGGGTTGCCGGACTCGCCGAAGGTGGTCGCCGTCAGCGTGCCGCCGAAAACCTGCTGGTAGAACTCCATCGCCGGCCGGGCGCTGTCCCGGAAGCTCAGGTACGGGTTGAGCCGAGACGCCATGGGACCCCTCCTCTGTCGTTGGCGAGGGGCATCGTCGCAGCCCCGCCCTGCGTGGACAACGAGGCGGGAACGGGCGAGTCGCGGGGACCGGGCCGGGAATGCGGTGGAGGTGTCGCCGTTGACACCTCCACCGCTTCCCCCACCGGTGCGTCGGTCAGTTCTTCGAGAACGACTGACGCACCACGCCCCCCACCAGAGCGCACCAGGTAGTGGTCGTGACCTTGCCGTTCGGCGTCAGGCCGTGCAGGCGCTGCAGGTCCTGGAGCGCCTTCTGGGTCGGGTGGTCGTACTCGCCGGTGATCGCGACGTCGGCGTAGCCCTTGGAGTTGAGCATGAACTGCACCGCGCTGACCGGGACGCCGGTCGCGTCCTTGTCCAGCTCGGGGGCGAGGGTCTCCCAGGTCGGGCCGGTGAGGGTGGCGTCGATGTCGACCGGGATGCCGTTGCGGGCCTGCCAGTCCTGCACGGCGGCGACGGTGGCGGCGTCGAAGACGCCGTTGACCGGGACCGGGTAGCCGCGGAACGTGAGCAGGTACTGCGCGACCTGGACGACGGGGCCGCCGACGAACCGCCAGATGTCCGGCCAGCGGCGGGCCGGCACGTCGGCCAGGCGGGTGCCGAGGTTGGCGAAGACCCGGCGGCGCAACGTCGGGAACTCGCGGTAGAACGTCGCTCCCGGGCACAGCGTGGCCCGGAAGTCCCAGTGGCCGAAGATGTCGTGCGCGTGCAGCCCGTACTGCTGGCAGATGGTGGTGCAGAGCGTGACCAGGGAGTCGAGCAGTTCGCGTGGCGGGGTGTCGGTGACGTAGGTGCCCTCGTTCTCGATGCCGATGGCCCGGCCGTTCTCGCCGGGGCAGTGCGCCGAGATCATCTGCCGGTCGCCGGCCCGGAGCCGCTCCAGGCTGCCGTGCCGGCCCTCCAGCACGTGGCCGCCCCGGCTGACCGTGAAGTGCTGGCCGGTGTCCGACCAGCCGTTGCCGTCGATGTGCAGGTCCTGGCAGTCGCGGGCGAGCTGCTTGGCGTGCTCCGGCGAATAGTCGGTGCTGTTCGGGAACGCCATGTGATGCACGATGATCTTGTTGGTGGCGGTAGCGCTGATCGACAGCGGGTCCGCAGGCGGCCGGGCGCCCCACCCGTTGCAGCTGATGATCCAGTCGAGGTTCGCGCCCGGCGCGGCCTGTGCGGCGGCCGGGAAGGCGAGTTCGGTCCCGACGACCGCGACCGCAGCGGCGCCGAGGCCGGCCCGCAGCAAGGTACGACGATCCAGCTCAGGGTGGTCGAAGTGCATGTCATCTCCTCCGTGGCCGGGCGAGAGCCAGGGTGTGAAAAGGAGCTTCAATACCCGCTCGTGAGTCGGAGGATATTGCCAATGGTGTGCGCCGCGCTAGGCACGCGAGTGACAATTTTCGATCGGCGTGGTTCGTCCTGTTTTGTCGGCGGGGCCTTCCTCCCGTCGCTGTGAGCGGGCAGGATCAGTGGGTCCACACACGACCGGGGGCCCCATGGCGCATCGGCTCGACGAGACGGCCGCGCACGGCACCCCGACCCCGCCGGCCGGCAGCAACCCGCCCCGCCCGGGCCGAGCAGGTCGACGTGGTTCTCCACTGCCGCGCTCGGCCGCCTGGTGGGGTGTCCGCCAGGGACCGTGGTCTTTGCTGGTGCTGCTCGTGTTCATGGCGCTCGCCACGGCCAGTGCGGCACCGCCGATGTTCGCCGAGGCGTCGGAGAACGCGGCGTTCGAAGGCGTCCGTGCCGCCGTACCCGCCGGCGCCCGCCAGAGCGATGCGGACGTCGTCCGGCTGACCGCGTCGGCATCGCCGTCCAGCGCCGACCAGCAGGCCGTCCTCGACCAGATCCGCGCCATCCCCGGGCTGTCCGCGCCCACCCTGAACGGGAAGTCGGTGGGCGTCGAGCTGGGCCGGTCAACACGGTGGGAGTCGTTCCTCGCACACGGAACCCGCAGCGAGCGCGCCCGTCTCTTCGCCCTCCCCGACCCGGCCGAGCACCTGGTGACCACGGGGGATGCCGCCGCCGGGCAGGCTGGCGGGGTCTGGCTGCCCGTGCCATTGGCTCAGGGACTCCGCGTCGAAGCCGGCGACCCGGTGACGTTCTCCGCCCGCAACCGCGACGGCGACGAACGGCGCGTCGACACCACCGTCGCCGGGACCTACCGGGTCGCCGAGGACGGCCGTCGGCCGCTGGACCGCCCGGGCCACCGGGACTGGTCCCTCCGCAGAGGCGAGCTGCCACTCGACAGCGCCCTGGAGACCCTGCCGGCGTACCTCGTCATCGGCGACGTCGCGACCGCCGAAGCACTGGCGGACGAGGTCGGCGACCAGCTGCTCTGGTCGGTGGACGCCGCACTCGCCCCCGGCCTGACGCTCGCACAGGCGCAGGTGGTGGCGGACCGGATCGACGTGCTACGCAAGCGGTACGTGCAGGGCCGGGCCGAGGGTGAGGTACTGGCCCGCCGGGTGGCCAGCGGCATCGGCGACCTGACCGAACAGGCCGGCGCGGTGGCCGACGGCACACGGCAACGCACCCTGCCCCTGGAATGGGCCGCCGTGCTGGTCGCGCTGACCGCCCTGCTCGCCGTCGTGGCCGCCGCGCTGCGCCGCCGGGACGTCGAGTTGCGGCACGCGGTCGGCACCGGCACACCCACCGTTCTCGTCGCCCTGCTCTGGTCGCTCGAACACCTGTTACCCGCCGCGCTGGGCGGCGTCCTGGGCTGGCTCTGCGCCTGGGCGATCGTCGGGCAGGCCGGCCCCACCGGCGCCGTGACCGCCCTGTCCGTCCTGCCGGGGCTGCTGCTCGCGGTGGCGTCGGCGGCGGTGGGTGCCGTCCTGGTGGGGGCGCTCGCCGGCGGCGTCGCCGCCCGGCGGGTCCGCCCGGCCGCCCCAGGCACCACCCGTCGTCCCGCACCGTGGCTGGCCCTGCTGGTCGCCGCGGCCCTCACCGCGACGGCGGGTCTGGCGGCCGCGGACCGCTCCGGCGGCGACGCGCGGAGCACCGATCTGCTCGTGCCGCTACTCGTGTTCGTCGCGGCCGGCGCCCTCGCCATGCGGCTGCTGCCCTGGCTGACCCGTTCCAGGCGGCACCGGCCGTCCCGAGCGTCGCGCCCGAACGCGGTGTGGCTCGCCCGCCGTCGACTCGGCGCGACCGTGCCCGGCCGTGCGCCGGTCGCCGCCGCGGTGACCGCCGGACTCGGCATGGTGCTGTTCGCCCTCTCGGGCGTGGCCGCCACCCGGACGACGATCGAGGACCGGGTCGCCGTGCGCTCCGGCGCCGAGACGGTGGCCGCCATCGAGGCAGCCTGGCAGCTCGACGACGATCCGGTGCTCGCGCCACCACGCCCGAAGCCCGGAGAGCCGCAGCCCGACGAACCGGCGCGCGGGGTGCGTACCCCACCGTTGCCCGCCCGTACCACGCTGGTCTGGCGGATCGACGTCACGAACCCGGCGACCTTCGGCACACACCAGCTCCTCATCGTGGACCCGGCCACGCTCGGCGACGCCGCCTCCTGGGGCCACGGACCGGAACTCGCCCGGGCCCGCCGCGCGCTCAGCCGACTCGCCGACCAGGACACCCCGTACGACCCGATCCTCGGCCTGCCGGCGATCGCCGTCGGGGTGGACGGGATCGAGGTGGCCGACATCGTCCAGGTCGAGGCCGGGCCGTGGCGGGAACGCCTCCGGGTCGTGGACGCCGTCGACGTGTTCCCGCGGTACGCCGGCGAGCCGATGTACGTGGTGTCCGCCGGGCCGGCATTCTCGACGTTCGGCCCGGTGGACCCCCGGCTCAAGCCACGCGACAACCTGGCGACCGGCATCTTCGCCCGTACCGAGCTGTGGGGGTCCTCGGATGTGGCCGTGGATGCTGTGCTGAGCGCCCACGGCGTGCAGCCGCGGCAACTCGACACCGCGGAGCGGCTGCGTCGGCGCGACATCTACGTAGCCGCTGAGCAGGCGGGCGGCTATCAGGTGGCCGTCGCCGGCTACCTGGCGCTGCTCGCGGTGCTGGCGTTGTGCGTGCACGCCCAGCGCCGCGCGGCCGCGGACCGGCCCACCGACCTCATGCTCGCGCGGCTCGGCTTCGGGCGGCCCCGGGTCCTGCTGTCACGGGCGGTCGAACAGGCCACCCTGGCGGCCCTGGCGCTGCTCTGCGCCGTGCTGGGGTTGCTGCTGCTCACACCCCTGGCCGGGCGGCTGCTCGACGTCGCCCCCGACGAGGCTCCCGCGTTCCATCTGGTCGTCACCCCGGCGGCGCTCGGGATGACGGCCCTGGCGGCGCTGCTGGCGGCCGGCGCGGCGACGGCTGTCAGCCACCAGCGCTCCGGCCGTGGCGAGGAGGAGGCGTACCGCACCGATGCCTGACCATGTCACCCGGCCGCTGCTCGACGGCACCGAACTGCTTCAGCTCTACCCGACGCCCACCGGTCCGACCCAGGCGCTACGCGGCGTCGACGTGCGGATCCGCACCGGAACGCTGACCGCGATCACGGGCCCGTCCGGCAGTGGAAAGTCCACCCTGCTGGCGATCCTGGCCCTGCGGGAACGGCCCGCCGGTGGGACGCTGCGCCACCGCGGCAGCCCGGTCGCCACGCTGACCCGGCGGCAGTTGCAGCGGCTGCGCCGACACCACATCGGCTACATCGCCCAGCGGCCGGCGCACGGGCTGTTCCCGCAACTGTCCGCCCGTCGACAGGTCGAGCAGACAGCGTGGCTGCGTGGCATGCCCATCGACCCGGTCGCGGTACTGGGCGACGTGGACCTTGCGGGCCGGGTGGACGCGCTGCCCGCCGCCCTGTCGGGAGGGGAGCAGCAGCGGCTCGCCGTGGCCGTCGCGTGCGTCGGGCCACCGGATCTGGTGATCGCCGACGAACCGACCGCCGAACTCGACGACGCCACCGCCGACCTTGTTCTGGCCCGGCTACGCGGGTGCGCGGAGCAGGGCGCAGCCGTGGTGCTCGCCACCCACGACGCGCGGGCGGTGGCCGTCGCCGACGTGGTGCTGCACCTGCGGCACGGGGTGCTGTCGGCCGAGCAGCACGCTACTGCGGCACGGACCGCGGCCATCGACAGGTTCGGGCGGGTGCAGCTTCCCGAGCAGGCGCTGGCCCTGTTCCCCGACGGCCGCGCGCTGATCGAGGTGCACGCCGACCACGTGCGCCTGACGTCGACCGATCGGCCGGCGACGTCCGGGAGGGCCGCAGATGAGTAACGCCCCGCCCCCAGCGCTCGTGGACGTCCAGGCGGTCACCCACACCCACGGACGCGGCGCGGCGGCCGTCACCGTGCTGCACGAGGTCACGGTGGAAATCGGCGGGGGAGTCCTGGTGGCCCTCGCCGGCCGCTCCGGGTCGGGAAAGTCCACCCTCTGCCATCTGGTGGCCGGAGTGATGGCGCCGACCGCCGGCCAGGTGCGCGTCAAGGGCGAGCCGGCGACCGCGCTGCGGGATTGGGCCGGCGTCGCGCTCGCGCCCCAGCGACTGGCCCTGGTCGGTGAGCTGACCGTCGCCGAGAACGTCCACCTGCCAGCCCTGCTACGGGGGACGCCGCTCGATCCCGACCTGCTGGCTCGGATGGACCTTGAGCGCATCGCGCAGCGCCCGGCGCGGGAGACCTCGCTCGGAGAGCAACAGCGGACCGCCCTGGCCCGGGCGCTCGTCCTCGGCCCCGAATTGGCGGTGCTGGACGAACCGACGGCCCACCAGGACGACGGGCACGTCGAGCAGGTTGTCGCGGCGCTCCGGGAGTCCGTTGGCCGGGGGACAACCGTCCTGGTGGCCACGCACGACGCCCGGTTGATCGAGGTGGCCGACATCGTGCTGAATCTGCACTCCGGGCGGCTCCTGGGTGGGGGCGGCGGCCCGCACGGGAATGGACGGGGCCGGAACGGGTAGGCGCGGCGCCGGGAGGCGGGCGCCTCCGGGATCGAGGGGGACATGGCAGTCGCCATCATCGTGGCGATCATCGTCGTCGTGATTGTGCTGCTCGGGTTGTCGCTGAGCGTCCGGCTGGTCCAGCAGTACCAGCGCGGCATCGTGTTCCGCTTCGGCCGGGTGCTGGAGCGCGTCCGCCAGCCCGGCTTTCACCTGATCATCCCGATCGCCGACCGGATGATGCGGGTCAGCATGCAGACCACCGTGATCGGGGTGCCGGCGCAGGGCGCGATCACCCGGGACAATGTGACACTCACTGTCGACGCGGTGGTCTACTACCGAGTCGTCGATCCGGTGAAGGCGCTGGTCAACGTGCGGGACTACCCGGCGGCAGTGCTGCAGGTGGCGCAGACCGCGTTGCGTTCGGTGATCGGCAAGGCTGACCTGGACACTCTGCTGAGCAACCGGGATCAGATCAACGCCGAGCTGAAATCGGTGATCGACGTGCCCACCGAGAAGCCGTGGGGCCTGCTGATCGAGCGGGTCGAGGTCAAGGACGTGGCGCTGCCCGAGGAGATGAAGCGCTCGATGTCCCGCCAGGCCGAGGCCGAGCGGGAACGGCGGGCGCGGGTCATCGTCGCCGACGCTGAATACCAGGCCTCCCGCCGGCTGGCCGATGCGTCCCGGACGATGTCGCAGACGCCGGGGGCGTACCAGCTGCGGCTGCTGCAGACGGTGGTGGACGTGGCGGCGGAGAAGAACAGCACCCTGGTCATGCCGTTCCCGGTAGAGCTGCTGCAGTTCTTTCAGGAGTACGGACGGCGCGGCCGCGAGCAGGTGGCGCCCGGCGGGCCGGGGGCGGCGGAGGAGCCCTCGGTGCTCGGCCCGACCACCGAGCACGTCGCCGCGGCCGCCGAGGGCGACGGGCACCGGCCGCAGCACTAACGGGCGTTTACCGGTGCAGGGCTTTGCGGACTGCGTCGAGCGACTCGTCCGGGGTGACACCGAGGCGCCCCGCGATGGCGGCGAAGCTGTCGGCGGCCTCGGCGAGCCGTCGGCGTATCTCCGGTTGACCGATCGCCTGGTGAGGTGCGACCACGGTGCCGTGGCGTACGCGGCTGGTGACCAGGCCGGCCCGATCCAACTCGGTATAGGCCCGTGCGACGGTGTTGACGGCGAGCCCGAGATCGGCGGCGAGCTGACGTACGGGCGGCAGCTTCGTCCCGGGCGCCAGCACGCCGGTCTCGATCATCGTGGCGAGCTGCGCCCTGATCTGCTCGTACGCCGGAACGGCACTGGCGGTGTCGACCTCGACGATCACGGCGCGACTTGGCGCTGCGGCCCGCGCCCGTTCGCGATGGCGATGCCGCACAACAGGACGAGAAGGCCACCGAACACGGTGCGGATGGCGGCGGCGCCCGGATCGGCGAGATTCATCGCGGCGATGGCGCTGATCCCGGCGAGGACGAACCCACCGGAGGTGAGCACGTGCAGCGACCGGGTGCGGATCGCGTCGTCGGCGGCCAGCACGTCGGGCTCGGCGCCCGGGCGTGCCCGGGTCACGACCTGCCGCCGGACGAGCGTGACGAGGCTTATAACCCCGGCGCCGAACGCGATCCAGGCCATCGCAGCGGCCGGCACAGACTGCGGATCGCGGCGCATCAGCACGACGATCATCGCGGCGGTGAGAACGATCGCGGCGAGCGGCAGCATGCCGCGGGTGAGCGGGACCAGGTAGGTGGCGGATGTGCGTACGACGAGGGACGCGGCGCGCCTGGTGCCGCGGCGTACCCGGGCGAGGGTCAACTCGGCGACGAGGGCGCCGACGAACCAACCCGCGAACAGGGCGAGGAAATTGATCTGGAAGCGGCCTTCGGGCAGGCCCCAGGCGAACCCGATGGCGCAGCCCAGGCCGGCTCCGGCGCACCTCCAGCGCCGGGTGATCGCCAGGTACGCGATGACCCGATCGCCGTTGCCGGCCGTGATGTCGAGCCGCTGTTTCTGGGCGAACGTCTCCAGCCGCGCCCGGCTGATCGGCCCGTACGCGTGCGCCGCCGCCACCACGAGCGGTAGGCCACCGAACAGGATGGTCATGACCAGCGTTTCAACCTCCACCTAGTCAATGTAGCAAGCCATTGATACATTGCGCCATGACGCTGGACGATGGGGGAGGACGCGGTGGCGCGATACGTGATCGCCGACGAGGTGTGGCGGCGGCTGGACCCCGACGCCGGTCGGATGACCCGGCGGGGTGCGCGACGTCTCGCCGTATCGCTCCTGGCCGTCGCCGTGCTCGCGGGTGCCGGGCTGGTGTTGTGGAGCATCGGCATCGTCGTGCCGCGCCTGCGCGCGATCGAGGCCAGCGGGTTCCTGGCACAGATCAACCCAGAGGAGCGAAGCTTCGCGTACGGGGTGCATATTCGCAACGACGGCCAGGTGTCCGTCGTCGTGCAGGCGGTCGGGGCCGAGGGGCCGGGGCTGGAACTGACCGACGCGAGGAATCTGGAGGGCACGCTGCCGACCACGCTGCACCCCGGTGAGGTGATCGAGATACGGCTGGGCTACCGGGTGACGGATTGCACGGCCGTGTCCACCGAGGACTGGCCGATCCCAGTGCGGGTCAAGGGCCCCCTCGGCGCGCACACAGTCGACGTGATGCCACCGACCCTGCGCCTCCCCGGCGAGGCGCCCGACGAGACGATGTGGTCGGGCGACCGCGATCCATACGGCCGGTCGTGGCAGGACGCACTGGCCAGGCAAGCGTGCGCACCGCCGAACGCGTGACGACGATCCCCGCGAGGCCACTCACGGGGGAGCAGGCCGTGACATCATCGCCTCATGGAGACCGAATCCCGGCACCTCTCCGTGTACATCGGCCGGCCGACGGGGGAGGTCTACGCATTCGCCGCCGATCCGGCAAACCTGCCTCGGTGGGCGCCGGGTCTGGGCGGCCCGGTGGTGCGGATAGACGACAACTGGTTCGTCGAGACGCCGGAGGGCCGGGTGCGGGTGACGTTCGCCCCGGAGAACGAGTACGGGGTGCTCGACCACGAGGTGCTGACGCCCTCCGGTGAGACGGTGTACGTGCCACTGCGGGCGATCGCGAGCGGCACCGGCTGTGAAGTGGTCTTCACGCTCCGCCGCTCGCCGGGGATGACCGACGCGGAGTTCGAGCGGGACGCGGCACTGGTCAACGGCGACCTCGCGCTCCTCAAGAAGGTTCTCGAAGACGCGTGAGGTTGCCCGCCAAGACCGCGCCCCCGTGCGCCGGCGCTCATGACAGTACGGGCAAGTCCGCGCCGTTCAGTCGGTCAGACGGCGGCGCGGTCGGTAATCGGGCGACGGCGAAGCGCCGGGTCGGTCAGCGCCGGCGGGCGCCAGGCGCCGTCGGCCTGGTACAGGTTGGTGCCCGGCGGAACGATCTCGTCGATCCGGTCCAGCACGGCGTCGTCCAGGGTCAGCGCGGCGCCCCTCAGCGCGGCGTCGAGCTGCTCCATGGTGCGCGGTCCGATGATCACCGAGGTGACCCCGGGATGCGCCACAGGGAAGGCCAGCGCCAGCGCCGGCAGCGTGCTGCCGATCTCCGACGCCAGCTCGACGAACTGCTCCACCACGTCCAGCTTCCGCACGTTCTCCTCGATCGCCGGGTCGAACCGGGCCGGGGTGAGCGCGGCCCGACCCGTGGACAGGTCGACCGGCTGCCCCTTGCGGTAGCGGCCGGTCAGGAAGCCGGAGGCAAGCGGGCTCCAGGTCAGCACGCCCATGCCGTAGCGCTGGGTGACCGGCAGCAGGTCGGTCTCGATCCCTCGGGCGAGCAGCGAGTACGGCGGCTGCTCGGTCCGGAACCGGTGCAGCCCGCGCCGCTCCGCGACGTGGTGCGCCTCGACGATCTGCTCGGCCGGGAAGGTCGAGCAGCCGAACGCGCGGATCTTCCCCTGGCGTACCAGATCGGTCAGGACCGACAGGGTTTCCTCGATGTCGGTGGTGGCGTCCGGCCGGTGCACCTGGTAGAGGTCGATCCAGTCGGTGCTCAGCCGGCGCAAACTCTCCTCGACCTCCCGGACGATCCAGCGCCGCGAGTTGCCGCCCCGGTTCCGTCCCTCGCCCATCGGGAAGTGCACCTTGGTGGCGAGCACCACGTCGTCCCGGCGGCCTCGCAGCGCCTTGCCGACGATCTGCTCGGACTCGCCGGCGGAGTACATGTCCGCGGTGTCCACAAAGTTGATCCCCTGGTCGAGGGCGGTGTGAATGATCCGCGCACAATCGTCGTGGTCGGGATTGCCCACGAAGCCGAACATCATGGTGCCGAGGCAGTGGACGCTCACCTCGATGCCGGTGCGGCCGAGGACGCGGTAACGCATGGTCGTGCTCCTTGTGGTCGGCGCGCGCCGGGCGGTCGGCCCGCCGGCCAGCCGTGCGAGCACCCTAGGAGCTGGAGTCGACTCTAGGTCAACCCGTACGCTGGACAGCATGTCCGAAGTCGTCCCGGGCCTGAGCATCGGCGAGGTCGCCGAGCACACCGGGCTGAGCGTGCACACGCTGCGGTTCTACGAGCGGGAAGGCATCCTGGCCAACCCGGTCCGGCGCGATCCCGGCGGCCGCCGGGTCTACCACCAGGACGATGTGGACTGGCTCACCGTCTGCCTGATCCTGCGCGGCTCCGGCATGCCGCTGCCGGCGATCCGGCGCTACACCGAACTGGTCCGCGCCGGCAGCGGCACCGAGGCGGAACGGCTGATGCTGCTACGGGAGCACCGAGAGCGGGTCCTGGACCAGATGGACCAGCTCCGCAAGTGTCTGGACTTGGTCAACTTCAAGGTCGGGGTGTACGAGGACGTGCTGGACCAGCTCGCCGCCTCGTCCGCCAGCGGTACCGACATCGGCCGGTGACCGACGTAGAAGCCGACGCGGAGCGACTGACCGACGGGCGGTCGTGCCCCGCATCGGCTGGCCACGAGCAGCAGGGTGCCGAGCCGGCTCAGTCGGACGCGGCGGCGGCCGGTGGGGTCGCCAGCTTGTGGTTCTGCCCCGGGATGCGGAAGTGATGGAAGGTGACGGTCGCGCTGACGTCCAGGGCCTCCACCCAGTGCCACCACCCGACCGGGATGAGCAGCATCTCACCGGGCTGCAGCACCGTCTCCAGCACCGTCGCCTCCGCGTACCGGGGGTGCCGGCGCAGGTCCGGGTCGGCGGCATCCACCGCGCTGAACGTTCCGCCGCGCGGATAGACCAGGTGCCGCTCGTACGAGGGCACGAGTCGTACGCGTTTCCGCCCGAGCACCTGGCAGAGCAGCACCGAGCTGTTGTCCATGTGCAGCGGGGTGACCGTACCCGCCGGGCCGAGCAGCAGGTGCCCGCCGCCCGACGGGTCGACGATCCCCGGCGGGGGCCGGACGTCCGCCGCCAGCGGCCGTAACGCCCCCGACCAGTTCTCGTTGCGCGGCACCATGTAGTAGTCGTTGGTCCGCCCCCCGGATCCGACCAGCGCCAGATAGTCGCGGAAGGCCATCTCGGTGCGATGCCGGTCGTACTGCCAGGCGTGGTCCGGGTTCGCGTCACGGCCGGTCATCACCTCGACCCGGGCGTCACCGCACCGGTCGGCCAACGTGTCCAACGTCCAGCCGAGCGCCGGCCAGTCCGACATCATCGCCTCCAGCACCACCGGCCGGTGGCCGAGGTAATACCGGGTGAAGAACTCCTCGGGGCCGATGCCGCTACGGCGTTCCAACACCTGCCCGCCGTCGGCGTTGCGCAGCGCCCGGTAGGTGTCCAGCACCGACTCCATCCAGTCGTAGCGCAGCGCGAGACGCCGGCACACCGTGAAGTAGGGGTGGTCGGCCAGCCCGGCCAACTCCGCGTCGACCGTGTCCGGGTCGCCGCAGCCGGCCACGGCGGCAGGCCGCACCTGGTCGATCGGCACGCCCATCGCCAGGTTCTCCACGATCCACTCCCGCCATGCGGGGGCGAGAGCGGGCGGGGCCGTGGTGGTCACGCCGCCTCCGATACGAGGTGGAGCCGCCGGCCCGTCGCACCGCCCTCGCCGCCGCTTGCGCGGGACGCGGCGACCGGCGGCGGGGGCGGCGTGAGCCGTGCCTCGCGGACGTACTCGTCGCAGTTCACGTAGGAGTTCTTGACGTGGGCCGGGAAGTGATCCGGTTCGACATTGGTCATGCCCGGTATTGCACGGCGGACCGCGACCCGCCTACCAGAGCCGGATGTCCCGCCGGCCCGGGACGCCGTGACTGGGCCGAACGGTCGGCCGCGGTTGTCCCGCCCGGACGGGACGGCCACCCCTGGCGGGCGGGACACCGCCGGCGGCAGTGTCCCGAGCCGCACCCGCCCATTGGCGGGTTTCGCTCTGGATCAGGAGGATCCCGGAAAATGCGTCTCATCTCCCGACGTCGACCACGTCGGACGCGGCTGCGCGCGTTGATCGCAGCCATGGTGGCCGCCGTGCTCGTCATCATCCCCAACGCGGCGCACGCCGCCGACCCGGTGGACTTCGAGACCCAGAAGTTCCACGACGGGGTGTTCTCGGCGTACATGCGGGCCCACAACACCGGGGCAGCCGGCCTCAAGAACCTGGTGCTCACCGCCGAACTGATGGACTGGCGGGACCGGCACCCGAACGCGTCCCGTGACGACCTGGCCCGGCACCTCGTCGTCACCCGCCAGGCGGTCGACGCCGCCGGTATCTCCGACACCACCTACCGCACCGTCTACTCGGTGGTCATCAAGACCATCGACGCGCTCTCCGGTGTGCAGGGCGTTTCCGTCGTCGGACCCATGGTCAAGGCGGTCCTCGACGCCACCATCGGCTCCTCCATCACCGCGTCCGCAGAGATCGAGGACGCGGTGACGACGGCGTACCAGAACTACCGGTGGATGGAGGCGCTCTACGCGGTGCAGGAGCGGGCCTGGGGCCAGCTCAGCCGGCGTGCTGTCCAGGACGGTGACCTGGCCGCCGCCTGGGACGGCGCGATCGGGGTGCACGCCAGCGTCAGCGCCACCGCCACCACCGAGCAGTTGCTCGCCGACCCGCTGATCGGCTCCTTCATCAACACCGAGGCGATCCTCGAACACCTCGGTAACGGGCAGGCGTTCCTCGATGCGCTGCGCACGGAGCTGCGCAACGCGCTGGGCCGGGTCGGTGAGCAGAACGAGCAGATCCTGGAGCAGCTCGCCGCGGCCAGCCTGAAGTACCCGGTGGGTCCCGGGCCGAAGCCCACCCCGCAGGACTACACGAAGGCGCTCGGGGACAGCGCGGATCGACAGGCGGTGATCGACGCCGCCGGTGCCGCCGTCGGCATCCTCGCCACCCTCGCCGGGTTCGCCGACCAGAAGGTCGGCCAGCAGGTCCTCGCTCTCGGCAAGGCCGCGGTCAGCATCGCCACGGCGATCAACCAGTACCTGCCGACCGTGGCTGGTCTCGGGCTCAGCGACGCGCTGGGCGCGCTGAGCACCGTGGTGCTCACCGGCAACATCCTCGGCGCGGTGATGACCCTGGCGCCGATGTTCCTGGGCTCCGGTCCGTCCGAGCACGAGCTGGTCATGCAGGAGATCGGCAAGCTGCGTGAGCAGGTGGCGAACCTGCGTACGGAGATGCACGACCGGTTCGACCGGATCGAGAACATGCTCTCGCTGATCTACGACGACCTGATGAGCATCCTGAACCGGATGAGCACCGACATCGCCGGCGTGGTCCGCGACATCGACGCGATCAAGCACCAGCTCAACGCGCTCGAGGGTCGGGTCGACCAGCTCAGCCTGTCGATGCAGGAGGCGTTGAAGAAGAGCGCGCTCAGCGACGCCGAGTACGTCATCAACACCTTTGTCGGCTACACGGCGCGCACCGGCCGTACTCTCACCACCGCACAGTACGACGAGGCCGAGGGGCGGCTGTTCACCACCGCGACCTCGACCAGCACCGGGGCGCCGTTCGTGTTGACCCCCGCCGAATGGTCGCAGGCCGGGGTGAACCCGCAGCGGGTGCTGGACGAGAAGGGCCCGTACGGCGCCATCGACTACCTCGCGTACCTGGCCCGCAACTGGGACCAGGGGTACCCGGCGACGACCAAGGTGCCGCACGCCGGAGTCTGGCTGATGGCGGCCCGCTCCTACAACGCCCTGGCGCTGGAGAACCCGACGCTGGCCGGGGACATGACCGGGACCAACTCGTTCGCCGCCCGGATCCAGCGTTCCGGACAGACCATTCTGGACGCCGCCAAGCGGTTCAGCCAGCCGACCGACGGGCACCGGAACCCGCTCTTCACCGGTCTCGTGGACGGCTACAAGAGCGCGGTCAACGCGCAGTCGGCCGAACTGCGCCGGCTGCGCGACTCGGTGACCGCCGGTGGGTACAACCCCTGGTACGGGCCGGATCAGGCGCCACCCCGACGGTTGACCAACGTCAACGAGTACTGGAGCCCGCGGCCGGACAGCAGCGGCCGGAACGTCGTCGCCTACAACAAGAACCAGACCCGCAGCAACGTCATGGGAAGCTGCGACGGCGGCAATCCGCTGCCGAGCACGCAGATCCCCGCGAACGTTCAGCTGGGAGAGCTGCCCAACGCCTTCCAGCTGCTGGCATACGGCACCAGGGACCGGTTCCAGCCGCACTTCCGGATCTGCTACGACGCCGTGTTCGTCAACGGAGACACCCGGTCGAACGGGCAGCGCGAGATCACCACGGCCGATCTGCAGTTGACCGTCCGGGAACAGATGAGCCTCAACCAGGGCGACTTCTGGATGGACGTCCGGTCGTACCGCAACACCAACCCGGCGGGGATCATCTGCTCGCAGGACGTGCGGAGCAACCCGCCCACCGGCTACTGCTATGACGAGAAGTACGTGATGCAGTACAACGACGGCGCGCACCGCGCCGCGTTCGAGACCCACGCCGGCTCCGCCGACAACCCGGAGCGGCTGGGGATCGCCCGCAGCCAGGCGAACCTGATGCTGTGGGGCAAGCAGAAGGAGTACTACCAGGTCGTCAACCGGGCCTTCGCCGACCCGACCTCCGCGCTGCGGACCCGCAGCGACAAGATCACCGAGATCGTACGGCTGTTGCAGGCGTACACCAAGCTCGGTTTCCCGGTGGCGCTGGAGGCCGACGCCTCACTCAACGGTTACCTGTTCGGCGATGAGATGCTGCCGAGCAACTACCGCATCGCGGGGGCACCCGTCGGGCACGAGTGGCCACGCACCAACATCAACCGGGCGTACCAGATCGCCGAGGCGGACTACGCGCCCTGTACGCAGGCTGCGGCCGGTGATCCCTGCCCGAGCGGCACCACGGAGATCGACCCCCGCAAGGACCAGCAGCACATCTACTCGCCGAGCTGCTCCGGCGCGGACAGCCCCGGCTCGCCGAACGAGTACCTCGGCAACTGCATCCACGCGGTGGCCATCGGCTGGGCCGACCAGCTCGGGGCGCTGTACGAGACCTACTCGCAGCGCCTGGCGGCGAACGTCTACACGGAGACGCTCCCGGAGATCGCCACCGTCATCGACCAGGTGCGGGTGACCGGCAAGGTCGCCGCGCAGAGCTGACCGACGGCGCGGACCGGGCCACAGTGGTCCGGTCCGCGTCCCGTCCTCGGCCGAACAGTCGTCGGCAGCGTAGCGGAAGGACTGAGACAGTGGGCACGATGCCGAAGCTTCCCGCCCCCCGCCGGATCGCCGCCCACACGGTGCTCGCCGTGACCGTGGCCGGCACCGTCGGCGCCATCGTCGCCTGGTGCGTCGCCCTGCCACCGTTCAGCGTCACCCAGCTCTACTCGCTGGTGGACCTGATGGACGGGGTGGTCTACGGCGCGGCGGCCTGGCTGATCCTCAACCGGCAACGCGGCGGCGGACGGCTCGCCGGATGGATCGTCGCGGCGGCGGCCGTGGGCAGCTCCGTCGCTGCCTTCGCGGCCCAATGGGGACTGCTGCACTCCGGTCCGGGCTGGCTGCTCTCGGCCCACTCGTGGGCGTGGGTCCCCGGGCTGTACGCGCTGGTCGTGGTGATGCCCTGGCTGCTGCCCGACCGTCCGCCGGTCTGGGTCGGACGCTTCGGCGTCGGGATCGGGACCGGGTACGTGCTGCTGATGACGGTGCTCATGGTAACCGCCCCGGCGCCACGCGGAGTGGTCGCGCTACCGGCGGGCGCCCAGGAACTGCGTACCGCGGTCGTGGCGCGGTCGGCGTCGGCGCTGTCGTACGCGCTGGTGGTCCTCGGCGCGCTCGCCGCGCTCGGCGCGGCCTGGCGTTGGCGGCGCGGTCCGGCCGAGCAGCGGCACGGCATGGGCTGGGCGACGGTCGGCAGTGGCCTGCTCACCCTCGCCTTCCTCGTCACCGTGCTGCCGCCCTACCTGCCCGCCTCGGCCCCGGCCCTGCTCATGCTCGCCTCGCAGGCGTTCTTCCCGGCCGCGGTGGCCGTGGTGGTGCTCCGCCAGCAGTTGTGGGGGCTCCAGCTGGCGGTCCGGCGCACGCTGGTGTGGTACCTGATGACCGCCGCGGTGATCGCCTCGTACTGTGCCGCGGTCGCGACGCTGGACGGCCTGTTGCCGTCGGCGTCGGCGGTGCCGCAGTTGATGGTCACCGCAGCCATCGCGGCGGGGTTCCAGCCGATCCGGCAGCTGGTGCAGCGCCAGGTCGACCGGCTGGTGTACGGCGAGCGCCCGGAGCCGCTGATCCGCCGGATGGCGGGCAGCCTGCACAGCGCCACCGAACTCGGTCCCGCTGTGGCGAGAGCGCTGCGCCTCGCGGAGGTGCGGATCAGCCAGGACGGCCCCGAACCGCCGGACGGGCCACCCGGCCCGCCGATGACGGTGCCGTTGACCAGCGCCGACCGCACGGTGGGCTACCTGCACGCCTGGCCGCCGCCGGGGGAACTGCTCGGTGCCCGCGAGGCGGAGACCCTCACCGGCCTCGCCCCGGTCGTCGCCACCGTCGTGGACCTGGCCCGCACGAACGACGAACTGACCAGGTCCCGCCGTCGGCTCGCCGAGGCCCGCGACGAGGAGCGGCGGGCCCTGCGCAGAGACCTGCACGACGGTCTCGGCCCGGCCCTCAGCGGCATCGGCCTCGGCCTGGCGGCCGCCCGCAACCTCGTCCCACGCGACCCCGAACGGGCCAGGCACCTGCTGGACCGCCTGATCACCGAACTGAACACCCGGGCCGAGGACGTCCGGGGCTTGGCACACGGACTGCTGCCACCGGTCCTCGCCGACGGGGGTCTCGAGCCGGCCATTGAACTGCTACGACAGCAGTACGCCCGCGCCGGTCTCGCCGTCACCGTTCGGACCCCCCAGCCCCTGGACCTGCTGCCGGGCGCCGTCGCCACCACGGCGTACGGGGTCACCGCCGAAGCGGTCCGCAACGTGCACCGGCACGCCGGCGTCGACCGGTGCACGGTGCTGCTGGAGCGGCAGCCACAGGAACTGCGGGTGACCGTGACCGACCACGGCAATGGCATCCGCGCCGGCCGCACCGGCGTCGGCCTGCCCGCGATGCGAGAACGGGCGGACGGGGTCGGCGGCACGCTGAGCATTGGCCCTGCCGAGCCGCGCGGCACCACGGTGTGCCTGAGCATTCCACTGGAGGAATCGTGACCGCCACCGTCCGGGTCGTCATCGTCGACGACCATCCCGTGTTCCGGCTCGGCATGAGCTCCCTGCTCTCCACCCTCGACGGCATCGAATGCGTCGGCGAGGCCGCCGAGGTGCCGGCGGCACTCGACCTGATCGCCACGGTCCGGCCCGACGTCGTCCTGATGGACCTGCACTTCGGGCAGGGGTCGGGGATCGACGCGACGCGGGTGCTCAGCCGGGACCATCCGGAGGCAGCGGTGCTCGTGGTCACCATGCTCGACGACGACGCCTCGCTGGTCGCGGCAATGCGCGCCGGCGCCCGCGGCTACCTGCTCAAGGGGGCGCACCCGGCCGACGTGGAGCGCAGCATCCGTGCGGTGGCCAGCGGGGACCTGGTGCTCGGTTCGGCGGTGGCGGCCCGTGCCGGGCTGCTGTTCCGCGCCGGCCCCGCCGGACCGACTCCGTTTCCGCAGCTGACCGTGCGGGAACGGGAAGTGCTCGAACTGCTCGCGCGCGGCCATCCGAACCCCGCCATCGCCCAGCAGCTCGGCCTGAGCCCGAAGACCGTCCGCAACAATGTCTCCGCCCTGTTGGTCAAGCTCCAGGTCAACAGCCGGGCCGAGGCGATCGCCGCGGCCCGGGACGAAGGTCTCGGCACCCCACCTTCCCGATGGACCAACAGCTCGTCGCGGGACCCTGACTGAGCCCAGCCGGATGACGGTGTCGGTCAGCCCGTCGTAGTCGCGGACGTCGAGGTCGGCGCGCCCGTGGTGGTTCATCACTCGGGGGCGCTCAGGGACCGGGTGCGCACTCTCGCGACGCCCGACAGCCAGCGTCGCTGCTCCGAGGATGACGCCCCACCGGCGTACGCTCATGGCCGAAAACCGGTCCTGGACCAAGTCTCTAAGTAGCCGAGATGAGTAAGTCGATCGTTGTGGGAGGCTTCGTAGGTGACAAGCCTTCAGGAGGCCCTGGATGCCGCCGCAGACGATCCCGCTTCCCCAGCGTGGGATTTCATCTGGCAAGAGTCGTGTCACCAGGGCACCTGCGATCCCGCAAGCGCCGTTCTGCTGCCCTGGTTGGCCCGGACCTGCGCCAACTTCAGTCCTCAAGACCGCGAGCGCGCCGTCGTACTTGCCGGGTTCATCGCCGTAGACGCCGACGACAAGAGCCGCGGCTTGTACGCCGATGACATCGCCACATTGCGTGCACTGACCCTTGAATGCCTGGCGTCCGGCGGGTCCAGCGACACGACGTTCGTATACCTGCAGCAAGCCGTACTCGGTTCCGACGGCGACGAAGTCTGGGGCAAGGAGCTCGATCGCATCAACGACGGGGAAGTCGACGTGCAGTGCCCGGCGTGCGATGAGGACCTGCTTATCGACCTGCAGTCTGACGATTCCTCGATCGAACCCGGGCTTTGCTCACAACTGGCCACGCGCCTGCACGCCGAGGCGTTGCGGCTGGGCCACGAGTCGGTGGCGACCGCACTCACCTACTTGTTTGGTCGGGTGAGCTGTCGCGAATGCGGTGCCACGTTCAACCTTGCGGACGAGGTGGCCAGTCCTGCCCGATGAGCGCAGGCATCCCCAGTTGCCGCCGATAGGGCGTCAGGGGCCGCACCTGCGAGACCGACAAGTCAGCCGACCGCTCGTGCCGATGTCCGCAAGTTCTCCTGGGCGACGGTCTGGAATGCTTCGCCGATGCCTTCCTACCCGCCTACCTTCGGCGACCAAGTCGTCGCACAGCCAGCCCGTGCACAGTTCGAGGCGTCCCTCGATGAGCACTGCGGCGCGCTCAATGGCTGCTTGGACGGGCTGACGGAGGGACAGGTGCACCGATCGTTGGTGGCCTCCCGGACCACGCTGCTGGGTCTTGTGAAGGATGCGACTTTCGTCGAGAAGGTCTGGTTTGACGAAGCCGTCACGTGCCGGTCGCGCGCTGAGATCGGCATCCCTGCGAGGCCAGACGAGTCGTTCATCCTCGATGACGACGACACGATCGCCACCGTGCAGCACGCACACCGCGAAGCCTGCGAAGCATCACGTCATGCGACGTCATCCCTGGGTCTGGACGACATCCTTCACGGGCACCGGCGGGGCCAGCTTCCGCTGCGGTGGATGTATCTCCACGTGCTGCGCGAGCTCGCCCAGCACTGTGGGCACGCAGACATTCTTCGAGAGCAGCTCATCAACGAGTAGGGCGCGGACGTCCGCTCATGGCCGTAGACCGAGCGGTCGACGCTACGGCTGGATCGCCGGGCGTGGCCGGCTCGTACGGCGTCTGGCCGCCACCGTGGATGGCGCTGGCGGTTGTCAGAGGCCCGTGGTCGTGGACGACGCTCGCAGCACCCGGCACGTGCACGAGGAGTCCGACATGCCGGCCCGACGTCGGGACCGTCCTGAGCGTCGAGGTCCTGCCCCGACGCCGAGCGGCCGGCGCGCCGGCCGCCCGGCGACTCGGTCTGGCCCACAGGCAGAGGCTGCGGCAACGGCGTAGCGATAGCGTCTCTGATCAGCTAAGCGATCCTGAGCCGGATTGAGTTTCCGGGATCGTTTTCCCACCTGGGTGGGGTGGCGTGGGCGTGGAAGTGGAATCCTGCGCCCAGCGCTGCTCCGTGTGGCTGGTGGCCGGTGGTGGGTGTGCTGGTCGTGGTCACGTTCTGGTGCCGGTCGGCTGCGCGGGGCAGCCGGGTCCGGTCCGTTGGTGCGTGTCCCTCCGGACGCTTGCCCGCCCGGCTGTGGGGCCGGGTGGGGGAGGGTGCCCTGCGTCGCCTGGGCGCAGGGCGTGGTGGCTTGCGCGCGGTGGGGCCGGTCTTCGACCGGTCCGTCCGGCTGGCTGTGGTGGGGGTGACGACGGCCGCGGCTTCGAGCTTGTCCACGACCGACCGGATCACCATGTGCCCGCTGGTCTTGTCGATGACAGTCTTGGCCTGGTGGGTGAGGCCGCGGGCGGCGATGCGCCGCCAGGCCCCGTGGTCGCGGTCGCCCTGCCACCGGCAGGAATGGTGGGGGCAGATGGCCCACTTCCAGCCCGCGACGGTCGGCTGGTCAGGGGCCTTACGGTGCCGTAGCGGGGTCAGGCACTGCGGGCAGTGTTTGGAGGTGTTGCGGGCGGGGACGGTGACCACGGCGATGCCCTGCTCGGCGGCGAGGTGTCGGATGCGGTCGGTGATCTTCCCGCGGACCTGTTGGGACAGGCGTGTGTTCATGGTGGCGCCCATGCCCTTGGCTTCCATCGACCGCAGATCTTCCAGGTAGATGACGGTTGCGGTGGCGGCGATGGCCTGGTCGACGGTCCAGCGGGCGGCGGCCCAGGCGAGGGCGTCGTTCAGGTTCGTGCGGCGGGCGGACACGTGTTGGATCTCGTCGCGCAGGACCGCGTGTTTGCCGGCGAGGGTGTGCTGCTGGTCGCCGTCGATGAGCCGCTGGTAGTGGTCGGCCTTGGTCTGCAGCCGCTCACTCTGGCGGCGCAGCCGGTGTTGTTTGGCCAGGACACCGGCGGCGCGGAACTGGCCACCGGCCCCTAACGCGGTGATCCGACCGTCCGTCTCCAGCCGGAGGGTTCCGGCGGTGAGGAGGGTGTTCAGCCCCCAGTCCACGCCCAGCGCCACCTCGTGCCCGGCGCGCTTGGCCTTCGGCACCGGATGCGTGTAGGCGAGATCGGCGCGCACCGTGCCGCCGGTGACGCGCAGGGTGGGTAGGTGCAGGACCGCTGAGGCGGGGACGGTGGGTGGCAGGCTGATCGGGCAGGCCACCCACGTCCAGTCCCGATACGAACGCGGATCCGCCCGGGTCGGCAACTGCAGGCGTAGCAGCGCCTTGCCCGGGTCGGTGTCGCTGCGTTCGATGGTGGCCTGCTGCCGGTCACACGCGGCCAACAGCAGCATCCGCGTAACCCTCGGCACGCATTCCAACTCGAACACATCCACCGGCAACCGACCGTTGGTGTTGAGGAACGTGGCGGCCTGCCGGGTACGACCCTTGATCACAGTCGACGGCAGACCCTGCCCGCCCGGGACCGCCGCACGAACCTGATCCCACTCCAGCGGAGTGCGTTTACGCGGGTCGGCGGGCCAGGTCGACAGGATCCCGGCGGTCAGGTCGGCACGCCACTTCACCGACCGCAGAACACGCCCCGCCTGCTCCTGCGCCATCCGCACGATCCGGTCATTGACCTTCACACCCTCCGGGACAGTGGTCGTCCAACCCAGCCGCCGCAACGCCATCCACGCATTCGACGGCAACCTCCGACCACCCGCATCCTGACCGGAGGCCAGCACATCAACATCAGCCGAATTCCAGTGCCCGGCCAGCAGACTGCCGACCATGCGCGCCACCAGATCAGCACACCAACCGACACGCTCCGTCAGGACCGCCCGGGACACGACATCCCCGGACGCCTCGTCCACGCCCGTTCGCAGCAGCGCGCGAGCACACGCGGTCCGCACCGCCTCGCCTGAAGCCAACGCCAACTTCCGGCTCACCCGCCACCGTCCCGGCACCACCCGGACTCGAACAACAGACAAGCCCGACTCTCCGCCGACCGCATCCCAAACAAAACGCCCGACAACGGAAATTCTATGACCACTGTGGATCAGTAATCAAATTGCTTAGCCTGCAGTCATGGGCAGCGCCGAACTGGATGAGTTGATCGTTGCGGACGCCGGGGCGCTGCGCGTGTGGTTGTCGGCCAACCACGCCGCGTCGCCTGGTGTCTGGCTCGCTCTGACCAGGAAGGGTGGCACCGTCACGACGCTGACGTGGCAGCAGGCGGTCGACGAGGCCCTGTGTTTCGGCTGGATCGACGGGCAGGCCCGTAAACGGGATCAGGAAACCTCCTGGATCCGGTTCACCCCTCGCAGGGCCCGCAGTTCCTGGTCACAACGCAACGTTGCCCACGTGGACCGGCTGGAAGCGCAGGGGCGGATGCTGCCCCCAGGCCGCGTCGCGGTAGAAGCCGCGAAGGCGGACGGGCGGTGGGCGGACGCCTACGCCCCGCCGTCGGAAGCCGAGGTGCCGGCCGACCTCCTCGCCGCCATCGCTGCCGACCCCGCCGCCCAGGCCATGTTCGACGTGCTCACCAAAACCAACCGGTTCGCTCTCATCTACCGCGTCAATGCCGCCAAGCGGGCGCAGACCCGCGAGCGGAAGATCGGCGAGTTCGTCGCCATGTTGGCCCGGCACGAGACGATTTACCCGCAGAAGGCCAAGCCTCCGAACTTGCCGTAATCGGCATTTCATGATCAAGTAGCCGCCGAGCGGGTTCGCGGGGCGTACTCGTACGCGCGGGGGTGTACCGTCACGCCGTACAGGCAGGTGCGGGCTCAGGCGATCAGCGGGCGGCTGACGACGCTGTCGGCGCGGCCGCTCAGTTCCCGGTGCAGGGTCTCCTGGGCGTCGCGCATCGCTTCGGCGTACCGCGGTTCGGCGAGCCGCCGCATTCCTACCTCGGGTGCGACATCTTCGACCACCGTGCTGATCCACCAGATGTTGCCGAACGGGTCACGTACCCGGCCGCCCCGCTGACCGAAGGCCTGGGTGGCCGGTGCGGTGATCACGCGGGCTCCGGCGGCGACCGCGCGTTCGATTGTCCCGTCGGCATCGGTAACGAAGACCCGCAGCAGCGACGGCATGGCCGGCCAGTCCGGTTGCTGGTCGAAGGCGAGCAGGACGGTGTCGCCGACCCGGATCTCGGCGTGGCCGATTGTCCCGTCCTCCAGCGGTACCCGGCCCAGCTCGAGTCCGTCGAACACGGCGGTGATGAAGTCCAGCAACTGGCCGGTGTCCGGCGTGACGATCCACGGCGCGACGGTCGTGTATCCGGCCGGTGGGGTGCTGCTCATGACAATCTCCCTCGTGTCGTAGCCGACGGCGTCCACGGTAGATCTCGTATAGGTCAGATTCCGTCCTAGCCGGGCGGCACACTGGCTGCCGTGTCCGATTCGCGTGCTCGACTGCTGTCCCTGCTGTCGCTGTTGCAGACTCCTCGGCTGTGGCCGGGAAGCGAGCTGGCGCAGCGGCTCGGGGTGTCCGGCCGGACGGTGCGGCGAGACATCGACCGGTTGCGCGAGCTGGGCTACCCGGTGCATGCCGAGCAGGGTGGGCTGGGCGGGTACCGGCTGACGGCCGGCGCGGCGATGCCGCCGCTGCTGCTGGAAGACGACGAGGCGGTCGCCGTGGCCATCGGGCTGCGCACAGCGGCGGCGCAGCCGGTGACCGGGCTGGACGAGGCGGCGGTACGGGCGATGGGCAAGCTGCTTCAGGTCCTGCCGGCCCGGCTGCGCCACCGGGTCGACACACTGGCCTCCTCCACCGTGGCCCACCCGTTCCCCCTGGCCGCGCAGCTGGTGGACCCCGACGCGCTGGTCGCCACCGCCGCAACGATCGCCGACCACGAGCGGCTGCGGTTCCGGTACCGCGACGAGGACCGGCACGTCGAGCCACGCGCCCTGGTGACGGCCGGGCGACGCTGGTACCTGCTCGCCTTCGACCTCGACCGCGACGACTGGCGCACCTTCCGACTGGACCGGGTCACGACGCCCGCCAAGACCGGTGCCCGAGCGGCCACGAGGGACGTACCCGGCGGAGACGTCGCCGCCTTCCTCGCCAGCCAGACCATGCAGATGGCTCCGGCGTACCCGGCCGACATCGTCATCCACGCACCGGCCGCCCACGTGGTGGACCGCCTCGGCGCGCCACCGCCGGGCACCCTAACCGACCAGCCGGACGGAACCTGCCGATGGCACGCACCGCCAGACACCCCCGAATGGCATACGCTCCGGCTGGCGTCGATCGGGCTGCCGTTCGAAATCAACGGTCCAGCCGAGCTGACCGCCCACCTCAGGTCAACAGCCGCGCTGTTCCGAGCCGCCACGGCAGGACCAAGCGGGTCCGGCACGCGGTCACCACGAGCTGCGCGTGGCAGTGTCCGTCCGGCACCGCCGCCCGGTTGATGTGCGTCTCGAAGCGAGCGCTCTCCGAACTCCTCGCCCGCCATGGCGCCGCGTGTGCGGATCTGCTGCCGAGGGCGCTCGGCAAGATGGTTCGCCGGCGAACCCCGGATCGTCGTTGTCTGACCGCGGACATGAGCACAACCGGATCAGGGCCGGGAGTGAACCAGCCCACGGCCCGCAGTGCCTGCTCGATCTCCACGCCAAGGCGCTCCGCCGTCGAGGTTTCTCAGGTGGTGGCCTTGGCCCACCGGCGGTCGGGCGCGGTTCGCTGCACGGTCCCTTCGGCAGACCTCATCCGAGCTGTTCGGCCAGTCCGACGATGATGCCCTCCGGGCCGCGGACGTAGCACAGCCGGTAGCTGTCCTCGTACTGCGCCAGCTCGCCGACGAGTTCGGCGCCGTGGGTACGCAGGCGGGCGATGACGTCCTCGATGTCGTCGACGGCGAACATGATGCGACGGACGTCGACCAGTGGCTTGGTGCTAGCCGGGCTGCTATCGCTTCGCGCTGTCGCTGGTGAGGGAGCCACCCGCCGTACAACGCTCGACGGCGGCGTGGGTGAAGGCGACCCGTCGTTGGACCATCAGCGCAGCCGACATGACGATCGCCGCCGCAACCGCCACGATGATCGCCGCTGTGGCCAGTGTCGTCCAGTCCGCATTCGGTCCGCCGCCGTACAAGCTGACGGCGAATTCTTCGGCCAGCGGATGCAGCCACAGCATGCCGATCGGGCAGAACAGCACCAGCAGTGCCCAAGCACCACGAAGGTCGTTGCGCGCCGCCAGCCCTACCCCGACGAGCAACGTCACCAAGAAAAGTGCCATCCCGGCGCCGGGCAGGACCTGCCCGGCGGGCCAGCCGTAGTACCCACGGAGCACGTCGCCACCGTTACGGGAAAAAGTCGCCGCTACGGGTAGAGCCGCGGCGGCGCCGGCGACGGGCAGCAGTCGTAGCCACACGGGCGGCTGGCCGGGAACGCCGAGCGCCACGAATCCGAGGCAGACCTGGGCGAGTAGTACGAACAGCGGAGGCCGGGACCGGTCGACGACGGCGGCAAGCGGTACGACGGCGACGGTGAGGACAAGGGCGAGACCGATCGCCAGGCGGGTCCACCGGCCGGGTGCCACCACGTGCACCACCGCGGCGAGCAGCCATGCCGCCCACACGCCGACACCGAGCGAGACGGACGTGCCGTGCTGCTCGAAGCCGAACCACGCCGTCGTCCACGGATTGAGCTCCAGCATGGCCCAGCCGCCGGCGAGAGCCGTGGCGGTCAACAACGCCAGCGTCGCGGCCAGCCGCACTCCGGGGCCGATTCCGGTGGCGCCGATCGCGCGTAGGCGCTGGCGTAGCCCGCCGCCGGCTACGTCGGTCACGTCGGCGACCGAAGGCCACCGCCGGTCCGGCGAGGACAGAGCGAGGTACGTACCCACGATCTCGGTGCCGCGCGCGTTGCGGTAGCCGGCCGGATAGAAGATCCGGACCAATCGCAGATAGCGGCGTTCCAGGTCGCTCATGCGATCCCTCCGCTGAGTCGGGGCGTGCCTCGACGGGTACGTGTGTTCAACCGCGCGGTTGCGGCCTCGACGTTGCGGCGCATCCGCTCGGTCTCGTTGGCGAGCAGGTCACCGCCGTGCTCGGTGAGCCGGTAGTAGCGGCGCAACCGGCTGTCCACCACTTCCTCCCGCTCGACGGTGACCAGACCCGCGTCGAGCAGCCGGTCGAGGGCGCCGTAGAGCGTGCCGGGGCGCAGCGACACGCGGCCGTCGGAAAGCCGGGCTACCTCGGTGATCAGTCCGTAGCCATGAAGCGGCTCCGCGGCCAACGCCGTGAGGATCAGGAACGTGGGTTCGCGTACCGGTGTCTCCACGCCATCAATGTATCGGGTGCAAAGGTATAACGGCAGAGCGTGAGGATGGCTGTTGCTGACAGCGCGACGGCGCTCCCGTCCGGTTAGCGGTGCCGCTACGGGCCCCTGTCCTACACATCAAGCGGCGGCGGCTCGACGCTCATCCGGGATTCCGGGCAGGTTCACCAGCTGTGGTCAGTGGCGTGCCGAGGCGGCCTCGGCTAGCCGTAGCGGCCGGTAGCCGTCGGTGTCGAGCTGGGCGAGCTCGCCGTCGATGTCGACCGAGTGCGTGCCGTAGAAGACCGGTCGTGCCGGCATATCGGGTTGCTGCCTGATGCGGCGATCGCGCTGGGCAGGCGGTGTTGCGAGCGGTTCGATGCCGTCAGCTGTCCGGGCACGTGCTTGCCATGTCGGTTAGCTGGTGTTCTACTTGACCGAAACAATCCGCGATGCATAGAGCGGACAAGGAGGCTGCTAGGTGATCAACTTTCATGTCGACCGGTCCAGCAGCGTCCCCGCATACGCCCAACTGGTGCGGCAGGTGCGTGAAGGGCTGCGGATCGGGACGCTGCAGCCCGGGGACCAACTCCCCACCGTGCGCAGCGTGGTGACCTCGTGCACGGTCAACCCGACCACGGTGCTGAAGGCATACAGGGAGCTGGAGCTTTCCGGCCTGGTGGAGGCGCGGCAGGGGGCGGGCACCTTCGTCAGTGGAACGCTCGGCCACGCGGATCCCCATGTCATGGCCCGCTTGCGCAGCAGCCTGGCCCGGTGGCTCGGCCAGGCCCGCGAGGCCGGTCTGGAGGACGAGGACGTCCAGGCGCTGCTCGCCTCGGTGATCGTGGAGAACTCGGTGCGCAGGGCCCAGGCTGGCGGCGACCGGACGCAGGCAGAACCGACACCGGGTGCTGGGTTCCGGATGAAGGAAGGCGCCGCATGAGTGAGGAGTCCATCGCCGTGGAAGCCCGTGACGTGGGCAGGCGCTACGGCAGCGTTTGGGCGCTACGGGAGTGCAGCTTCCAACTGCCCGCCAGCCGCATCATCGCGCTGGTCGGCGCGAACGGCGCGGGCAAGTCGACGCTGATGAGCATCATCGCCGGTACGTTGGCGGCCACCAGCGGCTCGCTGCTGGTCCACGGCCGACCGGTGGTGAGGGGCAGGTCCACCAACGGGGGTGGTTCTGCCGGGAGTCGGGTCGCGATCCTGGCCCAGGACAAGCCGCTGTACCGGGACTTCAGTGTGTCGGACATGCTCCGCTTCGGAAGGTCGATGAACCGCGTGTGGGACCAGCGGCGGGCGCTGTCGTGGCTTCAGCGCTTCGACATCCCCCTGGACCGCCGCTGCGGCAAGCTGTCCGGCGGGCAGCGGGCGCAGGTCGCGCTGGCGGTCGCTCTGGGCTCCCGCCCGGCGGTGCTGTTGTTGGACGAGCCCCTCGCGAACCTGGACCCGGTGGCCCGCACTGAGGTGACCGGCGAACTCATGGCGGAGGCCGCCGACAGCGACATGACCGTGATGCTGTCGACCCACATCATCGCCGAGCTCAGTGGGGTCGGTGACCATCTGCTGCTGCTCGACGCGGGCCGGCCCGTGCTCACCGGCGATGTCGAGGAGTTGCTCGACAGCCACGTGCGGCTGGCCGGGCCCCGCGCGGACCAGCCACCTGGCCCGGGCGCGATCGTCCAGGCGCAGCACACCGACCGCCAGTCCACGTTCGTACTCCGGCAGCCGGCGTCACCGACGGCGCACGCCGTCGTCGCTCCCGGCTGGACCGCCCAGCCCATCACCCTGGACGAGCTGATCCTGACTTACCTCAAGGCATCGTCCAAGGCACACCGTGATCTGGAGACAGCGGCATGAGCCCGGTCACGCAAGCGCCCGCCTCGATGAAGCGCCAGGACGATCTCGGGTCCGCCGGGGGCGTCCGCGGCCTACTGTGGCTGACCTGGCGTCAGCACCGCGGGGCCCTGCTCAGCATGCTCGTCCTGGCCGCGGTCCTGGTGGGCTGGATGACCTACCTGTCCATGGAACTGACAGACCTGTGGCACCAGTGCCACGAAACGTACTGCCCGGAGAACTCCCCGCAAGGCCTGCGGCTCGCCGGGTCCTCGCGCCTGGTCCTGACCTTGGGTGCCCTGTCCCGGCTGGTGCAGTACATGCCGCTGCTGATCGGCGTGTTCATCGGCGTCCCGCTGCTGACCAGGGAGCACGAGCAGCGAACCCTGCTGCTGGCCTGGAGCCAGGACGTGTCCCCTCAGCGCTGGCTGTGGACCAAACTGGGCATGCTCGGCCTGTTCGTGACGGCGGTGACCGCGGCCGTCGCCGGGGTCAGCGACCACCTGGCACACCTGGAAACCCAGGTCGCTCCGGGAACCCTGTTCGACTACCTGCCGTTCGTGAACACCGGGATGCTGCCGGTCGCGGTCAGCATCTGCTGGTTCGCGGTCGGCGTCGCACTCGGCGCCGCGCTCAAACGCACGCTCCCCGCCGTGTTCGGCGTGATCGCGGGGTTCATCGGCCTGACCTACCTCGTCCAGTGGCGCTACCCCACCCTGATGAAGCCGTTGTCCGCGCACCTACAGGTGGGCGGCCCGGACGGCGGTCTGTTGCGCGACAACGCCTTGGTCGTCCAGGGCGGCATGATCGACTACGGTGGCGACGGGCCGTCCGGCGCGTTCGACGCCTCCGGGCGCCAGCTCAGCGGCGTCGAGCTGCAACGCCTCTGCCCGCCCGACAACGATGGCGGCAAGATCCTTTCCTGCGAGTTCGACAACCATCTTCTGCACCACCTGCAGTACCAGCCGGGCAGCCGGATCCCCGACTTCCACCTGATCATCGCGACCGGCTACCTGGGCCTGACCGCGGTGGCCCTCGCCACCCTCTGGTGGATCGTCCGCCGCACCAACCTCAGCGCGGGCTGACCCCAGCCGCCCAGGTGTCGCACCCCTCGGCAATGATCGCACCCTGCCGCAGGACGATATCAATGCGGAAACCCGAACCAAGATGGTCGCCGGTACGCCGACCGACCATCTTGACGATGAAGCGCCGTCCGCATGCCGCACTTGAGCAGTACAGGGTCTGAAGCAGCCTGGTGTCGCTTCGGAGGGAGCTCTCTCCACGTGTCCACCTGGACGCCGGGCTTCATTCCTGCGCGTCGAGGTCACGCAGTGCGAAGCGGAGGTGCTCCCACTCTTCGTCGAAGATCACGTGGAGGCAGTGCAGGACCGGCTCCTCGTGTTCGGGTGACCACGCGGTCGGGCGAGGCTCGGCGAGCAGCTCCGGCGTGACGTTCGCAAGGAAGTCTCGCACCATGGCCTGCCGCTCGGCACGCAGATCGATCACCTCGGCGAGAGTCGGCTGCCCCGCGGCAAAGACCGATATATCAAATCCATCCGTCTCGTACTCGGCGTGCGGCTGGCCGAGTGGATGGAAGGGCTGCGGCAGGCGCAGGACCGCCTTGCCGAGCCATGCGTCGGTGGCGAACGCGAGGTGGCGCAGGGCCTGCGCGAACGACCACTCGCCATCGACCGAGACGTCAGCGGCGCCCTCGGGCATGGACTCCACCCGATCCACCGCGGCCGCCCAGGCCCGTTCGAGCGCCGCCCACGCCGTGCGTAGGCCATCGGGATCCCTGGCATGCTTCAGTTCGCGCCCGGGAAACCGCCGGTTGAGTTCAGCCTCAACGAGTGGCACGACGTCGACACCGTTGATCAGCAGTGCGCCGTCCGTCAGCCACCGTGCATCGATATCGAGCCCGCGCACATCGACGCCCCGCATCACCGCACCGGCCAACGTCGACCTGTTGAACCGCGCCCCGCAGGTCCCTGTCGACGAACATTGAGGCGTCATCCTGGGCCACGGCGCTCTCCCTCCCGTTGGCGATCGCGGCGATGTCAGCGGGCTGGTCCGACAACGAGTGCCGACGCGGCCAGCCCGAAGGCGACGAGCATCGACCGGCGCACGGTGACTGGCCGAGACCGATGCGCCGATGGCGACGGCATAGCTGGTCACCACCTTGGCAACGGGTTCCGTCCGAGGACCAGAGATCGGGGGCATCCTCGCCAGATCAAGCATCCGGATCTGCCGTCGAGCCGGTGCTGCGGCTCACGTCGATCGTCACGGTCCGTACGCCGCTCCGCAGGCCATTGATCACAAATCTGGCGGGCGCGCCACATGGCGACCATCTTGGCCCGGCTTACGCCACCAGCTCCTCGCTCAGGGTCCATAGACGCGCGGCGGCCTCGGGGTCGCGGGCCAGGGCGCTCGGCTCGATCTGCTTGCCGCGGAAGAAGTAGCCTCCGGTGACCTCGGCCGCCTCCGGGGCGCTGGCCAGGTAGACCGGGGTGGCCGCGCCGGTCTGGACGGCACCCATGAAGGGCTTGGCGGCCGCGACGAGCAGCTTGGCGACGCCGCGGACCTCGCGGCCCAACTGGGTACGGATGAGGCCCGGGTGCAGGCAGTTGGCGACCACGCCGGTGCCGGTCAGGCGCTGGGCCAGCTCGACTGTGAACAGGATGTTCGCCAGTTTCGACAGCGGGTAGCTCGGCTCGCCGCGGGCCAGTTCGTCCCACGGGATCTGCTTGACTGATCCGTGCACATTGGACGACACCGTGATCACGCGGGCCGGCGCGCTGCCCACCAGCCGTTCCCGCAGCAGGCTATGCAAATTGATTGCTGATCCACAGTGATCATAGAATTTTCGTTGTTGGGCGTTTGTTTGGGATGCGGTCGGCGGAGAACCGGGCTTGTCTGCTATTCAAGTCCGGGCGGTGCCAGGACGGTGGCGGGTGAGCCGGAAGTTGGCGTTGGCTGAAGGCGAGGCGGTACGGACCGCGTGTGCTCGTGCGTTGCTGCGAACGGGGCTGGACGAGGCGTCCGGGGAGGTCGTGTCCCGGGCGGTGCTTGCCGAGCGGGTCGGTTGGTGTGCTGATCTGGTGGCGGGCATGGTGGGCGCCCTGCTGGCCGGGCACTGGAACGCGGCTGATGTTGATGTGCTGGCCTCGGGTGTGGATGCCGGTGGTCGGAGGTTGCCGTCGAATGCGTGGATGGCGTTGCGTCGTCTGGGCTGGTCGGCGACCGTTCCGGTGGGTGTGCGGGTCAATGACCGGGTCGTGCGGATGGTTCAGGAGCAGGCGGGGCGTGTTCTGCGGTCGGTGAAGTGGCGTGCTGACCTGACCGCCGGGGTCCTGTCGACGTGGCCGGCCGACCCGCGTCGGCGCGTCCCGGTGGAGTGGGAGCGGGTGCGTGCCTCGATCCCTGGCGGGGAGGGTCTGGCGTCGAGCGTGATTAAGGGTCGTACCCGGCAGGCCGCCGCGTTCCTGGCCGCTAATGGTCGTTTGCCGGTGGATGTGTTCGAGTTGGAAGGCGTGCCGAGGGTTGCGCGGATGTTGTTGTTGGCCGCGTGTGACCGGCAGCAGGCCACGATCGAACGTTCCGAGACGGACCCGGGCAGGGTGCTGCTGCGCCTGCAGTTGCCGACCCGGGCGGATCCGCGTTCGTATCGGGACTGGACGTGGGTGGCCTGCCCGATCAGCCTGCCACCCACGGTTCCCGCCTCGGCGGTGCTGCACCTGCCCACCTTGCGCGTGGCCGGCGGCAAGGTGCACGCCGACATGGCGTACTCGCATCCGGTGCCGAAGGCCCGCCGCGCGGGGCACGAGGTGGCGTTGGGTGTGGACTGGGGGTTGAACACCCTGCTGTCCGCCGGAACCGTCCGCCTCGGGCCCGACGGGCGGATCACCGCGTCAGGGTCCGGTGGCCAGTTCCGGGCCGCCGGTGTCCTGGCCAAACAACACCGGCTGCGCCGACAGAGCGAGCGGCTGCACACCAAAGCCGACCACTACCAGCGGCTCATCGGCGGCGACCAGCAGCACACCCTCGCCGGCAAACACGCGCTCCTGCGCGACGAGATCCAGCACGTGTCCGCCCGCCGCACGAACCTCAACGACGCCCTCGCCTGGGCCGCCGCCCGCTGGACCGTCGACCAGGCCATCGCCGCCACCGCAACCGTCATCTACCTGGAAGACCTCCGGTCTATGGAAGCCCGGGGCATGGGCCACACCATGAACACGCGCCTGTCCCAACAGGTCCGCGGGAAGATCGCCGACCGCATCCGGCACCTCGCCGCCGAGCAGGGCATCGCCGTGGTCACCGTCCCCGCCCGCAACACCTCCAAACACTGCCCCCACTGCCTCACTCCACTACAGCACCGTAAGGCCCCGGACAAGCCGAGCGTGGCGGGCTGGAAGTGGGCCGTCTGCCCCAACACGGACGGCTGTGGTTGGCAGGGCGACCGTGACCACGGGGCATGGCGGCGTATCGCCGCCCGGGGCCTGACCCACCAAGCCAAGACCGTCACCGACAAGACCAGCGGTGCCATGGTGATCCGGTCGGTCGTGGACCAGCTCGAAGTCGCAGCCGTCGTCACCCCCACCGTTTCCAAGATCAGCCGGGTGGACCGGTCGAAGACCGGCCCCACCGTGCGCAAGCCATCACGCCCCGCGCCCAGGCGACGCAGGGCACCCTCCCCCACCCGGCCGCCTCATGGCCGGGTGGGCAAGCGTCCGGAGGGACACGCACCAACGGACCGGCGGCTGCCCCGCGCAGCCCACCGGCACCAGAACGTGACCACGATCAGCACACCCACCACCGGCCACCAGCCACGCGGAGCAGCGCTGGGCGCAGGATTCCATCTCCACGCCCACGCCACTCCACCCAGGTGGGAAACGATCCCGGAAACCTACTCCGACACAGGATCGCTAAGCTGAACAGAGACGCTCGACATGTCGGCCGTCAGGAGGTCCACCTCGGCGCTGGGCGCTCGATGCCGGATCTCCTTGACGGCCGCTCGCCCTCGCTCGGCGTCGCGCCCGACGACGACCACGGTGGCCCCCATCTCGGCCAGCCGGGCCGCCGTCTCCCGCCCAATCCCGCTGGTCCCGCCGGTCACCAGGCACACCTTGCCGGACATGGTGGTCATTGGCCCTCCCGGACGTACCTGCCGCAGCGCCATCTTCTCCACGGCGGCGCCTCGGGTACCAGGTGTGGCCCGACGCCGTCAGCAGACGTGCACGGACATGCCGCTGACAACGCGAGCGTCACACGGCGCCGCTGTCGGTGGGGGCCAAGGTTGTGTGCGCCTAGACGTGGCGGCCGTAGGTGACGGCTTCCCGGACGAGTCGAGGTGCCTTCTCAGCAAGCTGCGGATCTGGCCGTGCTCCCAGCGCGTCGTTGATGGTGGAGAACGCCAGCCGGAACGCGATGAAAGTCGTCGCCTCGAAGATTTCCTGGTCATTGAGACCCGCGTCGCGTAAGCGCTCCACGTGGACCTCGGTCGTGGCATTCGGATCCTGGACGACCTGACGAGACCAACCGGCCAGTGCGGCCTCCCGTCCGGACAGGTCGCTGTCAACGCCTTGCAGCACCCTTGCGGCGGTCGCCTCGTCGCTGAGTTTGGCCAGCCTGGAACCCCATGCCAGTGCACAGTAAGCGTCGCCGCGGGCAGCGGCGGTGGCGGCGACCATCACGGCTACTTCCCTTGGCGACAGGCCTGAATCGGCCATGAGATCAGCACGCAAGGCCTGGAAGGACGCCAGCACATCAGGACGCCAGCACCAGACACGGGTGAGGTTGTTGACGTAGCCGTCGGAGGCGAGATCGCCCTCGTAGGCGTCAGTCACCGCCGGGCTTTGCGGCGGATCGGCGAGGAACGTGGTCGGACGGTTCATGGGGTCAGTGTGCTGCACCCAGCGACCGCGCAAAAGACCGATCAACGACAGCTCGGTAGTCACATTCTTCTCCCGCGAGTCGTGGGTCTCTGCCCGACACGCCCAGATGGTTCTGGTCACGGCGTGCGATCGGCACACCATGATGGTCGCCCTCCCCGCCGGCATGCTCAACTGCCGCGGACCGCTCGTTACGGTCAGTGATGATCATTCGGGCGAACGCGATTCCGGAGCGTCCGGACCTGCCGAGATCAGTGCATCAGTGTGAGGGATGCGGCGCGTTGGGAAGCTTCGACAATTCGTTGCTCGCTTGTTGGAGGCGGCCGTCCACGCACTCGGCGCGGCGGGCGCGGGTCCGGCCCGTAGCAGCGGGTGAAGGAGATAAATGGCTTGCACAGGCGCCGGGCTGAGAGTTTGACTGCTCGCCATGCCTTTCCCCTCACCGATCTTCGTTGCGGGTACGGGTCGTTCGGGAACGTCACGGATCGCCGACATCATCGGCGAACATCCGCTGATCCATCGGATTCCCATGGAGACCCGGTTTCTCATCGACCCGGGTGGCCTGCGGGACCTGGCCGACGCGCTCACCGATCGATACGACCCCACCGTCGGTGAGGACGCCCTGCACCGGCTGAGCGACTTCCTCACCGTACGAGTGCCCGGCCGGCGCGACGATCGCGGCAAGACCGTTCCCGAGCTGGTCGGCGAGCGGCGCTACCGGGACGCGGTGCAACAGCTCTGGCCGCAGTTGATCGCGTACACATACGACGAACCTGCGCCCGCGGAAGGCTTCGGGAACGCCGACCGGCCTGCCGGGCCGTTCGAGCCGCTGAGCCGCCGGCGGGTACTTCCCAGGTATTTCAGCGACCGGGGCGAACTGCTCGGAATTCTGCGGGGCCTGATCGACACCATGTTCGGCGGAGCAGCCGCCGACGCGGGCAAGCCGACCTGGTGCGAGAAGACACCGTTCAACCTGCTGTGCATGGAGTTCCTCTGGGAACTGGTCCCCGAAGCGACCATCGTGCACATCAAGCGTCACCCGGTCTCAGTGCTCGCATCCCACCTGGCCCAGCCATGGGCACCGCCCACCGTCGACGGCGCGCTCGCCTACCTCAAGCCGGTCTACCACCGATGGCTCACCTGGAAGAACACGGTCGACCTGACGGGCAGGCGATACATCGAGGTGAAAGCAGAAGATCTCGCAGCCGACTGGCCCGGGCAGCGCCGCGCCCTGTTCGAACGGCTCAACGTCGACGACTTCGCCACCCCTTCAACTTTTCAGCCGCACAAGCTGACGAACCGCAACGACCAATTCGACGACGAAACCCGCGAGTTCATCGAAGAAGCACTCGGCAAGGTCATCCCGGCCATGGGATATGCGTGACGGCTCTGGCTCTCCAGCTTGACAACGCTGCGTCGCGTCCCTCGAACGCCCGGTAAACGCTGCTTCAGCCGAACCGCATCGCAGACCACCCGTTCCTAACTTTCCGGCCGTCTCTTGAGCCCGCGTTCATGGGCGGGTGCACGCTTCTGCCGCCGACCGTGCGAGCGCCGTCTCAGCACACCGGTCACGCTGAGTGAACGTCGGCCTCGATGCTGTTCCTTGGAAAACGCGCCGAAGCGACGCGCCAGGGCGTCGGCAGACGGCGCGGTCGACCACCGGGGATCGGGGAACAACGTGGGGAGCAGTCGGGTGCGCCGAACGGCCCTGAACCGCGCCCAACGGCATCGAACGGCACTCAACTGCACCCACCACGACCTGCGGCTTCTCGTTTCCCCAGGTCAGGAAACCGTGGCAGCGGTCAGCGGCCGCACGACGTGGTCAAGGTGCGCATGCTCGAACACGCGCGGGCGGGAACGCGAACCGACGGTCCGCGGTGTAGCGGAAGCGTCAGACCCTGCTGCTCCAATGACGCGCGACCTGGTTAGGCCGATCGCCGCCACCCACGACCCGCGGATGGCGGACATTGGGTGTTTCGCCTGAAGGCGGCGGTGGCTGTGGTCTGCTACACCAGCGGCGAAGATCAGAGGATTGGAAAAGCATGGACACCTGGCAGATGATCAAGGTCGAGCGTACGGCACTGGTCGACGCGCTGGACAAGCTTTCCGACAACGACTGGGACAAGCCGTCGTTGTGCACGACCTGGACGGTACGGGAGACCGTCGGGCACCTCGTTGCCACCGCGACGATGACGCCGCCGAAATTCTTCGCCAAGCTGATCGGTAACGGCTTCAACTTCCAGAACATGGTCCGCAAGGACATCGCCCAGGTCACCGCGGGCAGGAGCAACGCCGAGCTGGTGGACCTGCTGCGCTCGCGCGTCGATAAGCGCACGGCACCGCCTGGCCCGACCCTGTCCTGGCTCGGCGAGACGATCGTGCACGGCGAGGACATCTTCCGCGCCCTCGGCGGGTACCACCACCACCCGGTCGAGCACGTGGTGGCGGTGGCCGACTTCTACAAGAACAGCAACCTGCTCATCGGCGCGAAGAACCGGATCGCCGGCGTCAGCCTGCGAGCCACCGACACAGACTGGCAAAACGGCAGCGGCCCCGAGGTCAGCGGACCTATCATCGCGCTGCTGATGGCCATGACTGGCCGCAAGGCCGCACTCGGCGACCTCACGGGTGAGGGTGTGGCCGTTCTCCGCGAGCGCGACTGACCACGCGGCCGGCGGGCGGCAGAGACGCCGGCGCGGGGCGGGAGGCCAGACGATGATGACCGCTTCCCGGTGGCATGGCCGCCCCTGAGGTGGCGGATTGCGTCGGGGAGGCCGGCCAGGTCCGGTGGACGACCGGGGCGACCTGGCCGGCCTCGATGAGCCCGGTCAGCGCCACCAGGGTTCTCCGTGCTCACCTTCGTCACCAGCGTCACCAGCCGCTACCCGAAGTGGTGACAGGGCCAGTGCCCGGAGCTTTCGGTCGAAGCCCTGCGACCACTTCCCGCCGCGCGCCTCGCCGTCGATGAGGACGAGGATGCCCTTCGGCGACAGCACCCGGCGCAGCCGGGACAGCGGCCGGGTGTCGGCGGTGTCGACGACGGCGTCGTAACGGTGTTCGGGGAGGTCGGTGCGAGTTGTCGACCACCTCGTTGGCGCCGAGTCCGTGTACCAGGTCGAGCTTGGCGGGCCCGCCGAGGCCGGTGACATGTGCGCTGGCGACCTTGGCGAGCTGGACGGCGCACGAGCCGACCCCGCCGCCGGCGCTGATCACCAGGACCCGCTGGCCGGGGCGTACCCGTGCGGCGTCGCGGACGGCGGCGGCCTGTTCGAAGCTGAGGGTGGCAGGTTTCACGTTATAGGCACGCAGTGCGATGTGTGGGTTCTTGCCGTCGGCTCGGTGCCCGCAGCCACCGGTCGCTACTGGCTGTGCAATCCTTCGTGCGCGGCACCTTTCGGTAGCGACCGGGCGTTACGGTACGTCACGGATATGCGGTGGGCCTCGGCGCGCGGTCGTGCCGATGAGCGTACGTTCGCCCGGTATCGGGATCCCATAGATTGACAGTGAATAAACCAATCCGATCGAACAGGTTCCCTGTCACCGAGGCCACGTGGGCCCGGGGCAGTGATGGGGATCCAAAGATGCGCGGGAGGCCGTACGACAGCCATGAGCTCTGCACGATCACCTGCTGAGCCCCTCTACTTCACCGAGCGTGGATCGGGGCCGCCCCTCCTGCTCGTGCATGGGTTGATGGTCACCGGCGAGATGTTCGAGCCGGTGATAGAGCACTTCGCCATCCGGCATCGCGTGATCGTGCCCGACCTGCGCGGCCACGGGCGGAGTCGGGGACTTCCGCCACCGTACGCGGCGACGCAGCTTGCACTTGACCTATCACAATTGCTCGACCATCTGGGCATCGACTCCACCACCGTGCTCGGCTACTCCCACGGAGGTGCAATCGCTCAACAGCTGATCCTCGATTTCCCCCGTCGATGCGACCGTCTTGTGCTCGCTTGCACCTTCGCGTTCAACATGGCGACCTGTCGCGAGAAGGTGGAGGGATACCTCCTGCCGCTGATGCTGCAGGTCCTCGGCATGCGGCGGTCGGCCAAGGTGGTCGTCTCACAGGCGTCGCCGCAGCTCGGCAAGGAACGTGCCGACTGGCTCGCCGCCATCATGGCCGACCAGGACCGCACGTTGATGGTGTCCGTCTGGAAGCAGACGATGGCGTTCGACAGCAGGCGCCGGCTGGCGGAGATCGCATGTCCGACGCTCGTCATCGCCGCTTCGAACGATCAAGCGGTGCCGATCCACCACGCGAGGATGCTCCACGACGGCATCGCTGGTTCCCAGCTGGCCATCATCGATGATGCTGACCACGCGCTGATCTGGACACACTCCGACGAGTTCGAGCGTGTGACCGACGGTTTCCTCGGGGCCTGATCGGGCAAGGTCCGCGGCCAGATGGGGTGCCCGCGTGGGTGGTAGCCGGTTCAGGGCGCGGGCCGGACGGATCAGTAACCGGGTTCTCCGCCAGCGACCAGCTGTGCCGCTGCCTCTGCGGGCGTATCGTCGTAGCCCGGCTGGGCCAGGAGTACCGACTGGAAGACCTGGCCCTGCTCCTCATTCGGGTCGTCGTCCGCCGCGAACCGCCGCCACAGCGCCCCAGACCCCGCCACGGCGGAGCCTCGGTGTGGACCGCCGCGTGCCTCATGCTCGGGTGAGCTGCGCGACGATGGCCCCTCCATCGAGCCAGACGTTCTCCCGGCTGATCGCGCCGTCGCGGAATTCGAACACGTGCAGCATGCGGAACACCAGCGATTCGTCGCGGCCCGGCGCACCCAGGAAGCCGTTGGGGAAACGGCCGGTCGCGCGGTGTTCGATGACGCAGAAGTCCTCGCCGTACAGAGTCCGCGTCGCGGTCATGTCCTCGTTGACGAACGCGGCGATCAACTGGTCGTAGAAGGTCTTCGCCGCCGCCGGTCCGGTGACCGGTCCGGTCGGCCAGCCGACCACATCGTGCTCGATGTCGTCGGTGTAGACAGCCACCGTTGCGGCGGAGTCCCCTGCCTTCTCCGCGTCGAGGTGCTGTTCGATCAACTGCTCCATCTCGTGTCGCGAGGTCATGCGTTCCTCCAATAGTACGGTCAGCCGTACTAAAAAAAGTACGGTTGACCGTACTAGACTGTCAAGCATCATGAAACGCCCCGAGGACGAGCCGCAGATCGGCGCGCTGCTGCGCATGGCATGGGAGGCGCTGCACGTCGAGGTGTACGGGCAGCTCCACGCCGCCGGCTTCGACGACCTGCGCGAGGTCCACCGACCGTTGCTGCGCTACCCACCCATCGACGGAATGCGCCCCACCGAGCTTGCCGCACAACTGCGGCTCAGCAAGCAGGCGACCAACGACCTCCTCCGCGACCTCGAGAAGCTCAACTACGTCCGGCTGGACCGCGACCCGTCCGACGGCAGGGCCCGCGTCATCCGGTACACCGACCGGGGCTGGCGCCTCTTTCGAACCGGATCCCAACTGAGCCGCGACGTCGGCCGGCGGTGGGCGCAGGCGATCGGCCAGAAACGGTACGACCAGTTCAGCGCTACGCTGCGGACCATCGTCGAGCTGGGCCGTCCCGCAGAGCAGACGCCGAGCTGACCTGTACCGGCCGGCTGAGCCGCCATCCGCGTCACACGCCGCTCAACGCCGCGTCGGGACTCCTGCGTTCCGCGCGATCTTGAGGTTGTCAACGGTTGCCGTCCGGACGTGCCGATGAGCAGTAAACCGTTTTTCGTTCCCCACGATCGACTGACAGGGTGCCGTGATGGTGTCTAGCCCCTGGCCGATGCGCGTCGGTCTTCTCCATCTTCGGGAAGCGCGCGAGAGCGACATCGAGCAGCTGCTGTCCTTCCGCAACGATCCCGCGGTCAACCGGTTCATGCTCCGCACGAGTGTCGATCCGGGGACGTTCCGCCAGGAGTGGCTGGCTGTGCCAACCAGTGATACCGACTTCTCCTGCGTTGCCGAGGTCGACGGGACTGTTGTCGCGATGGGCTTCCTCAATGTCATAGACGGCATGGGCCAGCCTGGGATGCCGAAGCGCACAGAAGGGGTCATCGGATACATCGTCGAGCCGGGCTCCACGGGGAAGGGCGTGGCGAGTGATCTCGCCCGCGGCCTTCTCGCGGCGGCGTTCGACCGCCTGGGACTTCGGCGTGTCACCGCAAGCTGTAACGCCGACAATCCTGCCTCTGCGCGGGTGCTCGAGAAGACGGGGATGCGGCGTGAGCAACACGGAATCGAGGACTCGTGGCATGCCGCGCTGGGCTGGGTCGACGGCTACCAGTACGCGATGCTCGCACGCGAATGGCACGCCATGCACAGCCCAGATTGAACCCTGAACTGAGGTTTTCCGTCGGGTCTCGCGATCCTGCCGAGCCGTAGCCGGCCTCCAACCGTACGGCGCGACGTCCGCATCTGCCACAGATAATGCGCGGTGCCGAGTGTCACCTGGCTGCGTCTTGGCGTCTGCTGGCTCTCGGCCAGCATCGCCGGCGATCCGGCAGGATTGGTTATCGTTCGAGGCTTTTCGGCTTGTGGATTCTCGTTCTGGTCCGGCTTGGTCGGCATGTCTGCGGTACCTCGCTGCGGCGCGGGACCGCTTCAGCGCATCCGTTTGATCGTGTCGAGGATGTGGCGGGCAGCGGTGGCCACCGCGCAGTCCGGTGTCCGGCAGATCGGGCAGATGCCCTCGGGCGTGGGTCGGTGGTCACGGAGGATCCAACGGGTGGTGAGGGCCAGCCGGTTGAGGATCTGGGCCAGGGACAGGAACGGCGCGGTCATGCTCAGAACACCCCGAGGGCGGCGGCGAGCTGGACGATCGTCGCCGGGGCGTCCGGGTGCCGCGTCACCTCGGCGAGCACCTCGCGGGCCGCGGGTCGGTGTCGTACCTCGGCTGGTGCGGTGCGGTCGGCGTCGAGCAGGACGCGGCCGGCGTTGGCCGGGTCGCCGGCCTGGAGGTAGGCGCGGGCAGCGTCGACCAGGTGCGCGCCGCGATGCTCGGGGGGCAGCCACCGCCAGCCTTCGCGTCCGACGGTCTTCTCGTGCCAGGCGACCGCCTCGCCCGCGTCGCCCAACTCCAGTGCCGCCACGACCCGGGCCGCCGCGACCGAGGTCGGGCCGAATCCGGTCCGGTGGTGGTCGTGGCCGTCGCCCACCTGGGCGGCCAGGTCGGCGGCCTCGTCGAGCAGGTCGGCGGTGGCGTGGTCGTCCCCGTGCCGGGCCGCCGCCAGCGCGGCCTGGACGAGCAGGGTGCCGCACAACGACAGGCGCGACGCGTGACCGCCGTCGAGGTCCGGCGGGGCGATCCGGTACGCGGCGGCCCGCATTGTCGGCGCCGCCGAGCGCGTCCGGCCGGTGGCACGGAGCACCTGCCCGAGCTGCACAGCTGCGGCGGCCACCAGCACCGGATCACCGGTCGCGACGGTCATCGCCCTGTCGGCGGCCAGCCAGGCCAGCTCGGCCGCACCGAGTTTCACCAGCAGCGAGGCGGCTATCCGGTACGCCTCGACCAGCGGCGCCCGCCCCGGCTGCGGCTCGTGGGCGTATCTGCGTTGCGCCCCGATCAGTAACTCCGGCAGCCCGTCGATCAGCTGCGGGTACCGGGCATGCTGGTAGGTGATCCACGCGTGTTCGACGTTGCGGGCCACCTGAACGACGGGCGGCACTTCCCGGCGGGGCACCTGCCGGTCCAGGGCCATCTCGTACCTCGACAGGGCCGCCCGGACGCGGTCCACGCCCTCGGCCCGTTCGTGTACGGCGGAGAGTTGGGCGTCCCGGCCCAACAACACCGCCCGGTCGATCCGTAGGACATTGGAGATGTCCTGGATGGTGGACACCTTGTCGAGAGACCGGGCGCCACGCTCGATCTTGTCGACCCAGCTCTTTGACTTGCCGAGCCGGTCGGCGAACACCTGCTGTGACATCTTCCGCCGACCCCGCCAGTAGGCCACCCGCCGACCGATCGGCAGCAGCTCACTACCCACGACGCCACCCCGGTCGGGCAACGCCCGAGTAGTCTTTCCTGCCGTCATCATCCGATCACGCTAAGCAGCGCCCATCCGGAGATGGGGTACGCGACGTACCCGGTGACGGGGTGTACCTACAGGTCGGTGGCACCGATTCGACGTGCGAGGTCGACTGCCTCGGCGCGTATCGCCGCCGGTGCCTCGCGGCACAGCCGGGTGACCATGTCCTGCGCCACTGGCGAATACCGGACCGTTTCCGGTGACGTCGCCTCGGCTCGCGCGAGCAGGTGAAGCGTCGCCTCCCGTGCACCCTCCAGGTCGGCCGAACGGGCCAGCTCCACGTAGTGCCGACCCCGGCGCTCCGTCGACGGGATCGACGCCGGGTCCAGGGCATGAGCACGACGCTGCGCCTCGTCCGGGTCGCCAAGGTCCACCGCGCACATGACCGCGTACACCTTGACCAGCGGCCGGGACACCCGGGTCCGCAGGCCCACGAAGCCGTCGGGCAACGCCCGGTCGACCACCGTCCGGGCGGCGTCCCAATCCGACCACGCGCCCTGGTCACCGCTACGGGCACGGGTCAGCGCCACGCACAGATGCAGATCGGCCAACATCTCCGCCCACTCGGTACCGCCATCCGCGACCCGCGGCTCGATCAGCCCGCGCGCCTCCCGAAGCCGCTCCAACGCCTCATCGGCGCGGCCAACCGAGCGCAGCAGATGCGCGACGTACCAGCTTGCCTGGGCGATAGCCAGCGGATCGTCCGCGTCCAGGGCGGCGGTCATCCCGCGATCAACGGTCAGCCACACCAACTCCCGGTCGCCGTGCCACGCCAGGTATGCCTGCGCGAGGTGGTACACCTGCGCGAGCAGGGCGAGGCTCGCCCGCCGATCGTCGCCGGTGTGCAGCCGAGCCGCCCGCTGGGTGGCGTCGAGCAGACCGGGCAGGATGTCGCCGGCAGCCGTCCGCTGGTGTCGGGACGTGTGCCAGGTCTGCCAGGCCGAGTCGACCGCGCCGCGCAGGTAGTCGGTGCTCTCCGGTTCGCCGTCGACTGTGATGTGCCAGGCGGTCAACGCGCGGCGGACATCGTGGACGGCGGGATGACTGGCCCGACCATCGAGGGACAGCGCGACGGACGGGCCGAACAGATCACCGAGATCGCGGACCCCGAGATGCGGCGCCAACTGCTGGGCGGCCCGCAGGGTCAACGACCGGCGGCCGTTCTCGATGAACTTCACCGTGGTCGGCGACAGCCCGCTCATACCGGCGAGGCGCTCGCGGGAGAGGCCGGCGGCCCGGCGGAGCCGCTCGACACGCTGACCTGGAGTGGGCTGCTGTTGGCTGGTCACGGAAGACACCTCGCCCGGTCGGGGTACATCGTGTACCCCACGGTACGCGCGGCTAATGGACTGGGAAAGAGCCTGCGCTTTCGTACACCTCGCGCAATGTCGACGCCGCTGCCGTGCTGGTCCGCTCCACCCGTCGGAGCACCTCCCGCGCCCGCCACCAGTTCGATGACGCGACCCGGCCCGAACGGACCGCGTCGACGGCGACCGCGCTGGCCTCGTCCGGCTTGTCGGCGGCCACCAGCGCCATGGCGAGATCAAGACGAGCGGAGGCGGAGCGGCGTGGCCGGTCGCCGCCGTCACCGCGCGGATCCAACTCCGCCAGGGCAGTGCGAGCGACCTGCTCGGCGGCCGGGTCTCCCGCCCACGACAGCGTCGTCGCCGTGTACGCCAACGCCTTCGTCGGGTCGTACCGGTAGTGGTGTTCGGCCCACTCCGGCACGGGCAGGTTGGCGGTCAACCGCTCCAGGCGATCCAGCGCGTCCCGTGTCCGGCGCACGTCACCCAGCCGCGCCCACACCCGTGCTTCCTGGGCGGTCGCCTGGATGTGCGGCGAGCTACCCCGAGGGGCCACTCGCTGGGCCTGCTGGGCAAGGTCGATGGATCGCCGGTAGTCGCCCTGGGTGAGCGATCCCCACGCCTGCGTCTCCAGGCACCACGCCCGAATCTCCGGATGCTCACCGTGCTCGGCGAGCTTCGCGGCGGCGGCCAGGTGCGCGCCGGCGGCGGAACGTTGCAGAAGATCGATGTGCACCGTCGCGCGCAGCACCGTCAACTGCCACCTCAACGTGACGGCCGCAGCGGCGGCCGAGCGTTATTCCGGGAGGGGGCGTCGCCGCATTGCGTGCCTCGCTGCCCTACCCTGCTTTCGTGCCGATCATGGAAGAGAGCCGTCTTGCCGCTGTGGCCAAGATTCGGTATGCGCGGGCCTCAGTAGCCCTCGCAGTCATCGCCGCAGTCATCGCTGGGCTCGGCGGCTATTGGGTCGGGTTGTCCCGTGAGCGGCATTCGGCGACCGCGGTGGTGTTGACGGGGACGGTCACGTGGTCGAACGCGGAGACGCGACTGATCGCGTTTGAGGCGGATGGCGTCGTCAGCAAGCCCGACGATGGAGACTCGGTCTACTCCGTACTCACGGATAGCTGGCAGGGCGTCGAGGGAACGATTCACTCAGATGGCACTTATCCGACATGCCTAGGTGGGGGAGAAAGCCACCCAGTTTCCACGGACCATCACCGCGCCGAGTTGACTGTTATCGACTGGGACACTGGCGGTGCTCAGTGGATGCACGTCGCGGTCCGAATCCGCTGTCTGGACTGACCCCAGTAGGCGCGCCGGCCTTACAGTGGGCATCGTGATCTTTGCCTGGTGGATGGTCGCGGTCCGGTACCGCCGTGCGATCTTCGTGCTGGCGGTGCTGGGCCTGGCAGCGGTGGTCGTTGTCGGCACGCTGTCGCCGACGGAGCCGACCGGCTTGATTCTGGGCATGTTCGCCGCGATGGTGGTGCTTCTCGTGGTGCTGGTGCTGGTGGTCCGGGTCGCCAGGCGGGCTGTTCCCACCGGTCTGGAGGTCACTGGCGGCGCGTTTCGGTCCCCGCGGCCCACCTTCTTCCTGGGCTTGGCCCTGCCGCACCTGTGCGCGATCGCCGTTTTCGTTCTTGCGGGCTCGTGGACGGCGCGGCACGAGCACGCCGCCAACCCTGGGTGGCTGTTGATGGTTGCCCTGATTGCCGCGCCGATCGTGCTCTACCTGCCAGGCCTCTGGCGCGGAGTCGGGGTGATCCTGACTCCGCACGGCATCCGCTCGGATGGCTATTTCGGCACACTGACGATTCCCTGGGATGCCCTGGCCGACGTCCAGCCGCTCCAACCCGCTGACGCTCGCGGCGAGGTTCGGCTCACCTACAACCATCCGGAGCTGCTCCGACGCACCGGCCTGCTGCCGCCCCGAGACCGGATCTACTTCGAGGGCACCGACCGTGACCTGATCGTCGACGCCGTCGCTCACTACGCCGCGCATCCCGCCGCCCGTTCGACGATCGGCAGCCACACCGGCTACGAAGATCTCCAACAGCTACATGCCGACGCTACCCCGGCACGCCGGCGTGCTCCCGAGCCAATACCGTCCCGCTCGAAGATCGCCGGATGGTTTCTCCTCGCCGCCTTCGCCAGCGTGGTGGCGGTCCGGCCGCCTTCGGCGCTGACCGGCTCCCGGATGATGATCGGTCTTGTCGGCCTTCTCTGCTTCCTCGGCGCGGCCGCAGATTTGCACACCCGATCCACGACGCGAAAGCGGACATCAACCTGAAGGCTGGAGGTGCGGTCCCACCCCGCTCACATCTGGGGGCCGGCGTGAGCGGCCGGTGCCGGATAGCATCGACGCATGACCTGGCGATGTTGATCTAACTGTGTAGGCCGAGGCCGTGGGCCGCCGCGGACGCTGTACGACCGGTGTCCGTCTCGTCCCCCGTGGAAGGCCTCGATGCTCCTCGTCTCCGCGCGCCCGTCCGTCGTCCGTCCCCTCGCCGCGACGCTCTACGCGTACGCGTTCCTCACCGACCTCGTCCTGCTCTACCCGGTGTACGCGCTGCTCTTCGCCGACACCGGCCTCTCGGTCGGGCATATCTCCTCGCTGTTCGTCATCTGGTCGGCCACCGGTCTCCTCCTGGAGATCCCCTCCGGCGCCTGGGCCGACGCGGTCTCCCGGCGGCTGCTGCTGTGCCTGGCGCCGCTGCTGCCGGCCGCCGGCTTCGCCCTCTGGGTGCTCGCCCCGTCCTACCCGGCGTTCGCCGTCGGCTTCCTGCTCTGGGGTGCCGGCGGGTCGCTGCGCTCGGGTGCCATCGAGGCGCTGGTCTTCACCGAGCTTGAGCGGCTCGACGCCGCCGGCCGGTACGCCCGCCCGATAGGGCGGGCGAGGACCGCCGAGATGCTCGGTGTGCTCGTCTCGATCGGGCTGGCCGGCCCGGTCCTCGCGCTCGGCGGCTACCGGGCGGTCGGCGCGGCCAGCGTCGCCGCCTGCCTGCTCGTCGCGACCCGGTTCCCCGAGCTGCGCGGGGTCGGTGCCGCCGGCCCGGCCGGGCCGGACGAGACCGCCGGCAAGCACTTCGAGGACGACCGGCCGGGCGAGACAGCTGGCAAGCGTTCCGAGGACGATCGGCCGGACGAGACCGTCGGCCCGCGCCGCGCGGACGACCGGCCCGACGACGCCGGGTGGCTGGCGAGTCTGCGCCTCGGCCTGGCCGAGGCCCGCGCCGACCGCTCCGTCCGGGCCGCGGTGTTGCTGGTCCCGGCCGTCGCCGCGATCTAGGGCGGGCTGGAGGAGTACGCGCCGCTGCTGGCCCGGGACACCGGCGTCGCTGCCGACACCGTGCCGCTGCTGCTCGTGCCGGTGTGGGCGGGTACCACCCTCGGCGGTCTGCTGACCCCGCTGGGGGAGCGGCTGACCAACCGCGGGTACGCGGCCCTGCTCGCGCTGGCGGCGGTGGCCCTGGCGGCCGGCGCGCTGCTCCGCCACCCGGCCGGGTTCGCGCTCGTCGGGGGCGCGTTCGGCGCGTTCCAACTCGCCACGGTGCTCGCCGACGTCCGGCTGCAGTCCACGATCACCGGGCCGAACCGGGCGACCGTCACCTCCGTCGCGGGGATGGCCACCGACCTGACCATCATCGCGGTCTACGCCGGCTACGGCGTTGTCGCGACCGCAGGCGGCAACGCCACGGCCTTCGCGGTGCTCCTGGCGCCGTATCTGGTGGTGGCGCTCTGCCTGGCTTCGCCGGCCCGAGACCGCTGAATCGGTGGTTACCAGACAATATTGGGCCTTCCTGGCTACGGTGAGGGCGGAGGCGGTTGGCAGGACGCGGGGCCGGGACGGAGGCGATACCGGTGACCATGGAAGCAGAACGCACCCTGCGCGGCGAGGAGGTCACCCAGCTGGGTGAACTCGCCGCCCAGTTACGGGTGGACGCGATCCGCTGCAGCACGAAGGCCGGGTCCGGGCACCCGACCTCGAGCTTGTCCGCCGCCGACCTGATGGCGGTGCTGATCGCCCGGCACCTGCGCTATGACTGGGTGAACCCGCCCACCCCGGCCAACGACCATCTGATCTTCTCCAAGGGCCATGCCTCGCCGCTGCTGTACGCGATCCTGCGGGCGGTCGGTGCGATCAGCGAACAGGAGCTGATGGACACCTACCGGCAGCTCGACTCGCGCCTGCAGGGGCACCCCACCCCGGCGTTGCCCTGGGTCGACGTCGCCACCGGCTCGCTCGGCCAGGGGCTGCCCGTCGGGGTCGGGATCGCGCTCGCCGGGCAGTACCTGGACCGCCTGCCGTTCCACGTCTGGGCGCTGTGCGGCGACAGCGAGATGGCCGAGGGCTCGATCTGGGAGGCCCTGGACAAGGCCGGCCACTACGGGCTGCGCAACCTCACCGCGATCGTCGACGTGAACCGGCTGGGGCAGCGCGGGCCGACCGAGCTGGAGTGGGACCTGGACACCTACCGGCGGCGGGTCGAGGCGTTCGGCTGTCACCCGATCGTCATCGACGGCCACGACCTGGTGGCGATCGACGAGGCGTTCGACCAGGCCCGGCAGGCGACGGGCCCGACCGTGGTGCTCGCCCGCACGATCAAGGGGAAGGGGGTGCCCGAGGTCGAGAACCAGCCGGGCTGGCACGGCAAGCCGCTGAAACCCGACATGGCCGAGCGGGCCGTGCAGGCGCTCGGCGGCGTCCGGCAGATCCGGGTCAGCGGGCCAAAGCCCGAGCCCGTCCCGCCCGCCAAAGCCCCCGCCGCGCAGCCGCCCGAGCTGCCGCAGTACGAGAAGGGGGCGCAGGTCGCCACCCGTAACGCGTACGGCGACGCGCTGCGCGCGCTGGGCTCGCGGCCGGACGTGGTCGCGCTGGACGGCGAGGTCAGTGACTCCACCCGCGCCGACAAGTTCGGCGAGGCGTACCCGGACCGGTTCTTCGAGATGTTCATTTCCGAGCAGCAGTTGGTCGCGGCCGCTGTCGGGTTGCAGGTGCGCGGTTACCGGCCCTTCGCCGCGACCTTCGCGGCGTTCCTCTCCCGTGCGTACGACTTCATTCGGATGGCCGCGATCTCCCGGGCGGACCTCGCCCTGTCCGGCTCGCACGCCGGGGTGGAGATCGGGGCGGACGGCCCCTCGCAGATGGGGCTGGAGGACCTTTCCGCCCTGCGCGCCGTACAGGGGTCGACGGTCCTCTATCCAAGCGACGCGGTGTCCTGCGCCGCCCTGGTGGTCCAGATGGCCGACCGCAAGGGCATCGTCTACCTGCGCACCACCCGCGGCAAGTACCCGGTGCTCTACGACAACGGCGACGAGTTCCCGATCGGCGGCAGCAAGCTGCTCCGCTCCGGCAAGAACGACGACGTGGCGCTGATCGGCGCGGGGGTGACCGTGCACAACTGCCTCGCCGCCGCCGACGAACTGGCGCGCGAGGGGATCACCGCCCGGGTCATTGACCTCTACTCGGTCAAGCCCCTGGACCGGCAGCGGCTGCTCGACGCCGTGCGGGACACGGGCGGCCGGCTGGTGGTGGTCGAGGACCACTACCCGGAGGGCGGGCTCGGCTCGGCCGTACTCGAGTCGCTGGCCGACGTCGCCGAGCCGGTGCGGGTCAACCACCTCGCGGTACGCGGGCTGCCCACCTCCGGCACGTCGGCCCAGCTCATGGACCAGGCGGGCATCGGGGTGCACGCCATCGTCGCGGCGGCCCGCGCCCTCTGCTGAGGACCCGGTCGCCGGGAAACAAGCGGCGGTCCAGCAACCGGTTCCCCTACGATCGCCGGATGTCCCAGCCGGCGTACCCGATCCACACCGCGCGACTCACCTTGCGCCCGGTCACGCTGGACGACCTTGACGACGTGTACGCGTATCAGCGCCGACCCGACGTCGCCCGCTGGATGCGCGGCGCCGGGCCGCGTACCCGCGAGCAGTCGCGGGCGTCGGTGCTCGCCATGGCGAGCGATGATGCGCTGCGCGCGGAGGGCGACTGCCTGACGCTGGCCGTGGTCACCGACGACGGGGTGATCGGGACCGTGGAGTTGGTCTGGCGCAGCCGGCTCGACCGCGCGGCTGAGCTCGGGTACGTCTTCCACCCCGACCACGGGGGCCGCGGGCTGGCAACGGAGGCCGCCGCCGCGCTGCTGGACTGGGGGTTCGACGGGTTCGGGCTGCACCGGATCTACGCGCGGTGCCACGGCCGCAACGACGCGTCCGCCCGCCTGATGACCCGCCTCGGCATGCGCCAGGAGGCCCGCCATGTGGAGAGCTACCTGTTTCGGGGAGAGTGGGCTGACCAGCTCGTCTTCGCCATCCTGGCCCGCGAGTGGCGGTCCCGGGCCGCGACCGCGCGGGTCTGACCTTCCATCCGGACGGGCCACGCCGGTTTCCGGCTCTTTGCCCCGGATGCCCGTACCGCGATCGTTTGTGGTCGTCGGTCGCGGGTAGCCACGCTGTCGCCGGGACGGGAGGACGAACATGGCTGACCTGGAGTTCTTCGAGAAGGTGGCGGCACGGGCGAGCGTCCAGTCGGAGACGGCGCGGTCCCTGACCGAGGCCACGTTGCGTACCCTCGCGGAGCGGATCAGCGGCGGCGAGGCTGCGGACCTGGCCGACCACGTGGCCCACGAGCTGCGCCCGCTGCTGGCTCGAGCCCGCCCCGAGGAGCCAGAGGCGTTCGGGTACGACGAGTTCCTGCGGCGGGTGGCGGAGCGGGCGGGGGTGGCCCGGGACGTCGCCGAGCGGGGCGTGTCGGCGGTCCTGCAGACCCTGGACCCGGTGGTCGGGCACCAGCAGTTCGAGCAGGCGCTGTCGCAACTGCCGGCGGAGATCCGGACCATGGCCCAGCCGGTGCCCCGCAGGCCCTGACCGGCCCGGCGGATTGTCCTGGGCGGTGGCATTCCCGCCGGTGGGCCCGCCCTCAGGCGAGCGCGGGCGAGGGTACGCAGCGGCGCGCGTCCAGCAGGTCGGCCCGGGTCGCCATGAACAGGTCCAGGTCGGTCGCCCGCCAACCCGCCGCCAGCAGCGGACGGACGGCGGGGTGCGGCGCCGGCAGGCACACCCGCACGTGGCCGTCCATGCTTTCGAGCGCGGCGAGGACCGCCAGTACGCTGTCGCCGGCCTGGGTGTCCGACAGACGCGGAGCCGGAGCCAGGTGCACCAGGCCGAAGTCGTCGCCCGCGCCCGCCGCGGTGCCGGCCGCCAGCGGCCGGCCGTCGAGGGCCGCGACCAGTGCCGTCCCGTTCGGTCGGCGTGTCCAGGCGTCGTGGTCGGCGCCGCGGTCGACGCCGGTCCAGTCGGCCTCGAACCTGCTGACCGCCTCCGGCGACGACGGCGCCACGGTCCAACCGGCCGGCGACCGCACGGCACTGGGGTCGCCGGCCAGGTACAACAGTGGCCACCAGGCGTCCAGACCGACGCTCGTGTACAGCGGCAACGCGTGCGGGTGCCGGCTGCTGAACGTCATCCGTTGCGCAACCGGCTCGGGCCACAGCTCGGCGAGCAGCGCCCGGCCGCAGCCGTGACCGTGCTGTGCCGGGTCGACGAACAGGTCGCACAGCATCGATGTCACGCCGCCCCGGCCGGCGATGTCCCTGGTCGCCCCGAATCCGATGACCCGGTCCTCGTGGCTCGCGACGGCGACCCGCCCGTGCCGTAGCAGGTGTCCCACGTACGCGGGGTCGGCGCCGGTCCATTCGCCCCGCTGACCCGCCGCCTCGGCGACGCGGGCGATGGCCTCGAGATCACCGAGGGCGGCGCCCCGAACCGTCAGGCCCCGTCCGGATGTGCGACTCGTCATTATTTACCCCATCTTGCCGGTCTGATCGCGGCACCGTTGGACCAGTTCCGCAGTGCCGATCCCGTCGCATTATCGGGTTCGTCAGTACCCGGGCGTGGGGGCTGGCCGGATCGGCGATCCGGCCAGCCCCCACCACGATCAGCCGTTCGGTTGGTGCAGCGTGACCTGGGTGGGCACGCTGTACTGGGCGTAGTACGGCAGGGACGGGGGCACCGCATGGCGGGCGTCGGTAATCCGCAGCGTGGCGCTGTCAATGCCCTGGAAGACCTGCTGCAGGGTGCAGCGCCCGTCCGGCCCGGTCACGCAGCTGCCCTGCGGGCTGTTCTTGCTGGAAATCCACTGCGCACTCACCAGCACGTTGCCGACCGGGGCGCCCTTCAGGTCGGTGACGGTTACCTGGGCGGTCGCGCGCCAGGCCTTGGCGCTCGGGGCGCCCTGCGGCGTGGTGTCGGTCGTCAGGTTGGTGATCCGGATCCCTGCTGCTTGGCCGATGCCGTAGTAGACGGCGTCCTCGATGCCGTCGACCTTGGCGTCGCCGGTGCGTGGCAGGAACCGGGTGACCTGCGGGTCGTGGTCGCTGGCCGGGTCGGCGAACTCGGCGTTGAGGTGGATGATCTGGTAGTCGACCCGCTGCCGGAGCGTGCCGCCGACCAGAGTCTGGTCCAGCGTCTGCGAGTTGCCGTCGTAGACGTACGTGTACCGCTCGTTCTCGGGCAGCGCCAGCATCGGGTTGTAGAGCTTGCCGTCCCCGGTGAGGATGTCCAGGGTCTGGGAGTACTGGAAGTCGTTCATGTCACCGAGCACGACCAGGTTGGCCTGCGGGTCGACCGACACCAGCTTGTCGATGAAGCCCTTGACCAGTGTCGCCTGCTTGTGCCGCTGGATCTCGGACGACCGTGCGGGCGGCTGGATCCTGCCGTGGGTCGGCTGGTCGCCGCCCTTGGAGTTGAAGTGGTTGGCGATCACGAAGACGTCCCGGTCGTGGAAGCGGAACTGTCCGACCAGCGGCTTGCGGCTGGAGGTCCAGGCTTCGTCCACCGGCTCGATCCGCCCCGGCGAGGCGGTCAACGCGGCCCGACCGTTCGAGCCAGCGTGTACGTCGACCGGAGTGGTCGAGGTGCCGCCGGGAACGTCGACGAAGGAAACCCGCTGCGGGTTGAACAGGAACACCTGTCGGATGTTGCCGCCCGGCTGGCCACCGTCAAGGTTGTTCACCGGGTTGATCTGGCGCCATTCGTAGCGCGGCCCGCCGGCAGCGGCGATCGCGTCGGTGAGCTTGGTCAGCGTCTGGGTGGGGTCGACGGTGCCGTCGTCGGCGGCGCCACTGTTGTCCTGGATCTCCTCGACCGCGATGATGTCGGGGCTCTTCAGGTTCGTGGTGATGCCCTGGGCCAGCCGGTCGTACTTGGCCTGCGGGTCGGCGGGCGCCAGGTTCTGGACGTTGTACGTGGCGGTGGAGAGCTCCCAGTCCCGGGCGTCGCGGGCCACGACCCGCTGCAGGTTGTTCTTGATGTGCGCGCCCAGCGTGGTGGCCTCGACCACGTACCCGCCGAACTGCGAGTAGGTGACCGGCCCTTCCGTCACGCCCCGAAGCTCGTCGCCGACGTTGGCCATCGGGAACGGACGCTCGCCGAACGGGATCAGCGACTCGATCTTGACCCGGCCGGTGTTGCTGTCCGTGTACGACTTGTAGTTGGTGCCGCCCCGGGCGGTGCGGTTCTGCTCGGGCTTGGTGGTCACCCACAGTGCGTTGTATGCGTCCGTCGGCCCGACCACCCGGGTGTCCGTCATGCGTACCCGCATGCTCTCCCGGGACGCCCAGAAGTCCAGGGCGTACTTGTCGGGCTGCAGCTCATCCGCCTCGATGTTCGTGCCGGCGGTGGACGCGAAGGTGTCCGGGATCGTGGTGGCGGTCAGCGGCTCGGCGGCCGGCAGCGCATTGCCGGACGACAGCACGGTCCAGATCGAGTCCTCAAGCTGGGCGATCGTCAGGTTGTCGGTCGAAGATCCGCCGAGGCGGGACTCGACGAGCTTGCCGGAGACCAGCACCTCGTCGCCGATCGCCACCCCGGCCGGGGTCTTCGAGCCGGTGAAGACGAACAGGCCCTCGCTGGTGCGCGGGTCGTTGTCCGGGTTCGGGTCCTGGAACCAGAAGCCGCGAGCCGTGCCGAAGAAGCGCACGCCGGTCACGACGCCGGGCAGGCCGGCCACCCGCTTGTTGTGGTACGGCGAGATCCGGGTGACCCCGTGCACGTCGTGGATACGCAGGTCACCTGGCTCGGTGGGGATACCGGCGTTACCGGGATCGCCAGCCGTCTCGCCCTGAGAGTTGATCGGCGTCGTCGGCCCGACCCGGAAGTCGGCGCCGTTGTCGCCGGTGTCGGTCAGGACCGGGTCCCGGCGTACCGAGGTGGTGTTGCTCGGCGCCGGCGCCGGGCTGCCCTTGCGGACCACCGCGGTGCCGAAACCGATCAGGTCCCGGATCCGGGTGTCGGCCTCGCAGTCGGCGGCGGTCTTGCAGGTCAGGCGGTCTGTCGTGTTGACCAGGGCGACCGTGCCGGCGGTCGCCGACAGGTTGATGATCCCTTGGGCGTCCGGAACGGGCAGGTTGTCGGTGCCGCTACCGCCGCTGCCTTCTTCGATCAGGTAGCGGCCGTTCGCCGGGATCTCTCCGGTCAGCGGGGTGCTCTGCCACTGGGTTGACCCGCTCGGGGAGGCCGGCAGGTACTGCACGCTCCAGCCGGTCACGTCGACCGGCGCCGCGCTGCGGTTGCCCAACGTGATGAAGTCGTTCTTGAGGGTGGTGTTCGCGTTGCCGCCGCCGCCGTAGACCTCGTAGATGACTGCGTCAGGCGATACTGGTGCGGCCGCCACCGGGGACGCCGCGGCGAGCCCTGAGGCGACGACGGCGGCGGCCGTCGCGCCGTAGGCGGCTCGCCTCGTCCATCGATTGATCACTTTTCTTACCTCTGCCTCGAAGATGATCATGCCTGTGACCTGCGCACGCATCATCGATAAGCGAGGTGAACCGGTGGAAGAGGCAGCGCCAAATTCAGTGGCAGGTTTGCGTGAACTGTTCGAGCTGTGCAGCTTGCCCGGATCTGTCAGCTCACCGGGGCTCGGCGGTCTGTTCCCAGAGCGACTTCATCTCGTCGAAGGCCTGCTCCATGAGCTGGACCATCGCCTCCCGGGCGCGCTCGCCGTCGTGTCGCTGGATCGCCTGGGCGACCTCGGCGTGCAGCTGCAACGCCTGCTCGTGCGGGTGGTGGGGCATGAGGTGGTGCTTGTGCCGGCCGGTGAGCACCTCCGCGACCAGATCCTGCAACCGGACGAACATCTCGTTGCCGGAGGCGAGCAGCACCCGCCGATGGAACTCGATGTCGAGGCGCAGGAACCGCTCCTCGTCGCCGGCCTGGCCGGCGGCCCACATCTTCGCCGCGAGCCCGACGAGATCGCTCGCCTCGTCGTGGCCGGCGCGGTGGGCGGCCAGCAGGGCGGCGTGCGGCTCGATGGCGGTGCGCAGCTCGGTGATCGACCGGAGTTGGGCGATGCGGCTGTCCGAGGCGAGCCGCCAGCGGATCACCTGCGGGTCGAAGACGTTCCAGTCGTGTGCCGGTCGGATCGTCACCCCGACCCGTCGGCGGGTCTCGATGAACCCGATGGACGCCAGGACTCGCAGCACCTCGCGGACCACCGAGCGGGACACCTCGTACCGCTCGACCAGCTCGTCGATGTTGAGGACCGCGCCGGGGGCGAACTCGCCGCCGCAGATGGCGGTGCCGAGGTACTCGAGGACACGTGCGTGCAGCCCGGCTTCGGCCGGGGCGTGCTGGGTGGCGATGCCCCCGTTGGAGTACGGTTCCACGCCACGGATCATATCAGTTGGATCTACCCCTTGAATAAGTCAGCTTTTTCGGCCTAACATCCCGTCGTAAAGCAGACGTTACAACGGTGTGGCGCTCTTCCCCCTGGACGGCGACCCCACGTGTGAAGGAGAGATGACGTGCGACGTCGAGCAGTAATCGGTACGTCTCTGGCCGTGGTTGCCGCCATGGGCCTGTCCGCCTGCGGCAGCGGGGGAGACGGCGGCAGCGGGTCGAAGACCCTGCGCGTGACGCTGGTGAATCACGTGTGGACGGAGAACATCAAGAAGGCCCTGCCGGAGTTCGAGAAGCAGACCGGCCTGAAGGTCGAGGTCACCCAGCTCGGTGAGGACCAGCTCTCGGACCAGTACAACGTCAAGCTGAACGCCGGGTCCAGCGACCTCGACGTGATGATGTACCGGCCGCTGCAGGAGGGGAAGCTGTTCGCCAAGAACAAGTACCTCGCCGACCTGACCGAGCGGACCAAGTCGGACAGCGCCTTCGACTTCAGCGACTTCCAGGCCGGCCCGGTGCAGGCCACCACGTACAACGACAAGGTCGTCGGCGTGCCGATCATCACCGAGCAGGAGGTCCTCTACTACCGCAAGGACCTGCTGGAGAAGTCCGGCTTCACCGCTCCACCCCAGACGCTTGACGAGCTCAAGATTCAGGCGGCGAAGGTCGCGGCCGACAACCCCGGCATCGCGGGCTTCGTGTCCCGCACCGGCAAGGCGGCCGCCGTCACGCAGTTCTCCAGCTTCCTGTACAGCTTCGGCGGCGACTTCGTGGACGCCGACGGGAAGGCCTCGGTCAACACCGAGCAGGCCAAGCAGGCGTACGCCTACTACGGCGGGCTGTTGCGGGAGCACGGTCCGAAGAACATCAGCACCGACATGAGCTGGTCCGAGGCGATGGCGATCTTCACCCAGGGCAAGGCGGCCTTCTACACCGAGGCCAACTCGCTCTACAAGAACGCCACCGACCCGACCAAGTCGAAGGTCTCCGACACCGTCGGTTTCGCGGCCTTCCCGGCCGGCCCGGCCGGCTCGAAGCCGTACAACATCCCGTCCTGGGCGCTCGGCGTCAACGACGGGTCGAAGAACAAGGACAACGCCTGGAAGTTCATCGAGTGGGCGGCCGGCAAGGAGCAGGCGCTGGAGCAGCAGAAGGCCGGCGTCCCCGGCGCCCGGGCCTCGGTCTGGGCCAACCCGGAGGGCGCCGCGACCTACCCGGCGGACCTCGCCGAGGCCACCAAGGTCAGCACGGCCAACGGCATCGGCCATGACCGTCCGCTGGTCGTGAAGGTTGCCCAGGCGCGCGAGATCGTCGGCCAGCCGATCGTCGACGCGATCACCGGCAAGAACGCGGGCGCCTCGGCGGACGCGGCGAACGAGGCGTTCCAGAAGTTCCTCGACGACGAGGCGAAGTAGCCCGACCGCGGGGTGGCAGGGCCGACCGGCCCCGCCACCCCGCGCCGGGATCCTGGCCCTGAGCACCACCGGAGACCCCATGTCAGCCGTCACCACACCCGTCACCAGATCGCCCGACGACCGCCCGGCACCCGCGGCGGATCCGGCCTGGTCGCGCTGGGCCAACGCGCATCGCAAGTGGCTCCTCGCGGCACCCGCCATGGCGTTCGTCGCCGTGCTGATCATCTTCCCGGTGGCGTGGACCGGATACCTCAGCCTGACCGACGCCGAGGGTTCGGTACGCGCCGAGAGCAACTTCATCGGCTTCCAGAACTACCTCGACGTGCTCGCCGACACCGACCGGTTCTGGCCGGCGGCGTGGCGAACCGTCCTGTTCACCGGCGTCGTGCTCCTCGTCGAGGTAGCCCTCGGCATGGCGATCGCCCTGCTGCTGTGGCGGCCGTTCCGCGGTGAGAAGTGGGTCCGAGTAGCCATCCTCCTGCCGCTGGTGGCCACCCCGGTCGCGGTCGGCATGATGTGGCGGCTGATCTTCGATCCCAACATCGGCATGGCAAACCAGCTGCTCGGCTGGTTCGGAATCGGTCCCCAGCCCTGGCTGGCCGGCCAGAACTCGGCCCTGCCGACCACGATGTTCATCGACATCTGGCAGTGGACGCCGATGGTGGTGCTGATTCTGCTCGCCGGTCTGACGTCGCTCTCCGACGAGCCCCAGGAAGCCGCGCTCATCGACGGCGCCAGCACCTGGCAGCGCTTCCGGCACGTCACCCTGCCGCTGTTGATGCCCACCGTGATCGTCGCGATCCTGCTGCGCGGCATCGACGCGCTCAAGACCTTCGACATCCTCTACGCCACCAAGGGTCGCGGCGGCGGGTCGTTCCACGAGGTGGAAACCCTCAACGTCTACGCATACGGCCTGAGCTTCGACTACAACGAGTACGGCATCTCATCGACGGTCCTCATCATCTTCTTCCTGATCATCATCGGGGTGATGTGGGCTCTGACCTACCGCAAGAAGGGAATGGGGCGATGAACCCGCGCCGGCCGTTCAAGGTGTTCCGGGCGGTGGCGCTGGCCGTCGTGGTGATCTCGCTGATCGCGCCGCTGCTGTGGATGGTCGCCGCCTCGTTCAAGACGAACGTCGACATCTACGACACCGACAAGGCGTTCGCCTTCTCGCCCACGCTGGGCAACTACCACACCGTGCTCCAGCAGGCGAACTACGTCCAGTTCATCGGCAACAGCCTCTGGGTGGCGTTCGCCGCCACGGTGCTCTCCCTCGTCCTCGGGGTGCCCGCCGCATACTCGATGAGCCGCTTCAACATGAAGAAGTCCGCGCTCGTCGTGCTCATGGCCCGGGTCATCCCCGGTGTCTCGCTCCTGGTGCCCTGGTACTACGTCTTCTCGAACCTGCACCTGGTCGGCGGCTACACCGTGCTGATCCTCAGCCACATGTTCGTGTCGCTGCCGCTGATCGTCTACATCATGATGGGCTTCTTCGACAGCCTGCCGGAGGACCTGGAAGAGGCGGCGCTGGTCGACGGGCTGACCCACCTCGGCGCGTTCCGCCGGATCACGCTGCCGCTGTCCGTGCCGGGCGTCGCGACCGCCGGGATCCTGTCCTTCATCTTCTCCTGGAACAACTTCATGTTCGCGCTGGTGCTCTCCGGCGCGGACACCAAGACCCTGCCCGTGGCGATCTTCGACTTCGTCGGCTACGCCAGCATCGACTGGGGCGGCCTGATGGCCGCGGCCACCGTGGTCACCCTGCCGATCATGGTGATCGCCCTGTTCGTGCAGAAGTACATCGTGTCCGGCCTCACCGCCGGTGCGACGAAGGGCTGAGCAGCATGACCACCATCGCGCGTATCGAAACCTTCCTCGTCGCCCCCCGCTGGCTCTTCGTCCGCGTCGAGACCGCCGACGGAATCGTCGGCTGGGGCGAGGCAACCTGCGAGGGCCGGTCCGAGACCGTCCGCACCGCCGTCGAGCAGCTCAGCGAACTGCTGATCGGCCGGGACGCGCTGCGCATCGAGGACCACTGGCAGGTCATGACCAAGGGGTCGTTCTACCGCGGCGGGCCCATCCTGGCCAGCGCCGTCTCCGGCCTCGACCAGGCCCTGTGGGACATCGCCGGCAAGCACTACGGCGCCCCCGTCCACCAGCTGCTCGGCGGCCCCGTCCGGGACCGGATCCGGGTGTACGGCTGGGTCGGCGGCGACGACCCCAGCGAGGTCCGAGACCAGATCAGCGCCGCCGTCGAGTCGGGCCTGACCGCGGTGAAGATGAACGCCTCGGGCCGGATGAGCCCGGTGGCCTCGGTGGCCGAACTCGACGGGGTGGTCCAGCGGGTGGCCGCGGCCCGTGAGGTGCTCGGCGACCAGCGGGACGTCGCGGTCGACTTCCACGGCCGGTTCAACCTCGCCACCGCCCGCCGGGTCGCCCCGCTGCTCGAGCCCTACCGGCCGTTCTTCCTCGAGGAGCCGGTGGTTCCGGAGAACTCGCACCTCATCGGCGAGCTGGTCCGCTCCACCACCACGCCGGTGTCCACCGGGGAACGGCTCTACAGCCGGCAGGAGTTCCTGCCGGTGCTGCAGGCCGGCATCGCAGTCGCCCAGCCGGACCTCTCGCACGCCGGGGGCATCACCGAGGTCCGCAAAATCGCCGCGCTGGCCGAGGTGTACGACGTGCAACTCGCCCCACACTGCCCGCTCGGCCCGATCGCCCTGGCGGCCTGCCTACAGGTCGGCTTTGCCACGCCGAACTACCTGATCCAGGAGCAGAGCATCGGCATCCACTACAACCTCGGCGCCGAGGTGCTCGACTACTGCCTCGACAAGGAGCCGCTGACCTTCGTGGACGGCTACGTCGAGCGGCTCACCGGGCCCGGCCTCGGCATCGAGATCGACGAGAACGCGGTGCGGGTGGCGGACAAGCGCGGGCACGCCTGGCGCAGCCCCATCTGGCGGCACCGCGACGGCTCCTACGCGGAATGGTGATCCTATGACCGTCAACCTCACCTCCGAACTCGCCGCCGCGCGGATCCTCGCGGTCATTCGCGGCACCGACACCGCCGGTGCGATCGCCGCCGGCACCGCCCTGCTCGAAGAGGGCGTACGCATCGTCGAGGTGGCCCTCACCACGCCGAACGCCGCCTCAGCCGTCGAGGCGCTGCGCGCGGCCGCGCCCGCCGGGTCCCTGGTCGGCGCCGGGACCGTGCTCACCGCCGCCGACGTCGCCGACGTGGCCGCCGCGGGCGCGCAGTTCGTGGTGACGCCGGCCGTGGTCGAGTCGATCCCCGAGGCGGCGCGGCGCGGCCTTCCCGTTGCCGCCGGAGCGTTCACCCCGACCGAGGCGTACACCGCGATGCGGATGGGGGCGTCGGCGATCAAGCTGTTCCCGATCTCGGCGGTGGGACCGGCGTACCTGAAGGCGGTGCGTGACCCGTTCCCGGACATCCCGTTCGTCGCGGTCGGCGGGGTGGGCCTGGCCGACCTGCCCGGGTACTTCGCCGCCGGGGCGATCGCCGTCGGCGTGGGCGGCCCTCTGGTCGGCGACGCGGCCTCCGGCGGCGACCTCGACGCCCTGCGTCAGCGGGCCCGCGCCTACCTGGCCGCCGTGTCATGACCGCCACCGACCGCGACGCCCTGCGCGAACCGGGCCCGCGCCTACCGGGTCCCCGCGTCGCGACCGACGTCGACCTGCTCACCTTCGGCGAGGCCCTGGTCTCGCTGCGCTCGAGCGGGCCGCTGTCCGCTGGCGGCCCGCTCACCCCGCACCTGGCCGGGGCGGAGTGCAACGTGGCCATCGGCGTGTCCCGGCTCGGCCACCGCGCGGCCTTCGCCGGCCGGGTCAGCGATGACGAGCTGGGCGGGTTCCTGGTGCGGCAGTTGCGCGCCGAGAGCGTGCAGGTCGGGCACGTGACCCGTGACCCGGAACGCTCGGCCGGGCTGATGTTCCTGGAGCGGCGGACCGCCGACCTGACCCGGGTCATCTATCAGCGGGCCGGCTCGGCCGGGTCCGCACTCTGCGTCGACGACCTGCGTTCCGCCCTGGCGGCCGGGGCGCGGGTGCTGCACCTGACCGGGATCACCCCGGCGCTGTCCGACAGCGCCCGGGAGGCCACCACGTGGGCGGCGGAGACCGCCGCCCGAGCCGGGACGCTGGTCTGCCTCGACGTCAACCACCGGACGAAGCTCTGGAGCCGGGACGCCGCCCGGGCCGTGCTCACCCCGCTCGCGGGTCACGCCTCCGTCGTCGTGGCCTCCGCCGATGAGCTGGACCTGGTCGGCGTACCCGGTGCCGACGAGCAGACCGTGGTGGCCGGGCTGCTGGACCGGGGCGTGTCGACCGTGCTGGTGAAGCTCGGCGGCGACGGCGCCCGCGCGTACACCCGGGACGGCCGGCTGGAGGCGGCGGCGCTGCCCGTGACGGCGGTCGACACCGTCGGCGCGGGGGACGCCTTCACCGCCGGCTACCTCTCCGGCCATCTGGACGGGCTCGACCTGGCCGGGCGGCTGCGCCGCGCGGTCACCCTCGGCGCCTTCGCCGTCGCCGGGTACGGCGACTGGGAGGCCCTGCCGCGCCGCGACGAGTTGTCGCTCCTGGACTTCCGGCAACTCGGCGACACCATTCGCTGACCCACCCCCTGAGAAAGGCACCCCGCGTGAAGATCGTCGCAGCGGACGTCATCGTCTCCAGCCCCGACCGCAACTTCGTCACCCTCAAGATCACCACAGATGAGGGGCTGACCGGGCTGGGAGACGGCACCCTCAACGGCCGCGAACTCTCCGTCGCGTCCTACCTGGCCGACCACGTCGTGCCCCTGCTGATCGGGCGGGACCCGCACCGCATCGAGGACACCTGGCAGTTCCTCTACCGGTCGGCGTACTGGCGGCGCGGCCCGGTCACCATGGCCGCCATCGCCGCCGTGGACGTCGCGCTCTGGGACATCAAGGCCAAGGCCGCCGGCATGCCGCTCTACCAGCTCCTCGGCGGCGCCTCCCGGACCGGGATCATGGCCTACGGGCACGCCTCCGGGCGGGACCTGCCGGAGCTGTTCGACTCGATCCGCCGGCACCTGGACCTGGGCTTCCGGTCCATCCGGGTGCAGACCTCGGTGCCCGGCATCAACGCCGTCTACGGCGTGGCCGCACAGCCCAGCGCCGACGGCAAGCGCTACGACTACGAGCCGGCGCAGCGCACCCCGCTGCCCATCGAGGAAGACTGGGACACCCGCGCCTACCTGCGTCACCTGCCCGGCGTCTTCGAGGCGGTACGCAACGAGTTCGGCCCCGAGCTGCCGCTGCTGCACGACGGACACCACCGGATGACCCCCATCCAGGCGGCGAAGCTCGGCAAGGCCCTGGAGCCGTACGACCTGTTCTGGCTGGAGGACTGCACCCCAGCGGAGAACCAGGAGGCGCTGCGGCTGGTCCGTCAGCACACCACCACCCCGCTGGCCATCGGCGAGATCTTCAACACCGTCTGGGACTACCAGACCCTGATCCGCGAGCAGCTGATCGACTACGTGCGTTCCGCCGTGACGCACACCGGCGGCATCACCGCCATGCGCAAGCTGCTCGACTTCGCCGCCCAGTACCAGATCAAGTCCGGCATCCACGGCCCCACCGACATCTCGCCGGTCGGCATGGCCGCCGCGCTGCACCTGGACCTGGCCATCCACAACTTCGGCATCCAGGAGTACATGCAGCACGGCCCGCTCACCAACGAGGTGTTCCGCCAGTCGTTCAACTTCACCGACGGCTACCTGCACCCGGGGGAGCAGCCCGGCCTCGGCGTGGAACTCGACGAGGAGGCCGCCGCCCGGTTCCCGTACCAGCGCGCGTACCTGCCGTTCAACCGGCTCCAGGACGGCACCGTCCATGACTGGTGAGCGGCGCCCCACCCGCCACATCGTGGTGATGGGCGTGTCCGGGGCGGGCAAGACGACGGTGGCTCGGGGGATCAGCGAGCTGACCGGCCTGCGGTTCGCCGAGGCGGACGAGTTTCACACCGAGGCCCACGTGGCCCAGATGCGCGCCGGCATCCCGCTGAACGACACCGACCGGTGGCCCTGGCTGCGTGCGCTGGCCACCTGGATGACCGCCCGGCACGCCGAGGGGGTCTCCACCATTCTGGCCTGCTCGGCGCTGCGGCGCGCCTACCGGGACGTGCTGCGGGAGGGGCCGCCCGAGGTGGAGTTCCTGCACCTGGACGGGTCGGCGGAGCTGATCCGGGAGCGGTTGGGCCGGCGGGTCGGGCACTACATGCCGGCGAGCCTGTTCGACTCCCAGCAGGCGACCCTGGAGCACCTCGACCCGGACGAGTCCGGGGTGGTGCTGCAGGTGGCGGCGTCACCGGACGACCTCGTCGCGGCGGCGGTCGACCGGCTCGGCCTGCCGCTGCGCGAGCCGGTCGCCGGCGATCAGTCGGGCATGGCGTCCAGGTAGACCCAGCGGCCGTCCTCCCGGACGAAACGGCTCTGCTCCTCCAGCGCGCCGGGGCGGCCGGCCTCGCGGTAGTGGGCGCGGAAGCGCACCGTGCCCGCCGTGTCGAAGAGGCCGCCCCGGTCGCTGCCGAGGACCTCCAGCCGCAGCCACCGCAACCCCGGGTCCGGCCGCAGCCGGGCCGGCCGGGTCGAGGAGTGCCAACTGCGCAGCAGGTAGTCGGCCTCGTCGAGAGCGAAGGCGCTGAACCGCGAGCGCATGAGCGCCTCGGCGGTCGGCGCGGCCGACGCACCCCGGTGGATCGGGCCGCAGCAGTCTGCGTACGGCAGGCCCGTCCCGCAGGGACAGGCTCCGCTCGCCCGTTCGGCCGCACCCCGGCCGGCGCCACGTCTCGCCACGACGGTCATCCTGCCGCAGCGATGACCGCCCAGGCCCGCCGGGTGCCTCAGGCAGTTCGGCCAGCGAGCCGTGCGCTGACGACGACCTGGCCGGTTGCTTCCGGTGACCGGGCCGGCGGCGCAGTTCAGGTGGCTTATGGTGAAAAGCCGGGTAGGACCTTCACGTTGTCCAGCCGAGGGATGGGCCGATGACTGAGAGGACGTCGCCGTGGCGCGTGCCGACGGCGGGCAGCCGCTGCTCGGGGGCTCACACCCGGTCTGTTGTGCGACACGTCCGCGGCGTCGACCACTGCTGAAATGGACTGGGCCGGATGGGCATTGTTCGGGGTCGTCGCCACTACGGCGCTCACCGCAGCGCTGATCAGCGCACAACTGGCCGGGCTGACTCGCCTCGACTTTCCCCTGGTACTCGGGACCCTCGTCACCGAGGATCCCGACCGGGCCCGGGCCGTCGGGTTCTTCCTCCACCTCGGCGCCGGCCAGGGCTTCGCCCTCGGCTACGCGGCCACGTTCGCCCTGCTGGGCCGCGCCACCTGGTGGATCGGCGCACTGCTCGGGCTGCTCCATGTCGGGATCGCGCTGACGGTGCTCCTGCCGCTGGCTCCGGGTTTCCACCCGCGCATGGCCTCGCCGCGGGCCGGCCCGGCCAGCACGGCCGTGCTGGAGCCACCCGGCCTGCTCGGCATCAACTACGGCCTCCAGACTCCCGTGGTCACGGTTGCCGTCCACATCATCTTCGGCGTGGTCCTCGGAGTGCTCCTCAAGGCCGACTGACTCGCACCCCGAAATTGTCCCCGCCGGTGGGGCTGCGCTCACCAGCACCCGCGCGCCTCGTCAGGAAGCGATCTCCATGACTGGTGGTCCGCCGTGACGTGGCCTCCGTCCTCGGTGCCGATCAGCGACTACGGCCTACTGGGCGACACTCGCACCGCCGCCCTCGTCGCCAGTGACGGCCGACTCGACTGGCTCTGCGTGCCGCGCTTCGACGGTCAGCCCCTGTTCGGCCGGCTGCTCGGGGGCCCGGACGCGGGAACGTTCCGGGTCGGCCCGGCCCGGCCGGCCGCGGTCGTCGAACGACGCTACCGGCAGCACACCGCCACACTGGAGACGACCTGGGCGGTCGGCAGCGGCCGCCTCACCCTCACCGAGGGCATGGTGGCCGAGATCAGCGGCCGCCTGCTGCCCACGACGATGATCGTGCGGCGCCTGTCGGCCGAGGAGGCAACGGTCGACGCCGTCGTCGAGTTCGACCCCCGCCTCGGTGTACGGCACCGCCGGCCCCGAGTCCAGCAGCGACGCCAGGCGCTGGTCTGTGCATGGGGGTCGCTCGCGGTGTCTCTGGACAGCGCGCCCGGGCTCACCATCGAACCGGGTCGACCTACGTCGATCACGATCAGGCCAGGCCGTCCCGTCACCCTCGTGCTGGCCGTGGCCAACCGCGAACCCTTGATCCACGTCGAGCCGGCCGCAGCCTGGGAACTGCTCCTCGAGGACGAGAACCGATGGCGGGCCTGGACCGCCGAAATCGACGAATCGCTGCCTTTCCGGGAACACGTCGCACGAAGCCTGCTCACCCTGCGACTGTTGACCTACTCGCCCGCGCAAGCCCCGGTGGCCGCACCCACCACGTCCTTGCCCGAGGATCCCGGCGGGATACGGAACTGGGACTACCGCTACGTCTGGCCCCGTGACGCCAGCATCAGCGTCAGCGCCTTCCTCAGTGTCGGCAAGCCCGACGAGGCACACGGTTTCCTCGCGTGGCTGTTGCACGCCAGCCGGCTGCAGCGGCCACGCCTGCCGGCACTGCTCACCCTGCACGGCCGGCACGTGCCGGCGGAACGAGAACTGTCCGGCTGGCCCGGCTATCTCGGCAGTGTCCCGGTACGACTCGGCAACGGTGCCGCACGCCAACACCAGCTCGACGGCTACGGCTGGGTGATCGACGCCGCCTGGGCGTTCGCGCAGGCCGGGCAGCGCCTTTACAGCGAGACGTGGCGGGCGGTGCGCGGCTTCGCCGACCTGGTCGCTCGTTGCTGGCAGGAGCCCGACGCGGGCATCTGGGAGGTCCGGGCACCCGCCCAACACGTCCATTCGAAACTCATGGGTTGGCTCGCCCTGGACCGAGCCCTGCGCATCGCCGAGACTCACCCGTTGCGCGAGCGTCAACGTCGACGCTGGCGGGAAACACGAGATGCGATTGCCGCCGAGGTCCGGATGCACGGCTTCGACCCGACGGCGGGCAGCTACGTCCGAAGCTACGGCTCGGAAGACCTCGACGCGGCCCTGCTCGTCCTGCCGCTGCTGGACCTGGAGAGCGTCGACTCGCCCCGGGTGCACGGCACCATCGACGCCATTCGGGACCGGCTCTCCGCCGGCGGTCCGCTCCTCTACCGCTACCCGCCGGGGCGTGACGGATTCCCCGGCACCGAAGGCGCGTTCCTGCCCTGCTCGTTCTGGCTGGTTCAAGCCCTCGCCCGCACCGGACGCCGCGTCGAGGCGGTCGAACTGTTCCAGACCATGCTCGCCCACGCCAGCCCGCTCGGCCTCTACGCCGAAGAGCTGGATCCCGCGACCGGCGCCCACCTCGGCAACTACCCCCAGACGCTGACCCATGCCTCTCTCGTCCAGGCCGCACTCGCGATTCGAGACGCACCCGCGACGGGTTCTGGATCCGCCTGACTGCCGGGACAGGCCCGAAGTCCACGGTGAGCGCCGACGAATGGGGCATGGTCGGCCGCGTTGCCCGACCCGGGCGACCCGGTCTCAGCGGGCGCTCGTCCGGGCCGTCCGCCGGTTGCCGAACGACTCCATGGTGGTCGCCTTCTTCGCCGGCGTCCGGGTCTCGGCGACCCGGCGGGCCCGAGCGGTGGCCGCGACCTTCTTCGCCGTGACCTTGCGGGCCGTGCCCGTCCTGACGGTCGTCTTCTTCGCGGCGGCCCGCGTGGCGGGTGCCTTCTTCGCCGCCGCCTTGGTGGCCGGGGCCTTCTTCGCGGGCGTCGCCTTCTTCGCGGCGGTCGCCTTGGCGGTCGGCCGTCGGGTGGGCGTGGCGGTGGTGGCCGCGGTGTCCTTCTTCTTCGCGGCCCGGGCGGTCGTCGGGGTGGGCTTGCCACCCGGCGTCTTGGCCGCGGTCGCCCCCGTCGCCCGCTTGGTGGCGGTCGCGACCTTCTTCGCCGCCGCCTTGTTCGGCATCGGGGCCTTCCGCGCCCCGGTGGCCTTCCGAGCGCTGCTGGGTCTGGTGGCCGCCTGGGCCATCGCTCCTCCCTCGCTGCTGCGCCGCGGCCCGGGCGGTCACACCGTCCGGTGACGTCGGGCCGACCGGCCCACGCGGCGCGCGTGTCTTCCCGCCGAGCCGATGGTCAAACACCACGCGTGGTGTCCTCGCCGCCTCGTTCCGGGATGTTGCGCAGCCCGTGGGGCCACTAATCTGAAGCGCGATATGAAGCTGTCGATAAGGCAAGCCGCCGGTCCAGCGGGGCGCGCCGGATGAGCCCCACCCAACGCCGCCTCGACCCCGACCAGATCCGTCGCTACGTGGCGGCGTCCCTCGGTCCCGCGCCCCGGGTCGTCGAGTGCGGCCCGTTGACCGGCGGCGGGTTCGCCGCCGTCTGGTGGGTCACCCTGGACGACGGACAGGCCGTGGTGCTGAAAGTGGGACCGCCGCCGTCCGTGCCGCTGCTGCGCTACGAACGCGACATGATCGGCGCCGAGGCGCGCTACCTGCGGCTGGTCGCCGAGCGGGCACCCGCCGTCCCGGCCCCACCGCTGCTGCACCACGGCAGCGATCCGGTGCTGGGCGACTGGCTGCTCACCGGCCTGCTGGCCGGCCGGACCCTGTGGGACCTGACCGAGGCCGGCGTCGACACCGCCGTGGTCGAGGCCGAGTTCGGCGTCGCGCTCGCCACCCTGCACGGCATCACCGGCGACCGCTACGGCTACGACGGCGGGCGAGCCAGCGCCGACACCTGGCGGGGCGCGTATCTGGCCATGGTGGACGACATGCTCGCCGACGCGGCGGACTGGCGGGTGCCGCTGCCGGCGCCGGCGGGCCGGATTCGCGAACTGGTCGACCGGCACGCCCACGTCCTCGACGCGGTACGCCGCCCGGCGCTGCTGCACTTCGACTGCTGGGCGGGCAACGTGCTCGCGACGGACGGCCCGGACGGCACGCCCCGGCTCAGCGGCCTGGTCGACGGCGAGCGCTACCTCTGGGGCGACCCGCTGATGGACCTGGTCTCGCCGCTGCTGTTCCGGCGCACCGAGGACGAACCGGAGCATCCGGTGGTGCGGGCGTACCAGGCGATCTCGCCGTTTCCGTTCGACGCCGACGTACGCCGCCGGTTGGGCCTTTACCGGCTCTACCTCTACCTGCTGATGACCGTGGAGATGCCGAGCCGGGGGATCACCGCCGAGTCCGAGCCGTGGCGGGTGACCCGCCTCCCCGAGCTGCTCGACGAGGAGCTGTCCGACCTCGACAAACCGTGAGCGGCCCAGGTGCGCGTCAGCGGGTGGCGGTGGCGAAGACGACGATGTTGTCCGGGTAGCTCCCGGTGCGCGGGTTGAAGCGGCCGCCGCAGGTGATCAGGCGCAGCCGGGCGTCCGCGCCGCCGCCGTACACCCGGTCGGAGGGGAAACGGTCCTTCGGGTACGCCCCGACACCGTCCACGATGAACGTGGCGAGCCGGCCGTCGGCCCGGGTGACCCGTACCGTGTCGCCGGGGCGTAGCCGGCCGAGGTCGAAGAAGACCGCCGGCCCGTTCTGCGAGTCCACATGCCCCACCAGCACGGCGTTGCCGGCCTCACCGGGGGCGGGGCCCTGCCGGTACCAGCCGGCGATCTCCGGCTGCTCCAGCGGCGGCACCTCCAACTCGCCATCGTCGTCCGTGGCGACCGGGACGATCGGGGCGTCGACGCCGATGCGGGGGATGGCCACGCGGACCGGTTCGGAGCGGGGGAGCACCGGCCCGGGCGGACCGGAGCGTTCGGCGGTCGGGGCGACGGAGGCGTCCGGCTGCGGTGGTCGGAGGGCTGTGGTGCCGAGACCGGCGGCGACCATGCCGGTGCCGGTGGCTCCGGCGATCGTGACCGCGGCGACGATGGCGGCGGTCCGAGCCTTCGACGGCCCTTCCGTGGGGCTGCTCTTCGGCGACAGGTTCCCACCTCCGTCCGACGTTGGAGCGGTGCCCGCGCCGGATGTCGCCCGGCGCGGGCACCCTTGCTCAGGGATGGTGTGGCGAGGCCGTCAGGCGGCGGTGGTGGTGGCCCCGCGCCGTCGACGGCGCACCAGCACGTACGTCCCGCCGGCGACCGCAGCGGCGGCCAGCACGCCGCCGGTGACGAGCACCCCGGTGTCGCCGTCCTTGCCGCCGCCGCCCGCTGGGGCGCCGCCGACCGGGGTGGCGCCGATCGGCGTGACGGTGAAGGTGGCCGAGCCGCCGTTGCTGCCGTCACCGCAGGTGGTGTTGACGCTGTACGTGCCGAGGGTGAACCCGGCGGTGAAGAGTTCGGCGCTCAGCCCGCCCCCGGCCGCGGCCGTGGTGGATCGGATGTTCTCGTCCCGGTCGGGCCCGGTGACGTGGAAGAGCGCGTCACCGTTCGCCGGGTTGCACTCCGTCGTGGTGAGTACGACCGTCCCGCCGACCGGGGTGGTGGCGGGTGAGACCGTGGTGTCCGCGAGCGCGGCGGCCGGGAGCAAAAGTGCGCCGAGACCCACGCCGACCGCCGCAGATCCGAAACTTCTCTGTGCCTTCATCCGCGTCTTCCCTCACTTTTCGTCCGCTGACTGCGTGGGACGTCGTTCGGGGTGGCCAACTCCGTGACTAGCACCGGTGTGGCCAACACTAGGAGGGTTGCGACGGTCACTCGGCGTAAATGAGAAATCTTCGTTGCCGTCCCGTGTCTTCCTCGCTGGAGGCGACGGAGGCGGGCTAGTGCCGTGACCACGAACGTTCGCGGTGTTGGATGACACGCCGTTCGGCCTGTCGGCCGGGCGGCGTCGCGGCGGTCAGGCTGTGGCGGTGG
>NZ_JBEZFI010000007.1:0-190848 GCF_040649295.1 Micromonospora sp. NPDC048999 | reverse complement strand
CTTGCCCTGGACGGAGAGGGCGTTGCGGGTGGCGGCGGGGCCGCAGTAGTAGAAGTTCGGCTGGGCCTTGTAGTCGACGTTCAGTTCCCGCTCGGTGGCCGGCTTGGGGGCGGGCTTGGTGTCGGCGGCGTGGGCGGCGATGGCGGGGCCGGCGATGCCACCGGCGGTGGCGGCGATACCGGTGATGGTCAGGGCGGTCTTACGCAGGATGTCGGTACGCATGATGAAGGCCTTTCGTTCGGGGGTTACGCGACGTACACCGCGAAAGGGGGGACGCGGGTGCCGCGATCAAAGGGGGGAAAGTCAGAAGGGCGGCCCGGCGATCAGAGGACCTGCTCGGGTGGCCCGGGGATGTAACGACGGCCGGTGGCGGGTCATTCCGCCGGGGCCGGGGGACCGGCCGGCGGGCCGGTGGGCCTGCTCGACGGGTCCGGGGGATGTAACCACGGCCGGTGGCGGGTCATTCCGCCGGGCCGGTGGCCCGTGCTGGCGGGCCGGGTGACCGGCGCGGGGATGCGGCGCGGTCAGCCATGTACAACGCCCCCGACCCCGACCCGATTCCGCCGGGCGGGCCCCCGACAATCGGGCGGATGGGCCGATACCAGACATTCGACGCGTCAGGTTCCCCGGGATCCGGACACTCGCCCCAACCGGCGGGCCGGTGTCCCCGCACTGGCCGCACACCCTTGTCGCGGGGCCCTCGCCTACACCGCGTGACCCCCGCCCGGACGGCGCATCACCAACAAGCGATATGCCTCTGGGGCATATTCATGCCCCCGAGGCATATCGCTCACGAGACGACGTATCGCCCGGGATGTCCGGATGCCACCTGCCGGACGCAAACTGCCCCGGCGGGCGAAGGCACGACCCGGATCTTGACGGCGGGACCCGGAACGAGGGGACGCGGATAGGTCAGGGGGTGGGTGCGGGCTTGGCGCCCTCGCCCAGGGCCGCCAGGATGGCCTCAGCAGTCCGCTTGCCCACCCCGGGGACCTCGGTGATCTCCTCCACCGTGGCGGCCGATAGCCGCTTGAGCGACCCGAAGTGCCGCAGCAGCGCCTTACGGCGCACCTCGCCCAGGCCGGGGATGTTGTCCAGCGCCGACTCAGTCATCCGCTTCGAGCGCCGCTGCCGGTGAAAGGTGATGGCAAACCGGTGCGCCTCGTCTCGTACCCGTTGCAGCAGGTAGAGCGCCTCCGAGGCGCGCGGCAGGATGACCGGGAACTCGTCGTCGGGCAGCCAGACCTCCTCCAGCCGCTTGGCCAGCCCGCACAGCGCCACGTCGTCAATGCCCAGCTCGGCGAGGGCCTGCGCGGCCGCCGCCACCTGCGGCGCACCACCGTCGACCACGACCAGCTGCGGCGGGTACGCGAACCTGCGTGGCCGCCCGGTGGTGGGATCGATGCCCGGCAGGTCGGGGTCGCCTGCGGTCTCCTCGCCGATCTCCCCCGTCTCGGCGCGGGCGTCGAGGTAGCGGGCGAAGCGCCGGCGCAGCACCTCCGACATGGCGGACAGGTCATCGGTGGCGCCCCGGATGATGAACCGCCGGTACTCGCTCTTGCGGGGCAGCCCGTCCTCGAAGACGACCATGCTGGCGACGACGTCGGTGCCCTGGATCTGGGAGACGTCGAAACACTCGATGCGCAACGGCGAGGTACGCATGCCGAGCGCCTCGGCGATCTCGTCGAGGGCCTTGCCGCGGGTGGTCAGGTCGCCGGCCCGCTTGAGCTTGTGCCGGGCGAGCGCGTCCTTCGCGTTGCGTTCCACGGTCTCCAGCAACGACCGCTTGTCGCCGCGCTGCGGTACGCGCAGCGACACCCGGCTGCCCCGACGGGCGGAGAGCCAGTCGGCGAGCGCGTCGGCGTCGCCGGGCAGCTCGGGGACGAGCAGCTCGCGGGGCACGTCGGCCTCGCCCTGCTCGCCGCCGTAGACCTGGGTGCAGAAGTGGTGCACCAGGTCGCCGGTGGTCAGCTCCTCGGTCTTCTCCACCACCCAGCCGCGCTGGCCCCGCACCCGGCCGTCGCGGACGTGGAAGACCTGGACCGCGGCCTCGAGCGGATCCTCGGCGAAGGCCACCACGTCGGCGTCGGTGCCGTCGCCGAGCACCACCGTCTGCTTCTCCATGGCCCGGCGCAGCGCGGCGACGTCGTCGCGTAGCCGGGCGGCCCGCTCGAACTCCAGCTGCTCGCTGGCCCCCTGCATCTCCCGTTCGAGCTTGCGGACCATCGTGTCGGTGCGACCGGCCATGAAGTCGCAGAACCCGTTGACGATCTCCCGATGCCGTTCGGCGGTCACACTGCCGACGCACGGCGCGGAGCATTTGCCGATGTAGCCCAGCAGGCAGGGGCGGCCGACCTGGCCGGCCCGCTTGAACACACCGGAGGAGCAGGTGCGGGCCGGGAAGACCCGCAGCAGCAGGTCCAGCGTCTCGCGGATCGCCCAGGCGTGCGAGTACGGCCCGAAGTAGCGCACCCCCTTGCGCTTGGCGCCGCGCATCACCTGCAGCCGCGGGAACTCCTCGTCCAGCGTCACCGCCAGGTACGGGTACGACTTGTCGTCGCGGTAGCGGACGTTGAACCTCGGGTCGTACTGCTTGATCCAGGTGTATTCCTGTTGGAGCGCCTCCACCTCGGTGGCGACGGTGATCCAGTCCACCGACTCGGCGGTGAAGACCATCTGCCGGGTGCGCTGGTGCAGGTTGACCGGGTCGGCGAAGTAGGAGTTGAGCCGGCTGCGCAGGTTGCGCGCCTTGCCGACGTAGATCACCCGGCCGGTGCCGTCACGGAAGCGGTAGACCCCCGGCGACTCCGGGATGGTGCCCGGCGCGGGCCGGTAGGTTGAGGGGTCAGCCACGTAGCAAGCCTAATCCGCACCCCCGACAGCCCACCGCCGCCGCGCGTCAGGCCAGGCTGATCTGGTCACCGGTGACCTTGATGTTCTTCGGGGGCAGGGGCTGGCGGGCGGGCCCCTGCTTGACGGAACCGTCGACGATCGAGAAGCGGCTGTCGTGGCAGGTGCAGACGATGGTGCCCCCCTCGACCTTTGACACCAGACAACCCTGGTGGGTGCAGACCGGGCTGAAGCCCTTGAACTGGCCCGCCTGCGGCTGAGTGACGACGATGCCCTTGCTGTCGAATATCGTCCCACCGCCGACCGGGATGTCGCTGGTCTTGGCGATGGCTTCGCCGGCGCTGGCGGTCGCACCAGGATCACTGCTGGTCGCGCCTGGACCGCCGGCGGTGGCCGGGCTCTTCTCCTCGTCGCTGCCGCAGCCGGCCAGCACCACCGCCGTGCCGACCGCGCCGGCGCCCGCGAGCAGGGCCCGCCGCGTCTGCGTACCCGGTCCGGTCAGCACCTGGTCATCACTCATGTCCGGCCTCTCTCGGCTACCGTCGCACAGTTGACGACGCGCGGCTACAGATTCAAACACGTTTCACTTTGCCGTACGGTTCACGCGGGCATCTCACCAAACGGCCAAACGGACGGACCCGTGGTCCGGCCCGTCCGTCGTACCGTCGCTCAGCGCGCCCCGGCGGGCACCTTCCGGGTACGCGACTTCGCGCCGCCGCCGTTGGCCTTCGCCGCCCGGGTGGTGGCCGCCTTGGCGCCCTTGGCCTCGCCGTCGAGCTTGAGCATCGGGCGCAGGAACTGGCCGGTGTGGCTCTCCGGCACCTCAGCGACCTCCTCCGGGGTGCCGGTGGCGAGCACCGTGCCGCCCCGGTGACCGCCCTCCGGGCCCATGTCGATGATCCAGTCGGCCGTCTTGATCACGTCGAGGTTGTGCTCGATGGTGATCACCGTGTTGCCCTTGTCGACCAGGCCCTCCAGGACCATCAGCAGCTTGCGGATGTCCTCGAAGTGCAGGCCGGTGGTCGGCTCGTCCAGCACGTAGACCGTCCGGCCGGTGGAGCGCTTCTGCAGCTCGGAGGCGAGCTTGACGCGCTGCGCCTCGCCGCCGGAGAGCGTCGGGGCGGGCTGGCCGAGACGCACGTAGCCGAGGCCCACGTCGACCAGGGTCTTGAGGTGCCGGTGGATGGCCGGGATGGCGGAGAAGAACTCGGCCGCCTCCTCGATCGGCATGTCCAGCACCTCGGCGACGGTCCGGCCCTTGTAGTGCACCTCCAGGGTCTCCCGGTTGTACCGGGCGCCCTTGCACACCTCGCACGGGACGTAGACGTCCGGCAGGAAGTTCATCTCGATCTTGATCGTGCCGTCGCCGGAGCACGCCTCGCAGCGGCCGCCCTTGACGTTGAACGAGAACCGGCCCGGACCGTACCCCCGGACCTTGGCCTCTGTGGTCTCGGCGAAGAGCTTGCGGATGTGGTCCCAGACGCCGGTGTAGGTGGCCGGGTTCGACCGGGGCGTGCGGCCGATCGGCGACTGGTCGACGCCGACGACCTTGTCCACGTGCTCCAGCCCGGTGATCCGGGTGTGCCGCCCGGGGACCAGCCGGGCGCCGTTGATCTGATTGGCCAGGACCGCGTGGAGAATGTCATTGACCAGGGTCGACTTGCCGGAGCCACTGACCCCGGTGACCGCGATGAGCTGACCGAGCGGGAACGACACGGTGAGGTTGCGCAGGTTGTGCTCGCGCGCCCCGTGCACGACCAGCTCACGGCCCGGGGTCTGCGGGCGGCGCTGCTTCGGCGTCGGGATCATCTTCCGCCCGGACAGGTACGCCCCGGTGACCGAGTCGTCGTTCTCCAGCAGGGCCGGCACCGAGCCGCTGTGCACGATCCGGCCGCCGTGCTCACCGGCGCCCGGGCCGATGTCGACGATCCAGTCCGCGACCCGGATGGTGTCCTCGTCGTGCTCGACCACGATCAGCGTGTTGCCCAGCCCACGCAGCCGCAGCAGCGTCTCGATCAGGCGGTGGTTGTCCCGCTGGTGCAGGCCGATCGACGGCTCGTCGAGCACGTAGAGGACGCCCACCAGGCCGGAGCCGATCTGGGTGGCGAGCCGGATGCGCTGCGCCTCGCCGCCGGAGAGGGTGCCCGCCGGACGGTCCAGGGAGAGATAGTCCAGCCCGACGTCGAGCAGGAACTTCAGCCGGGCGTTGATCTCCTTGAGCACCCGCTCGGCGATCATCTTCTGCCGGTCGGTCAGCTCGATGCCGGCGAGCAGCTCGGCCGCCTCGCCGACGGACAGGTTGCAGACCTCGGCGATGCTCCTGCCGGCCAGGGTGACCGCGAGCACCTCCGGCTTGAGCCGGGTGCCGCCGCAGGCCGCGCAGGGCACGTCCCGCATGTAGCCCTCGTACTTCTCCCGAGACCACTCCGACTCGGTGTCGGTGTGGCGGCGCTCGATCCACTGCACCACGCCCTCGAAGCCGGTGTAGTAGGAACGCTCGCGGCCGTACTTGTTGCGGTAGCGGACGTGCACCTGGTCGCCGGAGCCGTGCAGGATCATCTTCTGCACCCGGGACGGCAGCGCCCGCCACGGGGTGTCCAGGTCGAAGTGCTCGGCCTCGCCGAGGGCCTCCAGGAGGCGGAGGAAGTATTCCAGGCTGTGCCCGGTGGCCCAGGGCTGGATCGCCCCCTCGCGCAGGGAGCGCTCCGGGTCCGGGATCACCAGCTCCGGGTCGACCTCCTTCTTGGTGCCCAGCCCGGTGCACTCGGGGCAGGCGCCGTACGGGGCGTTGAAGGAGAAGACCCGGGGCTCCAGGTCCTCGATGGCGAGGGGGTGGTCGTTGGGGCAGGCCAGGTGCTCGGAGAAACGGCGCTCCCGATCCGGGTCGTCCTCGGCCAGGTCGACGAAGTCGAGCAGCACCAGGCCGCCGGAGAGGCCGAGCGCCGCCTCGATGGAGTCGGTCAGCCGCTGCTTGGCGCCGGGCTTGACGCTGAGCCGGTCGATCACCACCTCGATGGTGTGCTTCTCCTGCTTCTTGAGCTTCGGCGGCTCGGTCAGCGGGTGCACCACGCCGTCGACCCGGGCCCGGGCGTAGCCCTTGCCCTGGAGCTCGGCGAACAGATCGACGTATTCACCCTTGCGGCCACGCACGACCGGGGCGAGCACCATGAACCGGGTGCCCTCGGCCATGGCCAGCACCCGGTCGACGATCTGCTGCGGGCTCTGCCGGGAGATCCGCTCGCCGCAGACCGGGCAGTGCGGCTCACCGATGCGGGCGAACAGCAGCCGGAGGTAGTCGTAGACCTCGGTGATGGTGCCGACGGTGGAGCGCGGGTTGCGCGAGGTCGACTTCTGGTCGATGGAGACCGCCGGGCTGAGGCCCTCGATGAAGTCGACGTCGGGCTTGTCCATCTGGCCGAGGAACTGCCGGGCGTACGACGACAGCGACTCCACGTAGCGCCGCTGCCCCTCGGCGAAGATCGTGTCGAACGCCAGGCTCGACTTGCCCGACCCGGAGAGCCCGGTGAAGACGATCAGGGCGTCCCGGGGCAGGTCGAGACTGACGTCACGCAGGTTGTGCTCGCGCGCGCCACGGATGATCAGTCGGTCGGCCACGGTCCGTGTACTCCCGGAAGAAGAATGTGAGGCGGATCTGTCCGCTCGGAGGACGGTCTGAGCGGTTGTCGAGGCGCAGGAAACACGCCTCGGAAACTCTAGCCCCGAGGTACGACAACTTTCGTCGTGCGCACATTCCACCAGGTCAGCCCGGTCGCGCCGACCCGGGCGGGCCGGCGCGACCGGTGCTCGACTCAGTATCCGCCCGGCGACGGCGGTGACGACGGACGTGCCCTGCGCCGCCGCTCGCCCCGCCAGTTGCCCCGCCGCTGCGCGGCCAGCCGGACCTCCCGGCGCCCACTCTCGTACGCCAACTCCCGCTGGAGCCGACGCCAGCTCTCCCAGCGCCGGACGGGCAGCTCGCCGCTTTCCAGGGCCGCCCGCACCGCGCAGGCCGGCTCGGCCTCGTGTGCGCAGTCGGCGTACCGGCAGCCGACGGCGAGCTCGGTGATGTCCGCGAAGGCCCGGTCCAGCCCGGCCGTGCCGTCCAGCAGGCCGACCGCCCGTACCCCGGGGGTGTCCAGCACCGCACCCCCGCCGGGGATCGGCACCAACGCCCGCCAGGTGGTGGTGTGCCGGCCCTTGCCGTCGGACCGGCGGATCGCCTGGGTCCGCATCGCCTCCGCCCCGGCGAGGGCGTTGACCAGGCTCGACTTGCCCGCTCCGGAGGGCCCCAGCAGGCCGAGGGTCCGCCCCGGCGCGACGTACCGGCGCAGCGGGTCCAGCCCGGTGCCCCGCTCGGCGCTGACCGGCAGCACCGGCACCCCCGGCGCGAGCGCGGCGAGCTGGCGGGCGACGGCCGCCGGGTCGGCCGCCAGGTCCGACTTGGTGAGCACGAGCAGCGGCTCCGCGCCGGACTCGTGGACCAGGGAGAGCAGCCGTTCGATCCGCGCGGCGTCCGGCTCGGGGTGCACCGGCTCGACCACCGCGGCGGCGTCGAGGTTGGCAGCGAGCACCTGCCCGCTGGCGTCCTTGCCGGCGGTCCGCCGGATCAGCGCGGTGCGCCGGGGCAGCACCGCCTCGACGGTGACCGGCCCGTCCGGCCAGGTGGCCAGCAGCACCCAGTCACCGGCGCAGGGCAGCGTGGACAGGTCCCGGGCCGCGGCGGCCAGCACCGCGCCGCCCAGGGTGGCCCGGACCGGTCCCTCAGGCCGCAGCACGGTGCAGATCCCGCGGTCGACCCGGGCCACCCGGCCCGGGCGGTGGTCGGTGTGTCGTCGTACGTGCGCCGCCCGGTCGGCATCCCAGCCGAGGGCGGTCAGGTCGAGTGTCATGGATTCCTCATCGGTGTCGAGGGGATTCACGGCGGAACACGCGTGCTACGACCGGCATGCTCAACCACCTCCTTCGACTACCGGTGCCGCGTTCTGCGACGACTTCAGCTCGGCGACCTGAAGCCGTCGGACCGACGGTAGGGGGCCGGCCGACGCACGGAAAGCGATTTCCCCGGCGACGCGGCGGTCCCGTACCACTAGGGTGGCGACGTGAGCGCGAGGAGTGAGCCGATCCTGCGAGCCCCGCAGGCGCGAACTAGGGTGGCGACGTGACCACCGATCCGCTGCTGCTGACCGGCGAGCTGGGCGACGCCACGGCCCGGCTGCTGCGTACCGTGGCCGCCTTCGACGCCGCGGACGTCGCCGCCGCGTCCCTGCTGCCGGGCTGGAGCCGCGGCCATGTGCTGACCCACCTGGCCCGCAGCGCCGACGGCCTCGTCAACCTGCTCACCGCCGCCCGCACCGGCGAGCCCATCCCGATGTACGCCAGCGCCGAGGCCCGGGTCGCCGACATCGAGGCCGGGGCCGGCCGTACGCCGGACGACCTCCGCGACGACCTGCGCCACAGCGCGGAGCGGTTCGCGGCTGCGGTCGACGCGATGCCGGTCGAGGCCTGGGCGGCCACCGTGCAGACCCGCCACGGCCCGTGGCCGGCGGCGCTGCTGGTCTGGGCGCGGCTGCGGGAGGTCGAGGTGCACCACGTCGACCTGGCGGCCGGCTACCGGCCGGCCGACTGGCCGGAGGCGTTCGCCCAGCGGCTGCTGCACGAGGTGGCGACCGGGCTGGCCGACAATCCCGAGGCACCGGCCATGGTGCTGCGCTTCGACGGCGTCCGCCACGAGATCGTCGTGGGTGAGCTTACGGGGGCGCCCACGATCACCGGCACGGCAGCGGACCTGGCCGCCTGGCTGATCGGCCGCAGCACCGGTGAGGTGCTCACCGTCACCCCCGGCGGCCCCCTGCCGACCCCAGCGGAATGGATCTAGGACTCATGACCTACACCGGAGACGTCACGCCCGGCGGCGCGCCGGCCGTCCGCGAGCTCGAGCGGCTCACCATCACCAAGGTGTCGGTGGGGCCGATGGACAACAACGCCTACCTGCTGCGCTGCCGGGACGGCGGCGAGCAGCTGCTGATCGACGCCGCGAACGAGGCACCCCGCCTGCTCGACCTCGTCGGCGACGGCGGCCTGGCCGCGGTGGTCACCACGCACCGCCACAGGGACCACTGGGTGGCCCTGGAGGAGGTGGTCGCCAAGACCGGCGCCCGCCCGCTGGTGCACGCCGACGACGCCGAGGGGCTGCCGATCGACGCCGAGCCGCTGCACGACGGCGACACCGTCGCGGTCGGTGACTGCGCCCTGGAGGTGATCCACCTCAGGGGGCACACCCCGGGCTCGATCGCGCTGCTCTACCGGGACCCGTCCGGCATCCCGCACCTGTTCACCGGCGACTCGCTTTTCCCGGGTGGCGTCGGCAACACGCACCAGGACCCGGCCGCCTTCGCGTCGCTCATGGACGACGTCGAGCAGAAGCTCTTCGACCGGCTGCCGGACGAGACCTGGTTCTACCCGGGGCACGGCAGGGACAGCACCCTCGGCGCCGAGCGCCCCGCGCTGCCCCAGTGGCGGGCCCGCGGCTGGTGAGCGACCGTCGGCCCCGAGCCGCCGTACCGCTTCAGCGGGGGCGCAGCACCTGGACCCGGCGTACCGGGGTGTCGACCGCGGGCTCGGTGGTGGGCACCGGGTAGCTGGCCACCACCTCCAGCCGGTCGGGTGGCAGGTGTCCCCGGTCCGGGTCGCCGACCAGCACCTCGACGCCCCGGTCGGCGGCCCGCTGCAGGAACGGCAGCACCCGCCCGGCCAGTGCCGTTTCGTAGAGCACGTCGCCGGCCAGCAGCAGGTCAGCACGGATCGTGGCGTCCAGCAGATCGTCTCCGGTGGCCGCCACGGCCACCCGGTTGGCCCGCGCGTTGACGGTGACGGCGGCGACCGCGTACGGGTCGATGTCGTTGGCGACCACCCGCTCGGCGCCGGCGAGGGCGGCGGCGATGGCCACCAGTCCGGAGCCGGCGGCCAGGTCGATCACCCGCCGGCCGGCGGCCAGTTCGGGGTGGTCGAGCAGGTGGCGGGCCAGCGCCTGACCGCCGGCCCACACCGAGGCCCAGTACGGCGGCGCCAGCCGGTGGCCGGCCGCCGCCTCCATCCGGGCCCACCACAGGATCGCGTCCTCGGCGAGGTGCAGTCGCACCTCGGGCACGAACGGCGCGGCGACGAGCCGGAGGCGGTCCAGGCCGACCCCGGGCGCGGCGATTTCCCGTTCCAGGTCCTCCAGCGCCGTCGGTTCCCTCACCGGGGCAAGCATGCCGGGCGCCGGCCCGTCGCGCAGGGATATTCCCGCTCCGGGCGTATTACGGAGGGCACGCCGGCACTTCCGCCAGCAGATCGCGGTTTGGACGGTTAGTGTCGGAGCGGTACAGGGCGATCATCGGCTGCGGCCGGTGGTCACCCGCTTTGAACAGGGAGAGAGACGCATGGCAACCGGCACGGTCAAGTGGTTCAACTCGGAAAAGGGCTTCGGCTTCATCGAGCAGGACGGCGGGGGGCCGGACGTGTTCGTCCACTACTCGGCCATCCAGAGCGGCGGCTACCGTGAGCTGCAGGAGGGTCAGAAGGTCGAGTTCGAGGTGACCCAGGGGCAGAAGGGTCCGCAGGCGGACAACGTCCGCCCGCTGTAGTTCCGTGCCGGCGGCGGTCGGGTCTCCGACCGCCGCCGCAGCCCGTGGTCAGGCGGCCAGCCGCTGGGACAGTTCGTCAACGACGTCCTTGGCCAGTGTCAGCGGGATCGCGGCGGCGATCTTGTCCGGCGTCAGGCCCCCGAGCACTCCGGCGATGATCGCCTGCGTGTCGTTGGGGTCGGTGCCGCCCAGTGCGGCGATGTCGGCGCGGGTCGCGGCGATCTGCGCGGCGATCTGTGCCAGGCCCGCCGAGATGGGCCGCCAGTTGCCGTTCGGTTCCGGCGGGTACGCCTTCGCCACCAGAGGGTCCGCGTTGTCGGCCAGCATTCGCAGCCACCAGGTTGCGGCGTTTTCCGGCTGCCCGTCGGGCCCGGGGGCCAGGCTGCCCTTGAGCAGCTTGCCGAGCATCCGTTCCACGTTGGCGAGTTGGGCGGCCTGCGCGTCGGTCAGGGCCATGGCGTCCTCCAGGAGTCCGATGGTGGTCAGGTAACGGCGGAACAGCGGGGTCTGGTCCCGGTTCGCCTTGGTGGAGTCGCGGAAGAAGCTGAAGTGGGTGTGGATCAGGTGGCTGCTGTCGCCGGTCGTACGCTTGTGCAGCCGGTCCCAGCGCTTCACGGTCTTGCCGTCCGGGGAGTAGATGATCTCTCTGATGTCCTTGGTGTCGGCGGTGCCGGCGGCGCACTGCGCCACGCACCAGGTGGAGAAGTTGCGCAGGTTGTGCGTGGCACCGCCGGAGCTGACCGTGAACTCGCCCACGTCCAGGGCGGACGCGTCGAGGGTCAGTCCGGAGGAGTCCCGGGTGGACTCCACCACCGAGTAGTCGTTCGGCAGCACCCGGTCGGAGCCGCAGTGATATCCACCTTTGTGGTTGGCGTCGCCGACGATGCCGAGAGCGTTCTTGTCGACCTTGAGGTGGGTGAGCAGCAAGTCGCGGACGGCCAACAGGTTTTCCGGGGCTCGGGTCATGGGATCTCCCTGTGCACCGCGTCGTACGGTTGACCGGAGGCTATCCAGGCAGAGCGAGTTTGCCCAGGTCAGAGGCACTATCTGGAACTATGAGGAAGCTGTGGGACCGCAGCCGCCGCGACCCATCCTCAGGCCGGCGACGCCGGCAGGTCACGCCGCCGCCGCAGCGGCCCGACCAGCAGCATCAGCGGGGTCAGTGCCAGCCAGGCGGTCATCGCCCGGATCGCCCCGGCCGGGCCCCACGCGGCACCCAACGCGCCGGCCAGCACGGCCGCCAACGGGATCGTGCCGTAGTTCAGCAGCTGCATGCTCACCGTCACCCGCCCGAGCAGGGCGTGCGGGGTGTACGTCTGCCGGAAACTGCCCTTGACCACGTTGCCCACCGCGACGCCCAGGCTGACCAGCGCTCCGCCGAGCACGAGCCAGAGCACCCGCAGGCCCGAACCGGCCAACGGGATGAGCAGCGCGGGCGGCCCGGTGGCCGCGGCGGCGGCCAACAGCGCGCGGGCGGAGCCGAGCCGGCGGGCGAGGACGGTGGCCAGGCTGGCGCCGACGATCCCGCCCACACTGGCCAGTCCGATCAGCAGGCCGACCAGGCCCGCCGGCAGTCCCGCGGAGCGGATCAGGAAGACCACCAGGACGGCCTGGTAGCCGGTGAGCCCGATGTTGCTGGCCGCCCCGAACAGGGTCAGCACCCGCAGGTAGGGGTCCCGGACGACGAACCGCAGCCCGTCCGCCACCTCGCGTGCCAACGAGGGCCTTCCGTCCGAGCGGGCGGGTCGGGGCTCGACCGCCCGGATCCGCCCCAGGCACACGGCGGAGACCAGGAAGGTGACCGCGTCCAGCAGCACCGCGGCCACCGCGCCGACGAGCTGGGCGATCAGACCGGCCAGCCCGGGGCCGACCAGGTAGGCCGCCGTCTGCGTCACGTGCAGCTTCGCGTTGCCCTCCGACACCTGCTCGGGCGGCAGCAGGGTGGGCAGGTAGACCTGGTCCGCGGTCTCGAAGAAGACCCGGGCCAGGCCGGCGCCCAGCGCCACGACGAGCAGTTGGCCGATGGTGAGCACGCCGAGCAGGGCGGCCACCGGCACGCTGAGGAACAGCGCCGCCGAGACGAGGTCGCAGGCGATCATCATCGGGCGGCGGCGCACCCGGTCCACCCAGGCACCGGCGGGCAGGCCGGCCAGCAGCCACGGCAGCCAGGCCGCCGCGGTGAGGACCGCCACCTGGAAGGTGGTCGCGTCCAGCACCGCCACCGCGGCCAGCGGCAACGCCACCGCGGTCACGTTGCTGCCGATGGCGCTGACCGTCTGCCCGGCCCAGAGCAGCCGGAAGTCGCGGTGCCGGATCAGGCCGCCACGTCGCGGCGGCACCGGCGGGTGTGTACGGGCCGCCGCGGTCGGGGTTGGCCGAGTGGTCACGGTCGGCCCGGAACGCCGTACGCGAACAGGAAGACCGGCTCGCGTTCCCGTCCGTCGTCCGGACGGTCCGCCCAACGGGCGAACAGCTCAATCACCTCGCGGCTCAGCTCGGCCAGCTCCTCGGGGGTCAGGTGCAGCCATCTGTCGGTGCTGAACGGTCCTTCGCCCCAGGCCGCGTGGGCGTCCTCGGCCGCGGCGTGCCAGGCGCGGACGAGCGCGACGTGCCGGTCCAGGTTGAGCGAGGTGGCGGCGTCGGCCACCGCCCGGGCGGCGGGGTCGGCGTCGAAGTCGGCGTTGGACCAGCGCACGGCGCGGGTGCGCAGCCGCCACCAGCGCTCCCGGCGGTCCCGGGCCAGTTCGGGTGCCTCGTCCACCAGTTCGGCGGCGGCCAGCACCTTCAGGTGGTGGCTGACGTTCGCCGGCGCCTGGCCGGTCCGCTCGGCGAGCAGGCCGACGGTCGACGGGCCGTACACCTTGAGCACGTCCATGAGCCGGCGGCGCAACGGATGGGCGAGCGCCGCGAGGACGCGCGAGTCGGTGACGTGCCCGACGTCAGGCTTCTCCATGCCGGACAGCCTGACATCAGCAAGACACATTGCGCAACAGTTCTTGCGAAATATTGGTGCGCCGGTCCCGGACCGGCCGGTTCGCCGGCCGGTGCCCGTCGGCAGGTCAGCTCAGAAGCTCAGGCACTCGCAACCGGTCATCAGCGACCGTACGTTGTCCACGTACCGCGGGTTCGGGATGGTGAGGGGTTGACCCTCCCGGGCCACCGCGTTGTGCCCGTAGTTGTACGCCGAGATGACCGCGTTGAGCAGGCACGAGTTCCACTCGGCGGTGCACAGCGAGGCGTCCAGCGAGTAATCCGTCTCGGGGAAGTACATGTCGCCGATGTACTTGGTGAGCCAGGCGAGATAGTTGGCCCCGAGGTAGGCGTTGTCCCGGTAGTCGTTGATGTCGTACGACTCGCCGAAGCGCTGGTTCATCCAGTCGGCGGTGGCGGGCATGACCTGCATCAGCCCGATGCCGCCGTCACAGGCCACGATGTTGGACTGCCAGCCACTCTCCTGCCAGGCCGTGGCCTTGACCAGGTTCAGCGGAATCGTGAGTTTGGGGGCCGAGGTCGGCCAGTACGTCTTCGCGGCCGCGTCCGACAGCGCCGCCTTCACCTGGCTGTTGGTCGCCTTGGTGCCACGGTAGCTGGGCTTGCAGTCGCTGGGTGCCGGCTTCGGCGGGGGCGGCGGGAGCTTGGTCTCGGTCGGCGGCTTCGGCTTGGCCAGCGGCCCGGTGCTCGTCCGGGTGGCCTTCGGCTTGGGCTTGACCGTCGGCGTGGCGCTCGGGCTGGATTTGGCGCTGGGCGCAACGCCCATGCCCTCGACCGCTGCCGGTGGCGCCTCGGTCGGCCTGTCGGCCGGGGCGTCGACGGGCACCTGCGTGGGCAGTTCGTCCGCCATGTCCGGGACCGGGGGTTTCTCGCCGCCGCACCCGGTGATCACGACCGCCACCAGCAGTGCGGTGGTCGCTGTGGCCCATCGGCCGACTCGCCGTCGCATCCGGCCCCTCCCCGCGGTTGTCCGCCGCACCCTAACAAGGATCGACGGATTCCAGGGGGACGCTCGTCGCCGTCCGGGCCGGGTGCGGCCACGGCGGGCGGACGCGGTCGGGGCCGCGCCGACAGTCGGCGAATGTGTCTCCGATCACGCCGCCAGCGGTCACCGCCGACAGCGTCGGGACGAGCCGTAGCGTCCCCGCGTACGCTTGGAGGCCGACCAGCAGCACCGGTCGCCTCGCCCGGCGCCAGCAGCCCGACGATCACGCGGTCCCACCCGCGCCGATCGCCGCGGCGACCAGGTAGATCGGCGGGGCCGGTGGGCCCGGCAGCCACGTCAACGGCTCGGGCACGGTCCCCCCGTGGGGCCGGCGGGCCAGTCGCCGAACCGGTCGGGACAACAGTTTCGGTAGAGATCCGGGCGACCTCGGGGGTGACCCCGCGGCGTGCCCCGGCAACCGCAGACAGGAGTATGGAGGGTATGCAGCTACGCACCGACCTCCGCAACGTCGCCATCATCGCCCACGTCGACCACGGCAAAACGACCCTGGTCGACGCCATGTTGCGGCAGGCCGGCGCCTACGGCGCCCGCGGTGAGGTAACCGAGCGGGTCATGGACTCGATGGACCTCGAGCGGGAAAAGGGCATCACCATCCTCGCCAAGAACACCGGCGTGCGATACCTGCCGGCGGACGGGTCCGAGCCGGTCACCATCAACATCATCGACACCCCCGGCCACGCCGACTTCGGCGGTGAGGTCGAGCGCGGCCTGACCATGGTCGACGGGGTGATTCTGCTGGTCGACGCCAGCGAGGGCCCGCTGCCGCAGACCCGGTTCGTGCTCCGCAAGGCCCTCAAGGCCCGGCTGCCGATCATCCTGGTGATCAACAAGGTGGACCGCCCCGACGCCCGGATCAAGGAGGTCGTGGACGAAGCCTACGAGCTCTTCCTCGACCTGGACGCCGACGAGGAGCAGATCGACTTCCCGATCGTCTACGCCTGCGCCCGCGACGGCATCGCCTCCCTCACCCAGCCCGCCGACGGCGCGGTGCCGCAGGACAGCCACAGCCTGGAGCCGCTGTTCCGCACCCTGCTCGACACCATCGCGCCGCCCGCGTACACCGAGGGGGCGCCGCTGCAGGCGCACGTCACCAACCTCGACGCCTCGCCGTTCCTCGGCCGGCTGGCGCTGTGCCGGGTCCGGCAGGGCACGATCACCAAGGGCCAGACCGTGGCCTGGTGCCGCACCGACGGCAGCACCCAGCGGGTCCGCATCTCCGAGTTGCTGATGACCGAGGGCCTGGAGCGCAAGCCGGCCGAGTCCGCCGGCCCGGGCGACATCATCGCCGTCGCCGGCATCCCGGAGATCATGATCGGTGAGACCCTGGCCGACGCGGAGAACCCGGTCCCGCTGCCGCTGATCACCGTCGACGAGCCGGCCATCTCGATGACCATCGGCACCAACAACTCGCCGATGGTCGGCCGGGTCAAGGGCTCCAAGGTCACCGCCCGGATGGTGAAGGACCGCCTCGACAAGGAGCTGATCGGCAACGTCTCGCTGCGGGTGCTGCCCACCGAGCGGCCGGACGCCTGGGAGGTGCAGGGCCGCGGCGAGCTGGCGCTGGCGATCCTGGTCGAGCAGATGCGTCGCGAGCAGTACGAGCTGACCGTCGGCAAGCCGCAGGTGGTCACCAAGGAGATCGACGGGAAGACCTGCGAACCGGTCGAGCGGCTGACCATCGACGCCCCCGAGGAGTACCTGGGCGCGATCACCCAGCTCCTCGCGACCCGCAAGGGCCGGATGGAGCAGCTGGTCAACCACGGCACCGGCTGGATCCGGATGGAGTGGCTGGTCCCGGCCCGGGGTCTGATCGGCTTCCGTACCGAGTTCCTCACCGACACCCGCGGCACCGGCATCCTGCACCACGTCTTCGAGTCGTACGAGCCGTGGTTCGGCGAGCTGCGTACCCGTAACAACGGCTCGCTGGTCGCGGACCGGGCCGGCGCGGTCACGTCGTTCGCCATGATCAACCTGCAGGAGCGCGGTCAGCTCTTCGTCGAGCCGACCACCGAGGTGTACGAGGGCATGATCGTCGGGGAGAACTCCCGCTCCGACGACATGGACGTCAACATCACCAAGGAGAAGAAGCTCACCAACATGCGGGCCTCGACCTCCGACGAGACCGAGAAGCTGATCCCGCCGCGCAAGCTGTCGCTGGAGCAGGCCCTCGAGTTCTGCCGCGAGGACGAGTGCGTCGAGGTGACCCCGACCGCCGTCCGCATCCGCAAGGTCATCCTCGACCAGACCCAGCGCGGCCGCCTCGCCGCCCGCCGCAAGCACGCCGGCTGACCCACCCACCCCGCCCCGGAGCCCGGACCGCCCCCAGCGGCCCGGGCTCCGTCGTTCCCCTCCCACCTCCTGACACCCCCGATGATCATGAAGTTGTTGCCCGCCGCCTCGGGGTGGCGAGACAACAACCTCATGATCACTCGGGGCGGCGAGGGCGGGGCGGGGGGCGATTGCGGGGGCGGGGATCGGTTAGGGTCGCCGGTATGGGGTGGGGGGATCTCGACGCGCAATTGGACAGGGTTCCGGGGACCGTCTCCGCGTATGTGGGGCGGCTGGGTGCCCGCCCTACCTGGACGCGGCAGGCCGACGCCACCCACTACGCGGCCAGCACCATGAAGGCGGCCGTGCTGGTGGCGCTGTACCGCGCCGCCGAGGCCGGCCGGCTGGACCTGGACGACCCGGTCCCGGTGCGCAACAGCTTCGACTCCGCAGCCCCGGACGCACCCCGGTTCGCCAACGACCGGAACTACGACAACGACGACGCGGTCTGGGCGCGGGTCGGCGGCACCGCACCGCTGCGCTGGCTCGCGGACCGCATGATCATCCGCTCCAGCAACCTGGCCACCAACATCGTCATCGGCCACGTCGGACTGTCCGCCGTAGCCGAGGCGTGGACGCTCGCCGAGGCGCGGCACAGCGTCACCGGCCGAGGCATCGAGGACTACGCGGCCCGCGACGCCAGCATCGACAACCTGGTCACCGCCGGTGACCTGGCCGCCCTCCTCAGCGAGCTGGCCCTCGGCGCCCGCCGGCCCGGCCCGCTGGCCTCCCCGGCCGGATGCGCCTCCATGCTGGACGTCCTGTTCGCCCAGGAACACCGCGAGGACCTCGCCGCCGGGCTGCCCGAGGGCACCCGGATCGCGCACAAGAACGGCTGGATACGCGGCATCCGGCACGGCGCCGGCGTGGTCTACCCGGCCGACGCCCCGCCGTACACGATCGTCGTCTGCACCACCACCGAGCTGGCCGACGGCGGCCCGAGCGGCGAGGAGACCGAGGACGACGCCTGCCGCCTGATCGCGCACATCTCCGCCCGAGTGTGGGCGTCCCGCCACGAGCTGGCCGACTGACCGGCACGGCCCGCCGATGCCCCACGCCGGCGGGCCGTCGCTCACTCCAGCAGGTTCGCGCGCAGCGCGGCGACCGTCCCGTCGGTCACCCCCAGCCCGTCCCGCAGGTACGCCCCGAACGAGCCGTGCACCCGCCGCACCTCGTCGTACGCGGCGTCAAGGTACTCCGGTCGCACCCCCAGCAGCGGTCCCGCGATCGCCGGGTCCAGATCCGGCCGCTGACGGGTCATCCCCGCGAGCAGCACCTCGCGCAGGCTCTCGGTCAGCTCGTTGTGCCGCAGATAGTCGGCCCGGATCGCCGCCTCGTCCACGCCCAGCGCGGTCAGCAGCACCACCGACAGCCAGCCCGTCCGGTCCTTGCCGGCCGAACAGTGGAACAGCAGCGGCAGGTTCGCCCCGTCGGCGGCCAGCCGCACCGCCGCACCGAACCCGGCCCGGGCCGACTCCCCGGTGACGAACCATCGGTAGATCGCGGCCATCGCCGCCGGCATGCCCTCCCGCGCCAGCTCGTCGTACGCGCCGAGGTCGTGACCGAGCAGCACCGCCGAGACGTACGTGAAGACCGGATGGGCCGGGTCGTACACGGGCAGGTGCACCACCCGCGGCTGCCCGACAAGACGGTCCGGCGGGGCGACCGCCTGCTCGGTCTCGTGCCGCAGGTCCACCACGCACGCCGGCGCCAGCTGGCCCAGCACCGGCAGGTCGTCGTCGCTGAGCCGGCCCAGCGCGGCGGTGCGGATCAGCCGTCGTGCGCGCACCCGCCGCCCATCCGCCGCGGGCAGTCCACCCAGGTCACGGGCGTTCGGCGCGCCCACCAGTACCCAGTCCCGTCCGGCCATCGACCCTCCCCAGTCCCCGGCATCCTGTGTATAGAGTGCCGCACATGAGCATCGCCGCGGTACGCACCCACCGGCTTTCCGCCCCCTTACACACCCCGTTCGTCACCGCACTGCGCCGCACGACCACGGTGGACACCCTGGTCGTCGAGGTGGTCGACGCCGACGGGCGGTCCGGGTTCGGCGAGGCCCCGCAGGTCTGGCGGGTCACCGGGGCGTCCATCGCGGGTGCCGAGGCATGCGTCCGGGACCTCCTCGCGCCCGCGCTGGCCGGACGGGACGCCGACGACCTCCAGGCCCGCTGCGCCGAGGTACGCCGCGCGGTGGTCGGCAACGAGTCCGCCAAGGCGGCCGTCGACGTCGCCCTGCACGACCTGGCCGCACGTCGGCTCGGCGTACCCCTGGTGCGGCTGCTCGGCGGCACCGCGCTGCGGGTGCCGACGGACGTCACCCTGGCCGCCGGCGACGCGGTGGAGCTGGCCACCGCCGCGAAGCAGCGCCGGCACGAGGGCTTCACCGTGCTCAAGCTGAAGGTCGGCACCGACGCCCGAGGCGACCTCGACCGGGTCCGCGCGGTCCGCGCCGCGGTCGGCCCGGACGTACGCATCCGGCTGGACGCCAACCAGGGTTGGACGCCGCGCGAGGCGGTCCGGGTCATCCGGGGCATCGAGGACGCCGGGCTCGACGTCGAACTGGTCGAACAGCCGGTCCACCACCGGGACCTGGACGGCCTGGCCTGGGTCAGCGACCGGGTCGACCTGCCGATCCTCGCCGACGAGTCGGTCTTCGACGTCCGCGACCTGGTCGAGGTGATCCGCCGCCGGGCCGCCGACATGGTCAACGTCAAGCTGGCCAAGTGCGGCGGCCTGCACACCGCACGGACGCTGCTCGACCTGGCCACCGCCCATGGCATGGGCACCATCGTCGGCTCGATGATGGAGAGCCCGGTGGGCGTGGGCGCCGCGGCCAGCCTGGTCGCCGCGTACGGCACCAGCGCGATCAGCGACCTCGACGCCGCCTGGTGGCTGGCCTGGTCACCGGTGGGCGGCGGCATCCGGTACGACGGCGCCAACGTCCTGCTGCCCGACGCACCCGGCCTCGGCATCTCGGGGGTGAATGAAGTTAAGGTCCAGTCCTGCGGTTGATGGCCGGCGGAATCTTTCATAGGCTCGCTGGAGAGGACGCGAGGTGGGAGTGGACGTGGAGCTGCAGCCGGGCCGCGAGGCCGTTGTCCGGGTCCCGGTGGCAATCCTCTGGACCGCTCCGGAGGCGGTCCGCCCGGTCGACCGCCCCGCCCTGGCCGACCCGCCGGACATCGCCGCCTGGATCGGCGGCATGGACCGCGACCAGCAGGTCGGCGACTGCGTGCTCAGCCAGTTGCTGCTCGGTGAACGGGTGCTCGTCACCGAGGTACACGCCGACGGCTGGGCACACGTGGTCGCCCGGGACCAGCCCGCCGCCAGGCTCGACCCCCGCGGCTACCCCGGCTGGCTGCCCGCCGCCCAACTGGCCGCCCCGCCGGGGACCGGCCCGTCGGACAGCCCACTGGTGGTGGACGCCACGCTCACCGCGCTGCGTGCCACCCCGGAAGGCCCGGTGGCGCTGCCGGCCGTGGTCCTCGGCACCCGCCTCACCCCGGCCGGTCGGCCGGTGGACGGGTGGCGGCCGGTCCACGTGCCCGGCCGTGCCGACCCGCTCTGGGCGCCCGAGGGCGACGTCGTGCCGCTGCCCGCCGAGCGGCCGGCGACCAAGGAGGTACTCGCCGCCGCCGAGCGACTGCGCGACCTGATCTACATCTGGGGCGGCGTCTCCAGCCACGGCATCGACTGTTCCGGCCTGGTGCACCTGGCCTGGCGGCGGTACGGGGTGACCCTCCCCCGCGACGCCTACGACCAGGCCGAGGCGACCACTCCCCTGGCCCTGGGCGAGGAGCGCCCCGGCGACCTCTACTTCTTCGCCCGGCCCGGCCGTCGGATCCACCACATCGGCATCGTCAGCAGTGAGCCGCACGGTGCGGTCCGGCGGATGTTGCACGCCTGCTACCTCCAGCGCCGGGTGGTGGAGGAGCAGCTCCCCCCGGAACGGGAGGCTACGCTGGTCGGCGTCCACCGCGTCTGATCCGCGTACCCGGGAAAGGCGCTTCCGGCCCTGGCGGCGCCCCCGGCGGGGTCAGCGCTCGGCCTCGCCCAGCTTGCGACGCCGGTCCCAGGACGACTTCATCAGGCTGGCCGCGGTCGCGAGGGCCAGGGTGCCCACGACAACGACCAGCGAGAGCCAGATCGGGATGTGCGGTGCCCAGGCCACGGGCTGGCCGTCGTTGACGAACGGCAGATTGTTGTCGGCAAGGGCTTCCAGAACCAGCTTCACGCCGATGAAGCCGAGCAGCGCGGCCAGGCCGTAGCTGAGGTAGATCAGCCGGTCCAGCAGGCCGCCGAGCAGGAAGTAGAGCTGCCGCAGCCCCATCAGCGCGAACACGTTCGCGGTGAAGACGAGGTACGGCTCCTTGGTGATGCCGAAGATCGCCGGAATCGAGTCGAGGGCGAAGATCAGGTCGGTGGTGCCGATGGCGATCATCACGATCAGCAGCGGCGTGAACAGCCGCCGGCCGTTCTCGTGGGTAATCATCCGCGCGCCGTCGAAGTCGCGGGACAGCGGCAGCGCCTTGCGGCTCCAGCGGATCAACACGTTCTCGCTGAACTCGCCCTCGTCCGGCTCGCCCTGCCGGGCCAGGTTGATCCCGGTGTAGATCAGGAACGCGCCGAAGATGTAGAAGACCCAGGAAAATCTGGAAAGCAGCGCGGCGCCGGCGGCGATGAAGCCGCCCCGCATGACCAGCGCCAGCACGATGCCGATGAGCAGCACCTTCTGCTGGTACAGCCGGGGCACCGCGAAGCGGCCCATGATGATCACGAAGACGAAGAGGTTGTCCACGGAGAGGCTGTACTCGGTGAGCCAGCCGGTGTAAAACTGGCCGGCGATGCTCGGCCCGGCGGCGAGCCAGAGCCCGGCGCCGAAGAGCAGGGCCAGCCCGAGGTAGAAGCCGACCCACATGCTCGACTCACGGACGCTGGGCTCATGCGGGCGTCGACCGATGATGACAAGGTCGACGAGCAAGACTGCGGTCAACGCGACAAGGGTCCCGGCCCACACCAGTCCGGACACGTTCAATTTGCTCCTCCGGCAGACACGCAGCGTCGGGCACACCGTACGCCGAGTGATGGTCCGGGGTGCGTCTACGCTGACTCTGGGTGACTGTCGGAGGTCTCTTCCGCCATTGGCCCGAGGTTCCGAGCCGCTGACCGACGGAGCCGGGTCGTATCACCGGGGGCCGGTGCTCTTCCGTGCTGACGACTCCGCCGCGGGGGAATACTCCCCTCCTTGGCCGCCATCTTCCACCATCCGCCCGCAGAACGCGACTCCGGATCCCGAATTGGCGAGGCAATCGCGTTTTCCGCCGTGCGTGGAGCCCGCCCCGCGCGGCGCGTCCTAGGAGGCTAGACCTGAACCCGCGGTGGGGGGCCGCAAGCTGGCGGCCGCGCGGAGACAAACCACTACTCCTCCCAAATATGCCTTAGAGGCATACCGCACTACCGGGATGTGTCCACCTCGGGACCCCACGCCACGTGCTCGCCCCTCATGAGCGCGAAGGTCGGAGCGGCCCCCGGGACGTCGTGACCGCGCCCGACGTGCGAGGCTTCCGGGCATGGTTCTTGAGGTCGCACTGATCGATGTGATGCCCGGACACGAGGACGACTTCGCCGCCGCGTACGCGCAGGCGCGCCCGGTCCTCGCCGGCACCGAGGGCTGCCGCTCGGTGCGAATGACCCGGGGCGTGGAGTCGCCGTCTCGCTTCGTACTGCTGGTCGAGTGGGACTCGGTCGAGGCGCACGAGGTCAACTTCCGGCAGAGCGAGCGGTTCCAGCAGTGGCGGGCACTCATCGGCCCGCACTTCGCCAACCCGCCGCTGGTCGAGCACTTCATCGACGTGACGGCCTGAGCTGTCGTACCCGTCGCATAGATTGCGTGACGCGCCGGCCACCGGTCCCGACGGAAATCGGGGGCGCCGGGCCCGGTGGCCGCGCGAGGATATGAGGCCGCCGTGGAGAACCTCGCGGTCCAGCTCGCCTCGCCGCTAATGCGGCTCCGGGACCGCAACGTCGCGCGGCTCGCGTGGGCGGGGCACGAGGGCCGAGCCGAGCCGACGCGCCAGCAGCTCCACGCTCTCGTCCGCCGACAGCGCCGCCGCCAGCAGCCAGTCGATCAGCCGCTCGTAGCGGGCGAGGTCGGCCTCGGTGACCAGCCGAAGGTCGGTGGTGAGGGTCTCCACCAGCACTGTGCGGGGGTCGTCCGGGTCCGGGTAGGCGTAGTAGGAGAATGCGGCCAGCGGGTGGACGCCGCCCTGGGCAGCGGCGTCTCGGGACAGCAGCCGGATGGTGACGTGCGGTCGGTCGGCGAGGGCGACCAGGTGCCGCAGCTGGTCCCGCCAGACATCGTCCGGCGCGCCGCCCGGGTCGCAGACCCGCTCGTCGAGCAGGGCGGTGTAGCGGGGCGGATCCGCCCGGCGCAGCACGTCCTGGCGCAGCACGCGGGCCCGTACGTCCGCCTCCACGTCCACGCCCTCGTGCAGCAACGCCCCGGCGGTGACCCGCAGGCGGGCGTACGCCGGGGTCTGGAGCAGCCCGGGCACGACGGCGGGCTGGTACTCGACGATGCGGGCGGCGCCCGCCTCCAGCTCCGCGTACGCCCGCTGCCGTTCCCCCATCTCGCCCAGGGCCCGGGACCAGCCCCGGCCGGTGGCGGCATCCCGGGCGATGACGATCAGCTCGTCCCGCTGGCCGGGCGGCACCTCGTAGACGTCGAGCAGGTCGAGCACGTCGGCCAGGTCCGGCCGGCTCTGGCCCAGCTCGATGCGGGACAGCTTGGACGTGGACGCCCAGCCGAGCCGGCCACAGACCTGCTCCAGGGTGAGCGACTGTCGGCGGCGGAGCCGGCGCAGCTCCGCGCCGAGCCGCACCCGCCGGACGACAGGACTTGCTGACATCGGCATGCGTCCCTCCCCGAGGGAGAGTACGCAGACCAGTCACGGAGGGCAATACCCTGATTGCGTAGTGCTATCGAGATGTCGCGTCGACTCCCGACCGGCCCGTCACTTCACGCCGGCGACGTCCATCCCGCGTAGCTCCTTCTTGAGATCGGCGACCTCGTCCCGGATCCGGGCGGCCAGCTCGAACTGAAGCTCCCGGGCGGCGGCGAGCATCTGGTCGTTGAGCTCCTGGATGAGGTTGGCCAGGTCGGCCCGGGCCATCCCCTCCCGCGACGGGGTGGCGGCGCCGCCCCGAGCACGGCTGCGGGTCTCCTTGACCGGCGCCTTGCCCCGGGACAGCTGCCGGGCGGCCCCGCCCACGCGGGCGTTCTCGGTGTCCTCCGCCTCGCGGTAGATGTCGTCGAGGATGTCGTGGATCTTCTTGCGCAGCGGCTCGGGACTGATGCCGTGCGCCTCGTTGTGCGCGATCTGCTTGGCCCGGCGCCGGCTGGTCTCGTCGATCGCGGCCGCCATCGACGGGGTGATCTTGTCGGCGTACATGTGGACCTCGCCGGAGACGTTACGGGCGGCCCGGCCGATGGTCTGGATCAGCGACCGGCCGCTACGCAGGAAGCCCTCCTTGTCGGCGTCGAGGATCGCCACCAGGGAGACCTCCGGCAGGTCGAGACCCTCCCGGAGCAGGTTGATGCCGACCAGCACGTCGTAGTCGCCCTTGCGCAGCTCGCGCAGCAGCTCCACCCGGCGCAGCGTGTCGACCTCGGAGTGCAGGTAGCGCACCCGGATGCCGTTCTCCAGGAGGTAGTCGGACAGGTCCTCGGCCATCTTCTTGGTCAGCGTGGTGACCAGCACCCGCTCGTCCCGCTCGGTACGCAGCCGGATCTCGTGCATGAGGTCGTCGATCTGGCCCTTGGTGGGCTTCACCACGACCTCCGGGTCGACCAGGCCGGTCGGCCGGATGACCTGCTCCACATACTCGCCCTGGGCCTGCTCCATCTCCCAGGAGCCCGGGGTGGCGGAGAGGAAGACCAACTGGCCGACCCGGTCCAGGAACTCGTCGAAACGCAGCGGCCGGTTGTCGGCGGCGCTGGGCAACCGGAAGCCGTGGTCGACCAGCATCCGCTTGCGGGACGCGTCGCCCTCGTACATGCCGCCGATCTGGGAGACCGTCTGGTGCGACTCGTCGATGACGGTGAGGAAGTCGTCGGGGAAGTAGTCGAGCAGGCAGTGCGGGGGATCCCCCGGCTGGCGCCCATCGATGTGCATGGAGTAGTTCTCGATGCCGGAGCAGAAGCCGACCTGCCGCATCATCTCGACGTCGTACGTGGTGCGCATCCGCAGCCGCTGCGCCTCCAGCAGCTTTCCCTGCCGATCCAGCTCGGCCAGCCGCTCACCCAGCTCGGCCTCGATGTCGCGGATCGCCCGCTCCATCCGCTCCGGGCCGGCCGCGTAGTGCGTGGCCGGGAAGATCAGCAGGTGGTCGACCTCGCGGACCACGTCCCCGGTGAGCGGGTTGAGATAGTAGAGCTTCTCCACCTCGTCGCCGAAGAGCTCGATCCGGACGGCCAGCTCCTCGTACGCCGGAATGATCTCCAACGTGTCGCCCCGGACCCGGAAGGTGCCCCGCTGGAAGGCGATGTCGTTGCGCGCGTACTGGATGTCGACCAACCGGCGCAGCAGCTGGTCGCGGTCGAGTTCCTGCCCGACCGCGACCCGGACGGCGCGGTCGAGGTATTCCTCCGGGGTGCCCAGGCCGTAGATCGCCGAGACGGTGGCCACCACGATCACGTCACGCCGGGTGAGCAGCGACATCGTGGCGGCGTGCCGCAGCCGCTCGACCTCCTCGTTGATCGAGGAATCCTTCTCGATGTAGGTGTCGGTCTGCGGAATATACGCCTCGGGCTGGTAGTAGTCGTAGTAGGAGACGAAGTATTCCACCGCGTTGTGCGGGAGCAGCTCCCTGAACTCCTTGGCCAGCTGGGCGCAGAGCGTCTTGTTCGGCGCGAGCACCAGGGTCGGCCGTTGCACCCGCTCCACCAGCCAGGCCGTGGTGGCGCTCTTGCCGGTGCCGGTCGCGCCGAGCAACACCGTGTGACGGTCACCACGCCGCACACGACGCTCAAGCTCGTCGATGGCCGCCGGCTGGTCACCGGCCGGCTGGAACTCGCTGACGACCTGGAAGCGGCCGTCGAGCCGGGGAATGTCGAGCGCCATGACCTCAACGGTACGCCCGAGGTCCGACACTTCCGGGCCTACCGCCGCAGCTCCGAGACCGGCTTCGATATTCCCATTGTGTGCCCCAACCTGCCCGACTACGCTCTCACCGTAGGCCGCTCGCGGCGGCCGACCGGGCCGGTGGCCGCCCTTCGGGGCCCGGCCGCCCCCGGCACCGACGGTCGCAGCACCCGGGACGACCGGCGTGCGCACCGACGTGGTCGCGCGACACACGCGCAGACCGGCCGCCGCGAGCGCCCCTACTCGTCCCCGATCCCCGCCGCCGCGCCCGACCAGAGCCGGGTCAGGGTCGCCAACCGGTCCGCGCGGCCCACTCCTCGGCGCGCAGGTGCTCCTCGTCGAACCAGGGCTCCTTGAGCGTGCCGTACGTCTCGCTGCCCGGGGCGGCAGCCGCCAATTCCCGCTTCAGTCGTAGGTAGGCGGCCCGCTGGTCCGGATCGGCGCGCAGGTGATCGCGCATCAGCAGCGCGTACCGCAAACCGGGCGAGCCGGCCTGACGCAGGTGCAGGTGCACCGGGCGGGCCGGGTCGGCGCTGCCGTGCAGCCGTTTCTCCCACCGGCCGCCGCCCGGCCGGCGCGAGTTGTCCCACCAGTCGCCGGGCAGTCGCGGGAACCCGGCGTCGGCGAGCCGCTCGGCGAGCGGGCCGTCGGCCTGCGCCAGCGACGGCACGGTGAGCTGGATGTCGATGACGTCCTTCGCGGCCAACCCGGGCACAGCGGTGGAACCGATGTGGTCCACCCGCATGTCGGCGCCGACCGCGTGCCGGATCCGGGCGGCCAGCCGGGCGTACTGCCGGGGCCAGGTCGAATCGGGCTCGGCGAGCACCACCCGCTGCGGCCGGACCGCGCGGCGCGCACGGACGTTGCGCTCGTAGGGCACCAGGCGCTCGCGCCAGAGCGCGTCCACCGCCGCTCGTAACTCGTCCCGGGTGCCGTCGTTGGTGAGCAGCACATCGGCCGCCGCCTCCCGGCGGGCGTCGTCGGCCTGCGCGGCGATGCGCCGCTCGGCCTCCGCGCGGTCCATGCCGCGGTCGCGCACCAGCCGCTCCACCCGGGTGGTCACCGCCGTCCGTACCACGACCACCAGGTGGTACGTGGGCGCGAGCCCCACCTCGACCAGCAGCGGCACGTCGTTGACGACGATCGCGTCCCGGGGCGCGGCGGCGGCCAGTTCGGCGGTCCGCGCCCGGACCCGGGGATGGGTGATCGCCTCCAGCCGGCGGCGGGCCGCCTCGTCGGCAAAGACGATCGCGCCCAACGCCGCCCGGTCGAGGGCACCATGCGCGTCCAGCACCCGGTCGGAGAAGGCGGCGACGACCTCGGCCAGCCCCTCGCTGCCCGGAGCGACCACCTCGCGGGCGATCAGGTCGGCATCGATGACCACCGCGCCGAGCGCGGCCATCCGGCTCGCCACCGCGCTCTTGCCCGAGCCGATCCCCCCGGTCAGTCCCACCCTCAGCACCGAACCAGTCAACCCCATCCCCACCCCACCGCCGACCCCACCCCCGCCCGCCGGCATTGATCAAGGAGTTTGCGTCTGGATGGAGATCAACTCAAGCGCAAACTCCTTGATCAACCACATAGGCGAGGGCCCCGCCCCCGACGGTCCGGTGGAACCGGATCGCGGGGACGGGGCCCGTTGTGGTCGCCCTCGGCGTCAGACCGGCCCTCGGTCGGTCCGGAGCGCCGCCCAGCGGCGCGGAGGCCGAATGACGGCCGCCAGCCGGGGTGGAGTTGCCGCAGGGGTCACTTGCCGCCGGCGAGCTTCTCCCGCAGCGCGGCGAGCGCCTCGTCGGTGGCCAGGGTGCCGGCCGGCTCCTCGGCCTGCCGGCTCGGGGCCGTGGTCGAGGTGGTGGTGCCGGACACAGCCGGAGCCGGGTTGGCAGCGGCCTCGGCGTCGGCGGCCCGGGAGGTCTGCACCTGCTTGGTGTGGGCCTCCCAGCGCTGACGCGCCTCGGCGTACTGGTTCTCCCAGGTCTCGCGCTGCTTGTCGTAGCCCTCGAGCCACTCGCCCGTCTCCGGGTCGAAGCCCTCCGGGTAGATGTAGTTGCCCTCGTTGTCGTACGTCGCGGCCATGCCGTAGAGGGTCGGGTCGAAGTGCTCCTCGCCCTCGACGAAGCCCTCGTTGGCCTGCTTGAGCGACAGCGAGATCCGGCGGCGCTCCAGGTCGATGTCGATGACCTTGACCATGACCTCGGAGCCGACCTGGACGACCTGCTCCGGGATCTCCACGTGGCGCTCGGCCAGCTCGGAGATGTGGACCAAGCCCTCGATGCCGTCGTCCACCCGGACGAAGGCACCGAACGGCACCAGCTTGGTGACCTTACCCGGCACGATCTGCTGGATCGCGTGGGTCCGGGCGAACTGACGCCACGGGTCCTCCTGGGTCGCCTTCAGCGACAGCGAGACCCGCTCGCGGTCCAGGTCGACGTCCAGGACCTCGACCTCGACCTCCTGGCCGACCTCGACGACCTCGGACGGGTGGTCGATGTGCTTCCAGGACAGCTCGGAGACGTGCACCAGGCCGTCCACGCCGCCCAGGTCGACGAACGCGCCGAAGTTGACGATCGAGGACACGACGCCCTTGCGGACCTGGCCCTTCTGCAGCTTGTTGAGGAACTCGGTGCGCACCTCGGACTGCGTCTGCTCCAGCCAGGCCCGGCGGGACAGAACCACGTTGTTGCGGTTCTTGTCCAGCTCGATGATCTTGGCCTCGAGCTCGCGGCCGACGTACGGCTGCAGGTCGCGCACCCGCCGCATCTCGACGAGCGAGGCGGGCAGGAAGCCGCGCAGGCCGATGTCGAGGATGAGACCACCCTTGACGACCTCGATGACCGAGCCGCGGACGACGCCGTCCTCGTCCTTGATCTTCTCGATGGTGCCCCAGGCCCGCTCGTACTGCGCGCGCTTCTTCGAGAGGATCAGACGCCCCTCCTTGTCCTCCTTCTGAAGGACAAGGGCCTCGATGTGGTCGCCAACCGAGACCACCTCGGCCGGGTCCACGTCGTGCTTGATCGACAACTCCCGAGAGGGGATGACGCCCTCGGTCTTGTAGCCGATGTCGAGCAGGACCTCGTCCCGATCGACCTTGACGACGGTGCCTTCGACAATGTCGCCGTCGTTGAAGTACTTGATGGTCTCGTCGATCGCGGCGAGGAAAGCCTCCTCGGAACCGAGATCGTCGTGCGTGACCTTGTTGGCGCTCGAGGGGGCCTCGATGCTGCTCGTCATGTGGGCGGTTGCTCCGGTCGGATGGGTTGTCACAGCAGGCGTGGCGTCGCGGTGACTCAGTCCGCGCCAACGGATCCGTCGCCGGGCACACCGAACGATCACCGTCAGAAGATCATTAGTGGCTCCGGCGACCGCACACCTGCTCCCTGCCGAGGCACACGATCCGCGAGCGCATCCTCTAGCCTACCCGCTGCATTACCACAGCGTGCAAGCCCTCCCAGGTCCTCGCGAGCGCGTCAGCTGCGAAAGCGGAGATTTCGCGCGGTAAGGCACCGCGTCTGTCTCGTCCGTCACATCTGTCCCAGGCGCCTCGCCGGTGCGTCGAGTCAGCCCCGCGGCGTGCGCCGCGGGGCCGGGGCCTAGCGTGGGCGGATGGACGAAGACAGGGTGACCCGACGCCGGGTGGGCGCCGCCGAGGTACGCCGGGCCAACCGCGGCTGGTGGGACGCCGACGCCGACGACTACCAGGCCGAACACGGGGCGTTCCTGGGCGAGGTGGACTTCGTCTGGTGCCCGGAAGGGCTGCGCGAGGCCGATGCCCGACTGCTCGGCGAGCTCGCCGGCCGCCGGATCCTCGAACTCGGCTGCGGGGCCGCGGCCGCCGCCCGCTGGCTGGCCGCCCAGGGGGCCCGGCCGGTCGCCCTGGATCTCTCCGCCGGCATGTTGCGGCACGCCGCGGCCGCCGCCGCCCGCACCGGCGTACGCGTGCCGCTGGTGCAGGCCGACGCGCTCGCCCTGCCGTTCGCCGACGCCGCCTTCGACACGGTCTGCACCGCGTTCGGCGCGATCCCGTTCGTGGCCGACTCGGCGGCGGTGCTGCGGGAGGTGGCCCGGGTGTTGCGCCCCGGCGGTCGCTGGGTCTTCTCGGTCACCCACCCGATGCGCTGGATCTTCCTCGACGACCCGGGCGAGGGCGGGCTCACCGCCGTGCACTCGTACTTCGACCGTTCCCCGTACGTCGAGCAGGACGAGCACGGGGTGGCCACGTACGTCGAGCAGCACCGCACCCTCGGCGACCGGATCCGCGAGCTGGTCGGCGCCGGGTTCCGGCTGCTGGACCTGGTGGAGCCGGAGTGGCCGGAGGGCCACGAGGGGATCTGGGGGCAGTGGAGCCCGCTACGCGGCCGACTCTTCCCCGGTACGGCGATCTTCGTCGCGGAGAAGCCGGCCGGATGAACCGACCGGACAATCAGTGCGACCCACCCGAACCGGTGCGGAGTTACCCTGAGCAGGTGAGCGCAGAGCCGATCGCGACAGCACCTGGGCCCTGGTGTCCGGACCCGATCCGGCAGCAGCGTGCCGACTACACGCTGGAGGACCTGCTCAACCTGCCGGACGACGCACCCCGCGTCGAACTCGTCGACGGAGTCATCCAGGTGACACCCTCCCCCACCCTCGGCCACCAGGACATCTCCAGCCTGCTCTGGCTCTGGCTGCACACCCACGCACCCGCGCATCTCCGCGCCGCACAGGCCGTCGGCGTGGCACTGAACGCCAACACCAGCCGCCAGCCGGACGTACTGGTCCGGCGAGCGGAGGTGGCCGCCAGCCGCTCTCTACTCACGCCCGAAGACGTGGTTCTGGCCGTGGAGGTGGTGTCTCCTGGCACCCACCGGACGGACCGGTTCGCGAAACCCGGCGAATACGCCGCCGCGGGGATCCCCTTCTACTGGCGGGTGGAGCAGGATCCGGTGCACCTTTACGCCTACCGTAGGGGCGACCGGATCGGGCCGGGCGGGGAGCGGCAGTACGATCTGGTCGCCGACAGCGCCGAGTTGATCGAGCTGGCCGAGCCGTTCGAGATCAAGCTGCCCATCGCCGAGATCACTCCCTGAGCAACCGGCGTCGTTTTCGCCGGGCGGCCCCGGGTACCCGGCGGGCATGGCCGACAAGCAGGAGTTCCGCAGAGGCGACCACGTCTCCTGGGCCAGCCACAGCGGCCGGGGGTATGGCGTGGTCGAGGAGAAGCTGATCGACCGGACCCACGTGCGCGGACACACCGTGAACGCCTCACCGGAGGAGCCGCAGTACCGGATCCGCAACGACCACTCGGGCCGGGACGTCGCCCACCGACCGGAGGTGCTGCGTCGTGAGCCAGAGTGAGGACGGCCGGGACACCTACCGCGAGTTCACCGAGGCGGTCAACATGAAGCCCGCCGAGTTGCAGACGTGGCTGGAGACTGACGAGTCGAAGCACGTCGGCTGGCACAAGAAGGGCAGTGAGGGCGGCGAGTCGGTCGGCCACGAGTCCGGCCGGAAGATCATCGAGCTGCTGCGCCGCAAGCGCGACCAGCTCTCCGAGGCCGACTACAAGCACATGCGCAAGGTCGTCGGGTACGTCCGGCGGCACATGGCGCAGCGGCCCAGCGGCGACGTACGAGCGACCCGCTGGCGCTACTCCCTGATGAACTGGGGCCACGACCCCGTCAAGGCCCCGCTTCCGCCGCCCGGTGGACCGTCCCGAAAGGCCCTGGAGCGGCACGGCGCCCCGCCGGAGGAGCGCCGGGGACCGGGACGCGGTCCGGCGGCCCGCCGCCCGAAGCACCCAGCCGAACACGAATCGAGCGGACGCTGACCGGTTGACCCTGCCGCTGACGGCAGGGTCGGACCATCGGCGGCATGAACAATGCGCAACGCAGAGCCGTCATCGTCACCGGCGCGGGCACCGGCATCGGCCGGGCCACCGCCCGTGCTTTCTGCGCCGACGGCGTCCACGTTCTCGCGGTCGGCCGCCGCGCCGCGCCGCTGGCCGAGACGGCCGCCGGCCACCCGCTGATCACCCCGCTGACCGTTGACATCACCGCACCCGACGGGCCGGACCGGCTGGTCGGTGCCGCTCTCGACCGGTACGGACGGCTGGACGTGCTGGTCAACAACGCCGGGATCGCCGGCGGCGGCCCCCTCGCCGAGCTGGACGAGAAGGCCGCCCGGCACCAGCTCGACACGAATCTGCTCGCCCCGGTCCGGCTGGCCCACGCCGCGGTGGCGGCCCTGGCCGACACCCGGGGCATGATCGTCAACGTCACCACCTCCGTCGGCCAGCGGGCCTGGCCGGGCTCGTCGGTGTACGCGGCGGGCAAGGCCGCCCTCGACTCGCTGACCCGCAGCTGGGCGGTGGAACTGGCCCCGCGCGGCATCCGGGTGGTCGCGGTGGCCCCGGGTGCGATCGACACGCCCATCGGCGAGCACCAGGGCCTCACACCAGAGCAGCGCGCGGCGGTACGCCGTTGGCAGCTCGCGCACACCCCCCTGGCCCGGATCGGACGCCGAGAGGACGTAGCGTGGGCGATCCGACAGCTCTGCGACCCTGCGGCGGGCTTCGTCACCGGCGTGGTGCTGCCGGTCGATGGCGGAGCGGTGGTCGCCTGACCGGAAGCGGAGTCAATCAAGGCGACGGTACGGAGGCGGAGCACGTGCGGATCGGCGAGCTGGCCAGGGTGACCGGCTGCACTCCCCGCGCGCTGCGCCACTACGAAGAGCAGGGCCTGATCGCCTCGGAACGGGCGGCGAACGGCTACCGCGAGTACGCCGAGGCCGCCGTCACCCGGGTCCGCAACATCCGGCACCTGCTCGCCGCCGGGCTGACCCTGGAGGACGTCCGGGTCTTTCTGTGCTGCCTGGACGGCGATGTGGCCGCAGCCACCCCCTCCCCCGCCGCCATCCGGGTCGGCCTGGAACGGCTGGCCGCCCTCGACGCCCGGATCGCCGCCCAGGTGGCAGTCCGGAACCGCCTAGCCGCCGCCCTGGGCGACGCGGCAACCCCGGCTACCTCCCACTGATCATGAGGTTGGCGGCGATGTGGATCTCCACGACCGCCGCCAACTTCATGATCAACCACGCGGAGGTGGGGGTCAGTGGGCGGCGGTGTTCCAGTCGGGGCCTTCGCCTAGGGAGACCTCCAGCGGCACCGACAGTGGGTATGCCTCCCCCATCTGGGTGCGGACCAGGGCTTCCAGGGGCGCCCGCTCGCCGGGGGCGACCTCGAAGACGAGTTCGTCGTGCACCTGCAACAGCATCCGGGAGCGCATCCCGGCCTCGCGCAGCGCGGTGTCGACGTGCAGCATGGCCACCTTGATGATGTCGGCCGCCGAGCCCTGGATCGGGGCGTTGAGCGCCATCCGCTCGGCCATCTCGCGACGCTGCCGGTTGTCGCTGACCAGATCGGGCAGGTAGCGGCGGCGGCCCAGGATGGTGGAGGTGTAGCCGTCCTGGCGGGCCCGGGCCACCACCTCGTGCAGGTAGTCGCGGACCCCGCCGAAGCCGGCGAAGTAGTTCTCCATCAGCCCGCGCGCCTCCTCGGCGCTGATCCCGAGCTGCTGGGAGAGACCGAACGCGCTCAGCCCGTACGCCAGGCCGTAGTTCATCGCCTTGATCTTGCGCCGCTGGTCGGCGGTGACCTCGTCGACCGGGACGCCGAAGACCGAGGAGGCGGTGGCGGCGTGGAAGTCGTGCCCGGAGTTGAACGCCTCGATCAGCGCGTCGTCCGACGACAGGTGCGCCATGATCCGCATCTCGATCTGGCTGTAGTCGGCGGTGAGCAGGCACTCGTAGCCCTGGCCGACCACGAAGGCGCGGCGGATCCGCCGCCCCTCCTCCGTGCGGATGGGGATGTTCTGCAGGTTGGGTTCGGTCGAGGAGAGCCGGCCGGTGGCCGCCACGGTCTGGTTGAACGTGGTGTGGATCCGGCCGTCGTCGGAGACCGACTTGAGCAGCCCGTCCACGGTCGACTTGAGCTTGGCCACGTCCCGGTGCCGCAGCAGAAACTCCAGCACCGGGTGCGGCTGCTGGGCGTAGAGCCACTGGAGGGCGTCGGCGTCGGTGGTGTAACCCGTCTTGATCTTCTTGGTCTTGGGCAGGCCCAGCTCGCCGAAGAGGATCTCCTGGAGCTGCTTGGGCGAGCCGAGGTTGAACTCCCGGTCCACCGCCGCGTACGCGCCCTGCGCGGCGGCCTTCACCTCGGCCGCGAAGTGCGCCTCCAGCTCCGACAGATAGTCGGTGTCGGCGGCGATGCCGGTCCGCTCCATGGTCGCGAGGACCCGCATCAGCGGCAGCTCCACGCCGGCCATCAGCCGGGCCGACTGCTCGCCGTCGCGGGACAGCTCGGCGTCGATCGCGTCGGCCAGGTCGAGGGTGGCCCGGGCCTGCAGCATCAGGTTCCGCTCGGCCTCGCCGTCGTTGCCCAACCCGTCGAGCGTGAGCTGGCCGGTCTCCGGCTCGTCGACCCGCAGCTCCCGGTGCAGGTAGCGCAGCGCCAGGTCGGTCAGGTCGTACGAGCGCTGGTCGGGGCGGGCCAGGTAGGCGGCGATCTGGGTGTCGCGGGCGATGCCCCGCAGCTCCCACCCGTGCGCGGCGAACGCCAGCACCGCCGGCTTGCTGTCGTGCAGCACCTTGCGGCGCTCGTCGTCGGCCAGCCAGCCGGCAAGGGCGGCCTCGTCGGCCGCGCCGAGGGTGGCCGGGTCGAACCAGGCGGCCGCGCCGGCAGCGGTCGCCAGCGCCATCCCGGTCACCGCGGCGGTGTGCCGCCGGTTGGGGCCGGTGTCGAGCTTGACGGCCACGCCGACCGGGGCACCGGCCGGGGCGTGGGTCGCCAGCCAGCCGGCAAGGGCGCCGGGCTCGGTGAGCACCTCGCCGGCCAACTCGAAGCCGGCCTCGGCCTCCGGCTCGACGGCCTCCAAATACTGATACAGCCGGTCGCGCAGGATGCGGAACTGGAGGGTGTCGAAGACCTGGTGCACGGCCTCCCGGTCCCAGCCCTGCCAGCGGGCGTCCTCGGGGCGGACCGGCAGCTCCAGGTCGGCGACCAGGCAGTTGAGGTCGTAGTTGCGGATCACGTCGGCGAGCCGCTCGCGCAGGCTGTCGCCGGCCTTGCCCTTGATCTCGTCGGCGCGGGCGACCACGCCCTCCACCCCGCCGTACAGGTTGATCCACTTGGCGGCGGTCTTCGGGCCGACGCCGGGGACGCCAGGCAGGTTGTCGCTGGTCTCACCGACCAGGGCGGCCAGGTCGCGGTAGCGGTCCGGGGCGACGCCGTACTTCGCCTCGACCGCGGCCGGGTCCATCCGGGCCAGGTCGGAGACGCCCTTGCGCGGGTAGAGCACGGTGACGCGGTCGCCAACGAGCTGGAACGCGTCCCGGTCGCCGGACGTGATCAACACCTCCATGCCCTGGTCGCGGGCCTGGCAGGCGAGGGTGGCGATGACGTCGTCGGCCTCGTAGCCCTCCTTCTCCACCACCGGGACCCGCAGCGCGGCGAGGACCTCCTTGACCAGGCTCACCTGGCCCTTGAAGTCGGTCGGGGTCTCGCTGCGGCCGGCCTTGTACTCGGCGTACTTCTCCGTGCGGAAGGAACGGCGGGAGACGTCGAAGGCGACCACGATGTGGGTGGGCTGCTCGTCACGGAGCACGTTGATCAGCATCGAGGTGAAGCCGTAGACGGCGTTGGTCGGCTGCCCCGTGGTGGTGGAGAAGTTCTCCACCGGCAGGGCGAAGAAGGCCCGGTATGCCAGGGAGTGTCCGTCGACGAGGAGCAGGCGCGGCGTCGTAGCTGTCACGGCAGCGACTCTAGTCCGTACCGCCGACAGGCCCGGCCTCCGGCACGGCGCAACCGCCGCGAACCGCCCGCCATGGGCGGCCTGTCGGGTCCGGTGCGGCCCACGCCGCACCGGACCCCCCGGTCAGAGGACCTTGGCCAGGAACGCCTTGGTCCGGTCGTGCTTCGGGTTCGCGATCACCTCGCGCGGGTTGCCCTGCTCGACGACCACGCCGCCGTCCATGAAGACCAGCGAGTCACCGACCTCCCGGGCAAAGCCGATCTCGTGGGTCACCACGATCATCGTCATGCCGTCGCGGGCGAGGTCCTTCATCACGTCGAGGACCTCGCCGACCAGCTCCGGGTCGAGCGCGCTGGTCGGCTCGTCGAAGAGCATCAGCTTCGGCTGCATGGCCAGCGCCCGGGCGATCGCCACCCGCTGCTGCTGGCCGCCGGAGAGCTGACCCGGGTACGCGCCGAGCTTGTCGCCCAGCCCCACCCGCTCCAGCAGCTGCGCCGCCCGGTCCCGGGCCTCGGCCTTCTTGGCCCGCCGCAGCAGCACCGGCGCCTCGACGATGTTCTGCAGCACGGTCATGTGCGGGAACAGGTTGAACCGCTGGAACACCATGCCGATCGCCCGGCGCTGCGCGGCCACCTCCTTGTCCCGCAGCTCGTGCAGCTTGCCGCCGCGCTCCCGGTAGCCGATCAGGTCGCCGTCCACCCAGATCCGTCCGGCGTTGATCTTCTCCAGGTGGTTGATGCATCGCAGGAACGTCGACTTGCCGGAGCCGGAGGGCCCCAGCAGGCAGCACACCTCGCCGGCGCGGACCTCCAGGTCGATGCCCTTGAGCACCTCCAGGGGCCCGAACGACTTGTGCACCTGCTCGGCCCGGACCATCAGGCCCGACTCCGCCGCCGGCGCGCCCGCCTGAGCGGGAATGATCAGCTCGGTCATTTCGAATCCACCGCCCCCGCGTTACCGCCGGTCTCCGCCGTCATCCCGCGAAGCCGCTGCCGGGCCCGCGCGCTGCGTCCGACGCCCTTCGAGAAGTGCCGCTCCAGGTAGTACTGCCCGACCAGCAGGATGCTGGTCAGGAACAGATACCAGATGGTGGCCGCGACATACATCGGGAAGGCCTGGTAGGTCCGGCTGACGACCGCCTTGAGCTGGAAGAACAGCTCGGCGGTGACCGGCACGTAGGCGACCAGCGAGGTGTCCTTGAGCATCGCGATGGTCTCGTTGCCGGTGGGCGGGATGATCACCCGCATAGCCTGCGGCAGCACGATCCGGCGCAGGATCTGGGTCCGGCTCAGCCCGAGCGCCTGCGCGGCCTCGGTCTGCCCCTCGTCCACCGACTGGATGCCAGCCCGGACGATCTCCGCCATGTACGCGGCCTCGGAGAGGCCGAGCGCCAGCACGCCGGCGACGAACCCGGTGAGGATGTCACCCGCACTGAACCCGAACAGCCGCGCCTCGAAGTCGTGGACCCCGAACAGCGCGCCGATCTGCCGGTCGAAAGGCAGGCCGAACTCCAGCCGGGACCAGAGGAGGCCCAGGTTGCCGAAGAGCATGCCCAGCACCAGCCGGGGCACCGCCCGGAAGAACCAGGTGTAGACCCAGGAGACGCCGCGCAGGATCGGGTTCGGCGACAGCCGCATGATCGCGACGACGATGCCGAGCGAGATGCCGAGCAACATCGAGAACACGAGCAGCGCGATGGTGCCGCGCAGCCCGGCGATGATCGGCGGCCGGAACATCTCGTCGACCATCATCGACCAGTTGAACCGGTCGTTCGTGACCAGCAGGTGCACGAACATCGCGACCAGCACCCCGATCACCGCGACGGCGATCCAGCGGCCAGGGTGCCGCACGGGCACGGCCTGGATGGGTTCCGGCCGTGCCCGTTCGGGTGTTTCGACGTCAACCGACATGGTCAGCTGGCGGGGTTGAGTTCGGAGCTGCTGATGGCGCCACCCTCGACGCCCCACTTCGCCAGCGCGGCCTTGTAGGTGCCGTCGGAGATGACCGCCTGCACGGCCTCCTTGAGCACCTCGGCGAAGGCCTGCTGGTCCTTGTTCACCGCGTAGCCGTACGGCGCCGACTCGTAGATGTCGCCGAGCAGCTCCAGCTCACCGCCGCTCTGCTTCACCGCGTACGCGCCGACCGGGGAGTCGGCGAGCATGGCGTCGTCCTTGCCGCTGACCACGGCGGCAGTCGCGTCGCTCTGCGCCTGGTACTGGTCGATGGTGATGGCCGGCTTGCCGGCGTCGGTGCACTTCTTCGACCGGGCGGTGATGTCGTCGACCTGCACGGTGCCGACCTGCACGGCGACCTTCTTGCCGCAGGCGTTGTCCGCGTCGACACCGCCCGGGTTGCCCTTCTTCGTCGCCCACTGGGTGCCGGCGGAGAAGTAGCTGACCATGTTGACGGCCTTGAGGCGCTCGGCGTTGATGGTGAACGACGAGACACCGACCTCGTACTTGCCGGAGGCAATGCCGGGCAGGATCGCGTCGAACGGCGCCGACTCGTACTCGGCCTTCAGGCCGAGCTTCTGGGCGACCGCGTTGAACAGCTCCACGTCGAAGCCGATCACCGTCTGGCCGTCGTTGTCGAGGAACTCCGCCGGGGCGTACGTCGAGTCGGTGCCCACCTTGATCACGCCGTCGGCCTTGATGGCGTCCGGCACCTTCGCGGCCAGGTCCGTGTCGGCCGACGCGGTCACCGCGGGACCACCGGCCTGGCCGGAATTCTCCTTCTCGCCGCAGGCGGCGAGGGAGAGCACCAGGACGGCCGCGCCAGCGACGCCTATCGCCGCCCGTCGGCCACCGTTGAGGTTGCGCATGGTTGTACTCCTTTGAGGGGTCGTACGGTCAGGCCACGCCGAGGTATGCCTCTTTGACCGCCGAGTCGTGCAACAACTCCGCACCGGTGCCGCTCTTCACGATCCGCCCGGTCTCCAGCACGTATGCCCGGTGCGCCCGGGCCAGCGCCTGCTGCGCGTTCTGTTCCACGAGCAGGATCGTGGTGCCCTGCTGGTTGATCTCCACGATGATGTTGAAGATCTGCTGGATCAACATCGGCGCGAGACCCATCGACGGCTCGTCGAGCAGCAGCAGCTTCGGCCGGCTCATCAGTGCCCGACCGACGGCGAGCATCTGCTGCTCGCCGCCGGAAAGGGTACCCCCGGCCTGCTTGCGCCGCTCGGCCAGCCGCGGGAAGAGCTCCAACACCCGGTCCAGGTCCTGCGCGATGCCCGCGCGGTCCCGCCGGGTGTACGCGCCCATGTCCAGGTTCTCCAGCACGGTCATGCCCGGGAAGACGCCCCGCCCCTCCGGGGCCTGGCACAGCCCGCGCTGCACCCGCAGGTCCGCCCGCAGCTTGGTGATGTCCTCACCTTCGAATCGGATCCGCCCGGCGGACACCGGCCGGATCCCGGAGATGGCCCGCATCGTGGTGGACTTCCCGGCGCCGTTGGCACCGATCAACGCCACGATCTCACCCTCGCCCACCGTCAGGCTGATGCCGTGCAGCGCCTGGATCCGCCCGTAGAGCAGGCTCAGGTCTTCGATCTCAAGCAGCATCGTCCGGCACTCCCAGGTAGGCGGCGATCACCTTCGGGTTCTCCCGTACCTCCGCCGGCAGCCCTTCCGCGATCTTCTTTCCGAATTCCAGCACCGCGATCCGATCGGTGACCCCCATCACCAGCTTCATGTCGTGCTCGATGAGCAGCACGGTGACGCCCCGGTCACGGATCTTCCGGATGAGCTGCAGCAGCTCCTCCTTCTCCGCCGGGTTGAAGCCGGCCGCCGGCTCGTCGAGGCACAGCAGCACCGGGTCGGTGGCCAGCGCCCGGGCGATCTCCAGCCGGCGCTGCTCGCCGTAGGAGAGATTGCGAGCCGACTCGTGCATCCGCCCGCCGATCCCGACGAAGTCGAGCAGGGCGCGGGCCTTTTCCTGCCCGTCCCGCTCCTCACGCCAGTGTCGAGGCAGCCGCAGCAGCGCTGAGAGCACGCTCGTCTTGTGGTGCGCGTCCGCGCCCACCTGCACGTTCTCCAGCGCGGTCATCTCGGGGAAAAGCCGGATGTTCTGGAAGGTGCGGGCCATACCCATCTGGGTGATCTGGTGCCGCTTCTTGCCGTTGATCCGCTCACCACGGAACCGGATCTCGCCCTCGCTCGGGCGGTAGATGCCGGTCATCGCGTTGAAGCACGTGGTCTTGCCCGCGCCGTTGGGCCCGATCAGCCCGAAGATCTCCCCCTTGTAGAGGGTGAAATTCACATCGTTGAGCGCGACGACACCACCGAAGCGGAGCGTGACGTGGTCGACCTCGAGCAGGGGCTCGCGCTCGACCTCGACCGACGCGGTCCGCTGCGCGGGAACATTCTGCACCGTCTCAGCCACCGACGATCACCTCCTTGCGCCGGTCCTTGAACTCGGCAGCTCTACGCCGGTTGGCGATCAGGCCCTGCGGCCGGTAGATCATCATGACGATCAGGGTCAACCCGAAGAACGCGAACCGGTACTGATAAAGCTCGATGCCGAACAACTCCACGCCTCGGAACCGCTCGATCAGGTAGTAGGCCAGGCCACCACCGACGATGGCGCCGAGGATGTTGCCGGAACCGCCGAGGATCACCGCCGCCAGGATGATGATCGAGTTCAGCAACTCGAAGCTCTGGTTGTTGACAAAGTTCTGCTTGCCAGCGAACAGTGCCCCGGCCAGGCCACCGATGGCGGCACCGGAGGCGAACGCCCACAGCTTGAACTTGAACGTCGGGACACCCATCAGCTGCGCCGCGTCCTCATCCTCCCGGATCGCGACCCAGGCCCGACCGACCCGGCTGCGGGTCAGGTTCCGCACCCCGAGCACCACCAGGATGATCACGGTGAGGACCAGCCAGTAGTACGGCCGCGGGTCCAGCACTCCGAAGACCGGCGTCCCGTCCGCGTACTTGCCCGGCGGGTGCGGGACCTGGTTGAAGCCGCGCTGGCCCTTCAGGAACGGCGCGCTCGTCGCCGTCAGCCGGATCATCTCCGCGAAGCCCAGCGTCACGATCGCCAGGTAGTCACCGCGCAACCGCAGCGTCGGCAGACCCAGCAGCACGCCCGACGCCATCGCCAGGGCGACCGCGACCGGCAGCACGGTCAGCCACGGCCACACCGTCTTCAGGTCGCTGCTCGGCGAGGTCAGCACCGCCACCGTGTAGGCGCCAACGGCGAAGAAGCCGAAATAGCCCAGGTCGAGCAGGCCGGCGAAGCCGACCACGATGTTGAGGCCCACGGCCAGCAACACGTAGATCGACATCCCGAACAGCACCTGGCCGAAGTTGGACCCGGTGGTCGGGATCGGCCCGAGCCACTGGTAGAACTCCTTGTTCGGCAGGGCGTAGAAGAAGGCGATGACCGCCGCCACGACCAGCCAGTGCACCCAGCGCGGCATGGCGCGCCAGCGCTCGCCGACCGTGTGCCGGCCCGCCCGGAACTTCTCCATCACGCTCGTCATGCCCGCGCTCCCCGCAGTGATTCGCCCAGCAGACCGGTCGGCCGGAACATCAGCAGGATGACGAGCACCACGAAGGCGATCGCGTCCTTCCACTGCGAACCGAACAGCCCCGAGGCGTAGTTCTCGCTCAAGCCGAGCAGCAGGCCGCCGAGCAGCGCGCCGCGCAGGTTGCCGATGCCGCCGAGCACCGCCGCGGTGAACGCCTTCAGCCCCAGCATGAACCCGACGCTGTAGGCCAGGGCCCCGATCCGCACGTTGTACAGCACGCCCGCCACGCCGGCCATCAGGCCACCGGCGATGAACACGATCATGATGATGCGGTCCTTGTTGACCCCCATCAGCGCCGCGGTGTTCGGATCCTGGGACACGGCCCGAATCCCGCGACCGATCCGGCTGCGGTTGATGAACTGGTCAAGCCCGATCATCATCACCAGCGCGAAGCCGACGATCAGCAGCTCCACCCAGCCGATCTCCACCTTGCCGATGCGGAACAGCGGCTCGGGCGGCACGACCATCGGGGCGCCCCGCGACAGCCGTCGGGTGTAGACGCCGAACGCCTCCGAGATGACGATCGACGCGCCGATCGCCGTGATCAGGAAGGCCAGCGGCGGCGCGTTGCGCTTGCGAAGCGGGCGGTAGGCCACCCGTTCGACCACGGTCGCCACCGTCGCCGACGCCAACGCCGCCGCCACCATCGCGATCAGCAGGTACAGCACGATCGACCCTGCACCGGTCACCCGAGAGTTGCCGGTCAGGCCGAGCGCACTCCAGGTGAAGAGCGCGGCGTACGCGCCAGAGATGAAGACCTCGGAGTGGGCGAAGTTGATAAGCCTCAATACACCGTAGACCAGTGTGTAACCGAGCGCGACCAAGGCGTAGATCGCCCCCACGGTCAGGCCGGTCGTCGTGAGCTCTCCAAAATTGGAGATCAATCCGTCGACGTTCAAGAAGGGTGCTCCAGCGACTTGAAGAGAAGCCAGGGTGCGGCCGGGAAGGTGCTCCCGACCGCACCCGCAGCGATTTCTTGGGCAGTCAGACCCGCCCCGGCTTACTGCAGCGGAACCCGCTTCACCGGCACGATCTCACCGTTCTTGACCTCGTACGCCCAGATCTGGACGGCCGACGGGTCCAGCTCGCCGGTGTCGGTGAACTTGTACGAACCGACGACACCCTCACCGGTGTAGCCCTTCACGAACGCCAGCAGGTCGGCACGGGACCGCTTGCCGTCCTTGATGCCGGCCAGCAGGATGTTCGCCGCGTCGTAGGCGTTGTCGCTGTAGGTACCCGGGTCAACGCCGATCAGCGCCTTGTAGTCCGCGGGGAAGGTCCCCTTCACCTCGCTCGCCGGCAGGCAGGGGCAGGTGAAGATGGTGCCCTCCGCGGCGGCCTGGCTCGCACCGTCGATGAAGGCCGGGTCCTTCATGCCGTCAGCACCGACCAGCGTGGCCTTGACGCCAGCGTTGGTCAGGGCCTTACGGATCAGGCCACCCTCGGCGTAGTAGCCGCCGAAGAAGACCGCCGTGGCGCCGGAGGCCTTCACCTTGGTGACGGTGCCGGAGAACTCGGTCTGCTTGCCGCCACCCTGGACCTTGTCCGTGTCGACGACCGCGTCACCGAGCGCCTTCTTGACCTCGTCGGCCAGGCCCATGCCGTACGCCGACTGGTCGTCGATGACGAAGACCTTCTCGGCCTTCAGGTCTTCCTTGATGAACCGCGCGGCGGCCGGGCCCTGCGCGTTGTCGTTGCCGACCGAGCGGAAGAACGTCTTCCAGCCCTGCTCGCTCAGGCTGGGCCGGGTCGCGGACGCGGTGATGTGCACCAGGCCCGCCTCGGAGAACATCGGGTTGGCCGCCTCCGACTCGCCGGAGAAGGCCGGGCCGACAACGCCGAGGACCTTCTCGTCATCGATCGCCTGCGTGGCGAGCTGCGGCGCCTGGTCCGGGCTGCCCTGCGAGTCCAGCGGAAGCAGCGAGACCTTGCAGTCCGTGTTGGCCTTGTTGAACTGGTCAAGGGCGAGTTTCACGCCGTTGTTCTCGTTGATGCCCAGCGCAGCGTCCGGGCCGGTCAGCGCCCCGAAGAACGCGATCTTGTAATCACAAGCGCCACCGGACGCCTCATTGTCACTGTCGCTCTTGCATGCCGCGGCACCACCAACGGCGAGCGCCACCGCGGCGACCCCGCCAAGCACCCGTACGAGCTTCTGCCTCAAGGCCCGAACCCTCCTCCGTCCGCATGGTTCGAACCACCCGCCGCCGATTGGCCATTGCGGGGGGCCAACGAACCAGACCGTCGTCGCCGGTCTGGGGCGGGACGTTATCCCACCTGGGGAGCGTGACGTAAGTCCCAGGAAGACGCGTTGACCGAACCGTTACACGCCGTGGCGGATTAAGAGCGATCGCTGTAAGAGATCTACATGCACGGAAGCGCATCGCCTGCGCTTCCGCGGTAAGTACCCAAGGCCGGTTCACCAGCTACCGATCGACGGCCCGCAACCCCGCCCACCAGGCACGGAACCCCGCGCCGTCATCGACGACCAACACGAATCGATCTCCATCAGAGGCCACCGCCACCGCCGAGTCACCACCATTCGGCACCGCGACCGGCAACGCCATGGGCCGCCATGAACCGCCCGCATCAGTCGAGGACCACAAGGCGCGGCCACGCCCGTCGCCGGTCACCGCCACCAGCCCGCCACCCCCCACGGACACCAGCGCGCGCACCGACTGCACCCCCGCACCCGCCGCGCCGAAACCACCCACCCGCCGCCAGCCGGCGTCCCCGATCCACCCCGCACCGCCATCGGGAAGCGCCGCCCGCCACACCCCGAAACCGTCGCGCACCGGACCCGCCGCCACCACCGCGCCACCCACCACAGCCACCCGCTGCGCCTGGCTCCGCCCGTCCGACGCCGGCAGCGCCAACCGCCGCCAGGCCCGCCCGTCCGCCGAAGCCCAGGCGAGCGGCAGCGTCGCCGTCGCGTGCGGCGGCAACACCGCACCCACCACCAACCACCCCGGCGGTACGGCCACCGCGTCGAGCCCGAGCGTCCTGCCCCGCCCGTCCCCGGCCAACTCCGGCACACCCTCGCGCAGCGTGAACCGCTCTCCGTCCGGCGAGGTCCAGACCGCCGCCCCGTCGGCCCGGGAGCCGACCACCAGCCACCCGTCCGCCCCGGCCACCAGCCGCGACACGCTCACCGCCCGAGGCCCCGCGTACATCTCGAACGGGGCCGCCACCTCCCGCAGCGTGCCGTCGGCAGCCTGCACCCAGGTGCCCGGACGCGGATTGCCGTGCGATCCCCCGCCCCTGGCCCCCAGCGCCCCCAGCCGGCCCTGCCGGCAGGCCGCCGCATACAGCACGTGCCGACGGCCATAGAAGGTCGACGCCGCGATCGACACGGACGACCACGACAGACCATCCGCACTGGCCCACGCCGCCGGGCGGGTCTCCCCCGCCGGGCCGGCCACCGCGCCCACCACGAACCAGCGCCCCGCGCAGGTCACCACGTCACGCGCCAGCAGCCGGCCGGGCGCGCCCGGGGGCGCCGGCAACGTCAGCGCCCGCCAGCGCGGGCGGAGCGGCTCGGGCTCGACCTGCACCGGCGCACGCACACAGCCGGCGAGCAGCACGGCGATGACGCCGAACACCACCGCCAGCCGCCGCGCCGCCACGGATCACACCCTATCGATGACCCCCGCCCCGGCGCGTCAACGAATCGGTCACGTCAGGCGGTCGGCTGCGCCACCTCACCGCCGGAGGTCTCGGCGAGAATCCGCTCGGCGACCTCCTTCATGGTCAGCCGGTGGTCCATCGCCGTCCGCTGGATCCACTTGAACGCCTGCGGCTCGGTCATGTTGTACGTGGTCATCAGGGCGCCCTTGGCCCGCTCGACGGTCTTGCGGATCTCCAGCCGGTCGGTGAGGCCGGCGACCTCCGCCTCCAGCGCGGCGATCTCCGAGTAGCGGGACAGCGCGATCTCCACCGCCGGCACCAGGTCGCTCTTCTGGAACGGCTTGACCAGGTACGCCATCGCGCCGGCCGCCCGCGCCCGCTCCACCAGCTCACGCTGGCTGAACGCGGTCAGGATGATCACCGGGGCGATCCGGGCGCCGGCGATCCGCTCGGCGGCGGCCAGCCCGTCCATGATCGGCATCTTGATGTCGAGGATGACCAGGTCCGGCTTGAGCTCCTCGGCAAGCCGGACGGCGGTCTCGCCGTCACCGGCCTCGCCGACCACCTCGTAGCCCTCCTCGGCCAGCATCTCGGCCAGGTCCAGCCGGATGAGCGCCTCGTCCTCGGCGATCAGTACCCGCCTGCGCTCGGCGTCCGTCTGCGTCTCGGCCACGAGCCTCTCCCACCAGTTCGAGCCCGACACCCGCCGTCCCGGGTGTCGCCGCCCCTAGCCTAGTGGGTAACCTAATGAGGCCGAACTACAGAAGCCCCTGTAGCCCAACCGGCAGAGGCGCGATTCTCAAAAGATCGACAGTGTGGGTTCGAATCCCACCGGGGGCACCGAAGATGTCGTATGGGTGTTCGAAACTGCCCACATGCATCCACCCGAGATCCGCGCCCGAGCACGGCGTCTGTACCTCGCCGGAGCGACCGTGGCCGAGGTCGCCCGCGCGGTCGGTCTCTCCTATCCCACGGTCCGACACTGGTGCAAGGATCGGCCGGAACCGAAGCAACAGGTTACGGCGATGCGCTGCTTCCGATGCCGTGACGACGTCGACAATCCGACAAGTCCCGGGCAGTACGCCTACCTGCTCGGCCTCTACCTCGGGGATGGGCACCTGGTCATCGCCCGGGTTCCGGTGTTACGCATCTTCTGTGCCGACGCCTGGCCGGACCTGATTACTGCCTGCGAGAACGCGATGAGGAAGGTCCTGGCCACCTCGGTGCAGCGGGTGCAGAAGCAGGGCTGCGTCGCCGTGCAAAGCTACGGGAAACACTGGCCGTGCCTGTTCCCCCAGCACGGGCCGGGCAAGAAGCACGAGCGCCCGATCGTCCTGGCGGACTGGCAACGGCGGATCGTCGAAGCGCGCCCGGGCGACTTCCTGCGGGGGCTATTCCACTCCGACGGCTGCCGCGTAAGCAACCGGGTCACCGTCCGCGGTAAGCAGTACGCATATCCCCGCTACATGTTCGTCAACGAGTCGACGGACATCATGGGGCTCTGCCAGTGGGGGCTGGACCTGCTGGGCATCGACTGGAAGATGAACCGCCGCAACTGCCTGTCCGTGGCGCGGCGGGAGGCGGTCGCCGCGCTGGACCGGCACGTCGGCCCGAAGTCCTGACGCTGGGCCGCGCCCCAAGGCAGGACGCCCGGGGCGCAGCCGAGGTGGGGTCAGATCGCGGCGAGCGCCTGCGCCAGGTCCTCCCGCAGGTCTTCCGGGTCCTCCAGGCCGACGGAGAGCCGCAGCAGGCTCCCGCCCGGTTTGGCGTCGCCCTGCACCGGTCGGTGGGTGAGCGAGGCCGGGTGCTGGATGAGCGTGTCGACGCCGCCGAGTGACACGGCGTGGGTGATCAGCCGACAGGCGCCGGCGACGGTGGCCGCGGCGGGGGCGCCGCCGCGTACCTCGAAGGCGAGCAGGCTGCCGGGGCCGGACATCTGGCGGCCGATCAGGCCGGCCGGGTCGTGCAGGGAGGGGTGGTGGACGCGTTCGACGGCCGGGTGGCCGGCGAGCCAGGCGGCGAGTTTCTCGGCGCCGGCCTGTTGGGCGCGGACTCGCAGCGGGAGGGTCTGCAGGCCGCGGTGCAGCAGGTACGCGCCGAGCGGGTGCAGGATCGCGCCGGTGACGGCGCGGACCTGGCGCAGTCGGGTGGCCCAGGCGGGGTCGCAGGCGACGACGCCGGCGAGGACGTCGCCGTGGCCGCCGATGCTCTTGGTGGCGCTGTGCAGCACGAGGGCGACGCCGTGCCGGGCGGGCTGCTGGAGCACCGGGGTGGCGACGGTGTTGTCGACGAGCAGCGGGACGTCGCCGGCGGCGTTGGCGAGGGCGGCGAGGTCGACCAGGTCGAGGGTGGGGTTGGCCGGGGTCTCGACGACGACCAGGGCGGTGTCGGGGCGGATCGCCGAGGCGACCTCGTCGGCGCGGGCCCAGGTGACGTCGGTGCCGAGCAGGCCGGTGGCGAGCACGTGGTCGGTGCCGCCGTAGAGGGGGCGGACGGCGACGATGTGGCGTTTCCCGTCGCGGGTGGCGGCGAGGAGGGTGGCGGTGAGGGCGGCCATGCCGCTGGCGAAGGCGACGGCTTCGGCGGTGCCTTCGAGGGTGGCGAGGGCGGTTTCGAAGCGGGCGACGGTGGGGTTCCAGAGCCGCTGGTAGACGGCGCTGCCGCCGGCCGGGAGGGTGCCTCCGGTGGCGAGGGTCTCGTACGAGTCGCCGCCGCTGTCGACGGACGGCAGCGGGTTGGTGGTGGAGAGGTCGATGGGCGGGACGTGCACGCCGAGCCCGGTGAGGTCGTCGCGCCCGGCGTGTACGGCGGTGGTGTCCACGGCGGTCATGGCCCGAAGGGTCGAACATGAGGACACTGTGAGGCAATAGCAGCGCAGAAAATTCTACGAGGGCCCCTATCTTCATCGCAGGATTCGGGGGATGATGCCCGTATGCCCCTCGCACCGAATGATGTACGGCCGTTCGCGGCGCTGGATGACGTCGATCGCGCGATCCTGACGGAGTTGGCGGCCGATGGCCGGCTGCCGAACAATGCCCTCGCCGAGCGGGTGGGGGTGGCGCCGTCGACCTGTCTGGCGCGTACGCGGGCGCTGCGCGAGTGCGGGGCGATCCGCGGGTTCCACGCCGAGGTGGACCCGGCGGCGGTGGGGTTGCCGTTGCAGGCGTTGGTGTCGGTGCGCCTGGCCGCGCACGAGCGGGCGGCGGTGGACGCCTTCCGGGCCCGGTCGGTGCGGCTGCCCGGGGTGGTGGCGGTGTTCCATGTGGCCGGCGCGGAGGATTACGTGTTGCATGTGCGGGCGGCGTCCGGGGACGCGCTGCGGGACTTCGTGCTGGATCATCTGGCGGTGGATCCGGCGGTGCAGCACACGCAGACGAGCTTGATCTTCGAGCAGGCGCGCGGCATGGGGTAGCGGAACAATTCCGACGCCCGGCGGGTTGATCACAGGCGTGATCGACGTACCGCTGTCTGTTCTTGATCTTGCTCCGGTGGCCGCCGACGGCAGTGTCGGGGAGGCCCTACGGCACACCACCGAGTTGGCGCGGCGCACCGAGGAGCTGGGCTATCGCCGGTTCTGGGTGGCCGAGCACCACAACATGCCCTCGATCGCCTCGTCGGCGCCGGCCGTGCTCCTCGCGCACCTGGCCGCGCGGACGAGCACGATCCGGCTCGGCTCGGGCGGGGTGATGCTGCCCAACCACGCGCCGTTGGTGGTGGCCGAGCAGTTCGGCACCCTGGAGGCGCTGCACCCGGGCCGGATCGACCTGGGGATCGGCCGGGCGCCGGGCACCGATCAGGTGACCGCGCTGGCGCTGCGCCGGAGCATGGAGGGGTTGTCGGCCGAGCACTTCCCCCGGGAGCTGGCCGATCTGATGAACTATTTCAGCGGCGCCGAGCCGGGGCCGGTCACCGCCGTACCGGGCCGGGGCCAGTCGCCGGTGGTCTGGCTGCTCGGGTCGAGCGGGTTCAGTGCCCAGCTCGCCGGGCTGTTGGGGCTGCCGTTCTCCTTCGCGCACCACTTCAGTGCGCAGAACACGCTGCCGGCGCTTCAGCTCTACCGGCAGAGTTTCCGCCCGTCGCAGTGGCTGGCGGAGCCGTACGCGATGGTCGCGGTGAACGCGGTGTGCGCGGAGACCGATGAGCGGGCGCGGTGGTTGGCCGGCCCGGCCGGGCTGTCCTTCCTCAAGCTGCGTTCGGGGCGGCCGGAGCCGCTGGTCACGCCGGAGGCGGCGGCGGCCTATCCGTATTCCGAGCTGGAGCGGGAGTTCGTGGCCCAGCGGCGGGAGGGGCAGGCGATCGGCTCGCCGGAGACGGTGGCCCGGCAGCTCGGCGCGCTGCTGGAGCGCACCGGCGCGGACGAGCTGATGTTGACCACGATGGTGTACGACGTGGCCGACCGGGTCCGCTCGTTCGAGCTGATCGCCGAGCGGGTGGCCGGTGGCCTGCTCCGGAAGGGCTGAAACACGCTTTTCACAGCGCCGTCACCCGGCGGTCGCGTAGCGGCTCTAGGTTGGTGGCCGGTGGTGGTACGGCACTCCCGGTCGGGACGGGTCGGGGGCGCCGCGGTGTGGTGCACCGGGTCGCCAGCGCTGCGGGTTCCGCGGCTGGCGGCCCGGTGCGTTTCCCGCTCAGCGCAGGTAGATGTTCGGGGCGGGCGGGGTGGTCATGCCGTCGCCGAGGAAGAATCCGGTGTGCGGCGGCTGGTTGTAGGCGGTGTTCTGCCAGGCGATGGCGACCCGGTACTGCGGGTCGTGCATCAGGGTGTGCAGCCGCAGGCTGGTGGGCGTCGGGGTGCTGTAGATGCGCAGCGCGGTGCTGTCGCTGGTACGCCAGATCACCTCTTCGCGCCAGTCGCCGAGGATGTCGCCGGAGAGCGCCGGGGTGGACTTGGTGCCGTTGTTGGACGCGACGCCGTTGGCGGTGAGCAGCCGGGTGTCGCCGTTGGGGCCGTACTTGTCGATTTTCGTGGCGTCGAGCAGTTCGCGGACGGGGTCGCCGTCCCACCAGATGAGGAAGTTCTGCGAGGACGGTTTGCGGCCGATGTTCTGCCCCTTGGTGTTGAGTAGGCCGTCGGCGGCGGCGGACCAGGATTCCGCGCCGGGGCTGCCGGCCCAGATGTCGTCGGAGACGCCTCGGCCGTTGTCGCCGTTGGGGGCGGTCTGCCAGAGCACCTGGCCGGTGCGGGCGTCGGCGAAGTACGAGCTGGGCTTGGTGCCGTCCTCGTCGACCTTGAAGACCTCCAGGCCGGGCCGGGAGGGGTCGAGGTCACCGACGTGCAGGGCGTCGCCGTGCCCGTTGCCGGTGGACCAGAGCAGCCGGCCGTTGTCGTCGATCGCGGCGGCGCCGTACACGATCTCCTGCCGGCCGTCGCCGTCGATGTCGGCGATGGAGAGGCTGTGGTTGCCCTGGCCGGCGGCGGCGCCGTTGCCGGCGGTGTTGGAGTCGAAGGTCCAGCGCTTGCGCAGGGTGCCGTCGCGGAAGTCCCAGGCGGCGATGACGGCGCGGGTGTAGTAACCGCGCGCCATGATCAGTGAGGGGCGCTGCCCGTCGAGGTAGGCGGTGCCGGCGAGGAAGCGGTCGACCCGGTTGCCGTAGGAGTCGCCCCAGGAGGAGACGGTGCCGCGCGGCGGGTCGTAGTCGACGGTGGAGAGGGCGGCGCCGGTCCGGCCGTCGAACATGGTCAGGTATTCGGGGCCGGAGAGCACGTAGCCGCTGCTGTTGCGGTAGTCGGCGCTCGCGGAGCCGATGACCTGGCCGGTGCCGGAGCGGGTGCCGTCGGCGGTCTTCATGGCCACCTCGGCGCGGCCGTCGCCGTCGTAGTCGTACACCTGGAACTGGGTGTAGTGGGCGCCGGCGCGGATGTTGCGGCCGAGGTCGATGCGCCACAGACGGGTGCCCGTGAGGGTGTACGCGTCGACGTAGACGTTGCCGGTGTAGCCGGACTGGGAGTTGTCCTTGCTGTTGGACGGGTCCCATTTGAGCACGATCTCGTAGCGGCCGTCGCCGTCGAGGTCGCCGACGCTGGCGTCGTTGGCCGAGTAGGTGTACGCCTCCCCGGTCGGGGTGGTGCCGCCGGGCGGCGGCTGGATCGGCACGTCGAGGTAGCCGTTGAGGAACTGCAGCGCGGCGGCGGAGGCCGCCTGCTCGGCGCCGTTCACCACGGCCCGCACCGTGTACGCCGCGCCGGCCGCCGCGCCGCTGTCGAGGTAGTTGGTGGCGCCGGTGATCGGGGTGCTGTTGACCTTGGTGGAGCCCCGGTAGAGGTTGAACGACACGCCGGACACCTCGGTGCCGAGCAGCCGCCAGGAGACCAGGTTGCCGTTGCCGGAGCGGACGCTGATCAGGCCTCGGTCCAGCTTCTCCATCTGCATGCCGCCGGTCGGTGGTGGCGCGGTCGTGGGTGGTGCGGTGGTCGGGGGTGCGGTGGTCGGGGGTGCGGTGGTCGGGGGTGCGGTGGTGGCTGGCGCGGTGGTGGGCGGGGTGGTGCCGGTGCAGGTGGTGCCGTTGAGCGCGAAGCTGGTCGGGGCCGGGTTGCTGGTGTTGTTCCACGAGCCGTTGAAGCCGAAGGCGGCGGTGCCGCCGGTGCCGATCGCCGCGTTGTAGCCGGCGTCGCGGGCGGCGACCTGGGCGCCGGACTGGGTGACGGTGGCGTTCCACGCCTGGGTGACCTGCTGGCCGGCGGTCCAGGACCAGGTGAGCGTCCAGCCGTTGACCGGGTCGCCGAGGTTGGTGACGGTGACGTCGGCGCCGAAGCCGCCGCCCCACTGGTTGGTGACCTGGTAGTCGACCCGGCAGGCGACGGTCGCCGCCGCGGCGGCCACGGTGGTGAGGACGCCGGCGAGGAGGGTGGCCGCCGAGGCCGCGGCGAGCAGCGCGGTCCGGCGGCGGGAAATGGTGAGGTGCACGAGGCTGCCTTTCGCGGAGGTCAGGCACACGGCGAGGGGCGCCGGCCTGCCCTGGCCGGCGGGGAACGTACGCCGCACTGACGGAGAATTTATTGATGTATGTAAATCGGCTCCGCGTACGGGCATCGTAGGACGACGCCTCGGGCCGGCACAACCGCCACGGCGGCCCCTTGCCCGGCTGGCCCCATCCTGATCAACTTCAGGGATGGCTGAGCACATGGACCCGGAGGAGTTCCGCCGCGCCGGGCACGCCGTGGTGGACTGGATCGCCGACTACTGGCAGACGGTCGGCCAGCGGCCGGTGACCTCACAGGACCCGCCGGGCGCGGTGGCCGCCGCGCTGCCCGCCGGGCCGACCGAGCAGGGCGAGCCGGTCGAGGCCGTCCTGGCCGACCTGGACCGGATCATCGCTCCCCGGCTGACCCACTGGCAGCACCCGGGCTTCTTCGGCTACTTCCCGGCCAACACCTCCGGCCCGAGCGTGCTGGGCGACCTGGTCAGCTCCGGCCTCGGGGTGCAGGGGATGCTCTGGGCGACCGGCCCGGCCTGCACCGAGTTGGAGACGGTGCTGCTGGACTGGCTCGCCGGCCTGCTCGACCTGCCGGAGCGGTTCCGCTCGACCGGCCGCGGGGGCGGGGTGATCCAGGACTCCGCCTCCTCGGCAACGCTGGTCGCCACCCTGGGCGCGCTGCACCGGGCCAGCAACGGACGCTGGCGGACCGACGGCATCGACCGCCGCTACCGGGCATACACCTCGACGCACGGACATTCCTCGATCGAGAAGGCGGCCCGGATCGCCGGTCTGGGCGCCGACGGGGTCCGCACGATCGAGGTGGACCCGGCAACGCAGGCGATGAGCCCGACGGCGCTGCGGACGGCGATCGAGGCGGACCTGGCGGCCGGCGTGGTGCCGGCAATCGTGGTGGCCACCATCGGCACCACGTCCACCACCGCGGTCGACCCGCTGCCGGAGATCGGCGCGATCTGCGCCGAGCACGGCGTCTGGCTGCACGTCGACGCCGCGTACGCGGGCGCGGCGGCGGTCTGCCCGGAGCTGCGCTGGTCGCACGCCGGGATGGAGTACGCCGACTCGTACTGCTTCGACCCGCACAAGTGGCTGCTCACCGGCTTCGACTGCGACGCGTTCTGGGTGGCCGACCGGGGCGAGCTGATCGAGGCGCTGACGGTGATGCCGGAGTTCCTGCGCAACGCGGCGACCGAGTCCGGCGCGGTGATCGACTACCGGGACTGGCAGGTGCCGCTGGGCCGCCGGTTCCGGGCGCTCAAGCTCTGGTTCGTGCTCCGCTGGTACGGCGTCGAGGGGTTGCGGGCGCACATCCGCTCCGGGGTGGCCCTCGCCGACCGGTTCGCCGCGCGGGTGGTCGCCGACGACCGGTTCGAGCTGGCCGCGCCGCATCCGTTCTCGCTGGTCTGCTTCCGGCTGCGGGCCGGCGACGAGGCGAGCACCGAGCTGCTGCGCCGGGTCAACGCCACCGGACGGGTGCTGCTGACCCACACCCGGGTCGGCGGGCGGTACACGCTGCGCCTGGCGGTCGGCTCGCCGCTGACCACCGAGCGGCACATCGACGAGGCCTGGGAGCTGTTCTCCACCGCGGCCGACGACCTGCTGGCGGCCTGACCGCCACCCGGTCGCGCCGTGCCCGCCGACTCGACGGACTCAGGAGCGCCGGGCGAGGCCGGTCAGCTCCAGGCCTTCGGGTCGGCGGCGAGGTCGTTGACCCGGTCGGGCAGGGTGCCGCCGGCCACGTCGGCGATGGTGACCAGTTCGAGGATCTCCCGTTCGCTGGCCCGCAGCGCGATCCACACGTCCTGCAGTGCCCGGGCCGCACCCTGGTAGCCGAGCTGCTCCGGGCGCTGGCCACGGACGTGCGCCAGCGGTCCGTCGATCACCCGGATCACCTCGGCGAGGGAGATCTCCCCGGCGGGCCGGGCCAGCCAGTAGCCGCCCTCGGGACCACGCTGGGCGTGCACGATGCCGCCCCGGCGCAGCTGGAGCAGGATGCTCTCCAGGAACTTCGGCGGTATGTCCTGGGCGCGGGCGATCTGCTCGGCGGTCACCGGCCGGGTCCGCCCGGCCGCCGCGCCGGCGGGCGCCGTGCTCGCGGGTGCCGTGCCGGCGGCCGCCGCGCCGGCGGGCACGGCGTTGGCGGCCGCCGCGGCCAGCTCGGCGGTCGCGCGGAGGGCATAGTCGACCCGGGCGGAAAGACGCATGTCGGCAAGGTTAGCCGCTGATCAGCCGGCCGGCCGCCCGGCCCTCGGCCGAATGGTCACGGCTCAACGGTCAGGCGCCGACCCGGCGCAGCAGCCCCTCCTGCACGGCGCTGGCGATGTGCCGGCCGTCGGTGGTGAACATCCGTCCGGTGGCCAGGCCGCGGGCGCCGGAGGCGGACGGGCTCCAGCAGTCGTAGAGGAACCACTCGTCGGCGCGGAAGGACCGGTGGAACCAGAGCGCGTGGTCCAGGCTCGCGCCCACCACTCCCCCGGGCCCCCAGACCTCGCCGTGCACCGAGAGCACCGAGTCGAGCAGGGTCAGATCCGAGGCGTACGCCAGGGCGCAGGCGTGCAGCAGCGGATCGTCGGGCAGCTTGCCGTCGATGCGCATCCAGACCCGCTGGTGCGGTTCGGCGGGCCGGTCGCCGGGGCGTACCCAGCCGGGCTCGCCGACGTAGCGGACGTCGATCGGGCGCGGGATCTGACCCCAGATGCCGAGCCGCTCCGGATAGCGGGAGAGCCGATCGGTCATCGTCGGGACCTCGTCCGGGCCGGGCACGTCGAGGGGAGCCGGCGCCTGGTGGTCCAGCCCCTCCTCGTGCCGCTGGAACGACGCCGACATGAAGAAGATCGGCCTGTCGTGCTGGAGCGCGACAGATCGGCGTACGGAGAAGGAACGGCCGTCCCGAACGTTCTCCACCTGGTATTCGATCGGCTCGGCCGGGTCGCCGGGCCGGACGAAGTAGCCGTGCAGGGAATGCACGAAGCGCTCCGGGTCGACGGTGCGGCCGGCGGCGACCAGGGCCTGGCCGGCGACCTGGCCGCCGTACACCCGCTGCGGGCCGACCGGCGGGCTCATCCCCCGGAAGGTCCGCTCGCCGATGTGGTCCAGGTCCAGCACTCCCAGGAGCTGGTCGACCGCTGCCTGGCCGGTCGCCACCGGCTGGCTCACGCTGCCGCCACGCTACTGAGCCGGCTGGCTCGCTCGCTCCGCTCGCTCACTGCAACGCTCGCGCGGAGGCGGCGTCGACCAGCGAGCCGAGCTGGTGCACGCGCAGGGTGTTGGTGGAGCCGGGCGTGCCGGGCGGGCTGCCCGCCACGATCACCACGTAGTCGCCGGGGTTGGCCCGGTTGAGGCCGAGCAGCGCCTGGTCGACCTGGCGGAACATGTCGTCGGTGTGCGCGACGAAGGGCATCAGGAAGGTCTCGACACCCCAGGAGAGGGCGAGCTGGTTACGCACCTCGGGGACCGGGGTGAACGCCAGCAGCGGCAGGTCGCAGTGCAGCCGGGCGAGCCGCTTGACGGTGTCTCCGGTCTGCGAGAAGGCGACCAGCGCCTTGGCGCCGATGGCCCGGGCGATCGAGGAGGCGCCGATGGTGAGCGCGCCGCCGTGCGTACGCGGGTCGTGCTGCAGGCGCGGCACGGAGATCGAGCCGGACTCGGTGGTCTGGACGATCTTGGCCATGGTGCTGACGGTGAGCACCGGGTACTTGCCGACGCTGGTCTCGCCGGAGAGCATCACCGCGTCCGCGCCGTCAAGCACCGCGTTGGCCACGTCCGAGGCCTCGGCGCGGGTCGGCCGCGAATTCTCGATCATGGAGTCGAGCATCTGGGTGGCCACGATGACCGGCTTGGCGTTCTCCCGGCAGAGTTGCACGGCCCGCTTCTGCACCAGCGGCACCTGGTCCAACGGCATCTCCACGCCGAGGTCGCCGCGGGCGACCATGACGCCGTCGAAGGCGAGCACGATCGCCTCCAGGTGGTCGACCGCCTCGGGCTTCTCGACCTTGGCCAGCACCGGACGGGTCACGCCCTCCTCGGCCATGATCGCGTGCACCAGCTTGATGTCGTCGGGCGAGCGGACGAAGGACAGCGCGATCATGTCGACGCCCAGGCCGAGGGCGAAGCGCAGATCCTCGGCGTCCTTCTCCGACAGGGCCGGGACACTGACCGCCACGTTCGGCAGCGAGACGCCCTTGTTGTTGGAGACCGCGCCACCCTCGGTGACCAGGCACCGGATGTCGTTGCCGGTGACGTCGCTGACCTCGACCGCTACCCGGCCGTCGTCGATCAGCAGCCGGTCGCCCGGCTTCACCTCGTGCGGCAGCCTGCGGTAGGTGCAGGAGACCCGGTCCTTGGTGCCGAGGATCTCGTCCCCGGTGATCACCACGGAGTCGCCGGTGCGCCACTCGTGCGGGCCGTCGGCGAACCGGCCGAGCCGGATCTTGGGGCCCTGCAGGTCGGCGAGGACCGCGACGGCCCGCCCGGACTCCTCGGCCGCCTCCCGCACGAGCCGGTAGACCGCCTCGTGGTCGGCGTGGCTGCCGTGGCTGAAGTTGAGCCTCGCCACGTTCATCCCCGCCTCGACCAGGCCCCGGATGCGCTCCGGGGACGAGGTGGCAGGGCCGAGGGTGCAGACGATCTTCGCGCGGCGTGTCACGCTCATCAGGCTAGTCTCTTCTCCGGGTCGACCGGCCGGCCGGCCCCTTGCGGACTGCGGAACAGTTGTCCAACGACGCGTGTTTCCCGCGCAGCGGGCGGTGCGAACGGCACTCTGGGGCGTCGTGTGCGGCGGGCATCGGCGACCGCGCGCGGCGCAAATCGTACCCCTTGCCGTGTTTCCCTGGCGTGGTGCTCTCGACCGTCCCGCGAGCGGCGTTCACGTCCGGCTCGACCACCGATCGACGTGCGTCAGCTCTGCGTCTCGGCGAGCGGGAACTCCAGCGAGCCGGCCGGGCAGAGGAAGGTCAGCACGTCCACGCGGTAGAGCCCGGCCTGCACGGCCGGGTCCGCCTCCACGAGGCTGCGCAGGTCGTCGACCGAGCCGGTCCGGGCCGTCCACCGCGCCGGCGACCTGGCGGGCGATTTACCCGCCTTATCACCTCGAAGCGGGGGGGTTGTCCGGTCGCAGCGCGCGTACCCGGACTTTGCCGGTTGCGGCTCCGCCGGACCGGAGGTGCGGGAAGACTGCACGGGCGGGGCACACCGCGGACAGGTGGACCATGTGGCCGAAAGATCCGAGCAGCCTGCTGCACAAGGGCGAGGCGACGCGACGGGCGTCGTTCCTGGAGCTCTTCTTCGATCTGGTGTTCGTCTTCGCGTTGACCCGGGTGGTGGCACGGGCGGTGGAGGACCTTACCGGCAGGGCCGCCCTACACCAGCCCGAGGCTGTCTTCGCCGGCGCCGCCAAGACCGTATTCCTGCTGCTCGTCCTCTGGGCGGTCTGGCAGTCAACCGCGTGGACCACCAGCCGCTACGATCCCTACCAGCCGGTCGTGCAGCTCATCGTGCTGGTGACCCTGGTGGCCAGCATGGTGATGGGAGTGGCGGCCCCCCGCGCCTTCAGCACCAATGCGGATTCGTTCGTGGCCGGTTACCTGATCGCCCAGCTCAGCAGACCACTGATGCTCGCGATCGCGCTTCGCGGCCACGAGCGGCAGCGGCTCGAGCTGAGAATGCTGATCACGCACTCGGCGATGGCGAGTTTGTGGATCCTCGGCGTTTTCTTCGCGCGGTCCGGAACCCGGCTGATCTTCTGGCTGCCGGCCCTGGGCATCGAGTATGTGGCCTACCGAAACGGTTGGCCGGTTCCCGGCCTCGGGCGCTCGGTCCCCGACAGCGGGCCCGTCGCGGGTGAGCACCTGGCCGAGCGCTACCAGCAGTTCTTCCTCGTGGCCCTTGGCGAGGCGGTGCTGGTCACCGGCCTGACCTACGCCAACGGCCAGCGGAATCCAGCGTCAACAGGCGCCTTCGCAGTCACCATCGCGGTGTCGATACTGATCTGGCGGGTCTACTTCTACCGGGCTGGCCAGATCCTCGCCGAGGCGGTCCGGCAGAGCCGCCGACCAGCCCGCATCGGCTCGTCCGCAGCCGACTCACACCTGCTCATCACCTCCGGTGTGATCGTCACCGCGATCGGCTTCGAACTGACGATCACCCACCCCACCGGGCACACTCCGGTCCCCTGGCTCGCGGTGATCCTCGGCGGACCCGCGCTCTACCTGGTGGGCCGCTCCCGGTTCGAACACGAGGTGTTCAACCGAGTCTCCCCCTCCCGACTGGTCGCCATCGGGTTGCTGCTCGCGCTCATACCCGCGTTGCTCTGGGCACCGCCACTGGTCGCCCTGACCTCGGCCGGACTTGTGCTGGCCGGAGTCGCCCTCGCCGACGCGCGACGGGCGCGAGGCAAGCCGCCCGAGCCGCCAGCACCACCGATGTGATCAGAGGGCGAAGCAGTCGGGGCGGATGGCGGCGTCGGCGAGCGCCTGCCGGACGGCGCTGTACGCCGTACCGTCGAGGACCAGGCCGAGGTGGCCGACCACCCGCAGCGGGCACGACGACTGGACCAGCACGTTGGTGGCGCCGGAGAGCAACGCGTTGTCGACCGGGCGGACCAGCTCGTCCTCCCAGGTGCGGATGGTGGTCCAGCGGACCGGGCCGGGGGTCTGGGTGCCGCTGTTGAGGCTGGCGAGGAAGTCCGAACCGATCGTCATCTGCTGGCAGGCGACGACGCCGACGCAACTGCCCAGCCCGACGAAGTTCACGATGTTGGCGACGTAGGTGCCGTACTGCGGGGTGCCCAGACTGATGTAGCGGCCGACCTTGTCGCCCCCGCCCAGGAACTTGACGTACCAGCGGGAGACCAGCCCGCCCTCGGAGTGGGTGACCAGGTCCACCTTGGCCGCGCCAGTGGAGGCGCGGACCTGGTCCACGTAGGACGACAGCGCGCGGGCCGAGTCGCGGATATCGCCGGTGCCGAGCCCGGGCAGCTGGTAGATCCACACCCGGTAGCCGTCGGCGCGCAGCCGGGCGGCGATCGGCTCGTACGCGATGGAGAGGCCGATCAGCCCGCCGACCACGATAACCGGGTTGGCCGAGGCGGCGGCCGCGACGGTACGACCGGCGGTGGTGGCCGCGGTGGCGGCCAGGGTGGCGGTGCGGGCCGGGGTGGCGGCCTGGGCGGCGGCGGCCGGGACGAGCAGGGCGGTGACGGTGGCGGTGACGACGAGGATCTTTCGGAGCAGCATGGCTGCACCTCCGGTGGAAGCACCCGGCAAGCCGGGCGGGGGCGGGCGGGCGTCCGATCGATCGTGGGAACGATGATGCGTGACCGGTTTCACGCAGGTCAATGAAAAGTTACGCGCCAGTAACTCAGAATTCACCAACCGCACGAACCGGCATAGCGGGCAGTCGATCCACTGAGGACCGCAGCCGCCCAACGGTGGCGACGCGAATGGCATGCTGTGGGCCGTGTCCACCCCACCGCCCCGGGAGAAACCGCTCCGGCTGATGCCCTGGTGGCTGGCGCTTGTCGGGCTGCTGTTCGCCGTCCTGCTCGGCTGGCTGGTGCTGAACTGGCTGCTCGCCGAGGCCGACCGAGCCATCGAGCCGGACACCCGGGCGACCCTGCGCGTCGACGCCATCCGGACCGGCCTCACCGTGGTCGCCGGCACCGGCGGCGGCGTGGCGTTCCTGCTCGCCGCCCGCCGACAGTGGATCAACGAGCGGGCGCAGCGCCACCAGGAGGCCGTCGCCGCCCGGGACCAGACGCACCGGGACCGGGTCCAGGCGCACGCCGAGGCGGTCGCCGACGCCGGGCAGCGGCACCAGGACCGGCAGGCGGCGTCCGCCGAGCACGACGCGGCCGAACGCCGGCTCACCGAGCTGTACGTCCGGGCCATGGAGCTGGTCGGCAGCGACAACCCAGCGGTACGCCTCGGCGGCCTGCACGCCCTGGAACGGCTCGGTCAGGACAACCCGGGGCAGCGGTCGACGATCGTGGCCGTGCTCTGCGCGTACCTGCGGATGCCGGCGCCGGACGACCCGCGCGAGACGGAGGTACGCCGCACCGCGCAACGCATGCTCGCCCGGCACCTGCGCGCGGACCACGACGACTGGTGGCCCGGGGTCGGCCTGGACCTGACCGGCGCCCGGCTGGACGGCTTCGACGCCAGCGGCTGCACCCTGGTGGACCTCGACCTCACCGGCGCGATCTGCACCGGCACCACCAGCTTCGCCGGCGCCGTCACACGGGGACGACTGCGGCTGACCGCCCAGTTCGAGGATGCCGTGTTCGACGACCTGAGCGGCGACGCGGAGATCGTGCTGGACGACGCCCGGTTCACCGGCCGGGCAAGTTTCGACCGGGCCGACCTCGGTGGCGACCTGTCCTGCCGCGGGACAAGCTTCGCGCAGGTCTCGTTCCGGGGCGCCACCCTACGGCGGACGAACACACTCGACCGGGCCCGGTTCGCCGGCAGCGCCACCTTCCGGGAGGCGACGTTCCTGGGCGGGCTCTCCATCGAGCACGCCGCCTTCGAGGGGTACGCGGGCTTCCGCCGGGCGCGGTTCGCCGACATGGCGCTGTTCCGCTTCACCACGTTCGGCGGGGAAGCCTTGTTCGAGGGTGCCCGCTTCGAGGGGGCGGCCAACTTCGGCCGCGCCGTCTTCCACGGCTTGACCAGCTTCGACAGCGCGACGCTGGCCCGCCGTCCGCTGGTCGACCAGGCCCGCGCGACGGCGTCCGCCCCTCACGCGTGGCCGGACGGCACGACCGTCAGCCGGCTCGACGGCGACTGGTTGGTCCTCACCGACCGCTGACTCAGCCTTGGCCCCCGGGCTCGCCGTGCCGAGCGCCTCCACGATCGCGGCGAACTCGCGCAGCGCCGCCTCCAGGCGATGTCGAGGTTCGCCTTGTCGCGGGCGATCAGCTCGTCTTGGTCACCGCCTCGGCCGTGGCCTGCAGTGCCGGAAGATCAGGGTCCGCCGGGTTGACGAGCACGTCGACCGCGACGCCCGGCTCGACCAGCCAGAACGCCTCGAACTCGCCGATCAGGCCGGGGCCGTCGGGGTGCGGGAACTCGGCCAGTTCCCAGCCGGCCGGATCGCGCTCGTGGAACTCGGTGAGGAAGTCGTGGAGCGCGGCAAGGTCGGTGAGCCGCTCGCCCCGCAGCACGTGCACCCGCAGGTCGACCCGCCAGCCGTCGTCGACCTGGCGCTCCCAGACCCGGGTGGCACAGGTGACGTCCTCCCACTCGGTGGCGAAGTCCGACACCTCCGTGCCGACGCCGTCCGGCACGTGACCGATGTGGAACCCGTCCAACTCACCGCCGTCGCGACCGACGACCTGGGCGTCACTCATCCCGCCGCCTCAATCGCCGCCTCCACCTTGTCCAGATAGTTGAACCACCACTCCCCACTCGGCTGAGAGCGCGATGCAAGCAGACTCCCAGCGACGGCGAAAGCCAACACCACGGCGGCCTCCGGCTCAAGGTGCTCGATCAGCGGGCTGCCTGTGAGAACAGCTTGCAAATACTGCTCTACCTCGGGACGAGACAGCGGAAGCCAGCTCTCGGCGTCAGCGATCACGCCCGCCAAATCCTGCACCTCGTCGACCGACGGTCGGCCGCTGTATGCCTCGACGATCACGTAGCGTGCGATGGCAACAAGCAGTTCAAGCGCAGCTCGCCGGGATGCGTCGTCAGGGAACGCCTGCAGAGCGGCGGTGAACTTGTCCTCCTGCTCCTTAACGATCCAGTGCAGCGCACCCCTGACCCTCTGTTCGACCTGATCATCGATCTTCAACTTGCGTCCCTCGCTCTCTCCTCTTCGCGCGCCAAGCCTTGATGGCACTCCACGTTGCGACCCCTCCGAGGACTACGCCACCGACGGTTTTTGGCAGGACCGGCAGAAACTCCACAATGCTCGCCCACCCCATCGCGGCTGCCGAGCCGCCGGCGGCGATCGCCTCTGAACTCAACCGCTCCCGCCGGGCAGGTGGCGGAGCTTCATTCCTGTTGGTCGCTCTGCTCTCGCGGCCGAACGGTCTCCGCCTGTGGCGGGTCACCGTCGCGGCTGCTGGAATCACGGGTGGACGGTGGGTTGCGCTGCCACCACCCGGTCTCAGTTTCCCAATGCCTGGACCTTGACGATCGTCTCCTGGACGTGCTGCTTGGCCGGGTCACCACCCTGGGCGGCCTGGGCCAGCGCCTGCCGATAGGCGTCGATCATGCCGATCAGCGGCCCGGCCGCCACACCCTCCAACGCTCCAGCCACCAGCGCCCGCGCCTCGGCGGCGTCCTGGGCCGCGGCGGCCGTCTTGGCCTTCGCCTCGTCCAGCTTCTGTGCCGCCGCTGCCAGCCTTGCGATCATCTGCGCCGCGCTCACAGATCCTCCCCCATGTTGCCCGCGTCGATTGGCCGCGCCACCGCACCGGCACCGGCCATAGAGGAGCCTACGAAACTAACGCACGCCCCGCGACCACGCGATCACGCAGAACATCGGCAGGTCTTGGAGAGAAACCGTCAACAGCGAACGGCAAGTCTCCAAGATTCGCCGTCGGGCAGGCGAGAGTCAGCGCTCAGCCACGAAGACGCCCACACCTTGGACGCCTTCGATCAGCCCTTCGGTACGAAGCTTGAAGATCGCTTGGCGCACGGTGATAGCCGAGATGCTGTGCTGCTCGCACAGCTCGGCCGTTGACGGCAGCTTGTCACCTGGAGCCAGCTCGCCGGACTCAATCTGCGCACGCAGATGATCGGCCAGCCGCTCCCACTTCGGTTTGGCGGGCATGTGGACTCCCTGGTCAGCACCGCCATTCGATCACGACTCAGCTTTACATGGCAAGAAATGTTGAGTCGGGCCTTGCTTCACATCGGCGCACATGTAAAGCTGCCCTTGACCGGCTCCCTGGTCAGCACCCTGGAGTTGGTCCTTCCCCACCGCGCAGAGCGCCCGGTCGGCCGATCCCCCTGGACGGCCGGGCGTGCCGTGGCCTGCCCGCACGCAGCCCACCCGGCTCCACCGCACCGACCCACCCGAAGAACCCGGCAAGGAGCACCGGACAGGAGACGTAACCGTGGACGACCTCCCCCGCCCCGAAGAGCCCACGTTCGGCGGAGCGCCATGGCTGTCAAACGGCCTGCGCAACAGCAATGGCGTTCCACTCACCGGCCCCGACGACCAGAGCGGCGACCAGGAGAACAGCCGGCAGACCTTCGCGTCCCGGCAGGACCTCGAGGATGCGGCCGATGTCCTCTTCGCCCACCCGCCCCGGCAGGTCACTCGCTGGCTCTGCGGCTGCGGCGCGGACTACCCCTGCCCGGAGGTGCTCTTCGCCCGGCTGGTCCGCACCGCGACCGTCCAGACCACCGAGTGAACGCCGCCGACCTGCACGATCATGCGACCCGGCAGGCCGTCGAGGCTCGGCGGACGATCGAGGAGCACCGCACCGAGGCGTACACCGGGGTCTGCCGCAGTTGCGGGCGGCCCGGACCGTGCGACGAACAGCGCGCGGCGCGCGGCCGACTGCTGCATCATGATCGGACGCTGCACACGTTGCGCGACGCCTGGTTGGCGACGATCGCGGCGGCCGACCGGGCCGGCGTGCACCTGGACGGCGTGGGGCCGCCCGGCCGCCGGCTGCCGTGGCAGTACGCGGTGACCGAGTGCTGGCGGGCGCTGGGGCTGGTGTACGCGGGGCTGAGCGAGGCCCGGTTGGCCCCGGAGTCGGCGGGTGCGCTGCTCGCCGGGCTGCGGGCCGCCCGCGCCGACGCCGATCGGGCCGCCGCGTTGGCCGCCAGTGTGCGGTGGCGGCTCGCGGCGATTGAGGACCGGCTTCGCCACCCGTACGGCGATGGTGGGGGCGAGGGGCCGGGGGCGGCGGGGCGGTTCGCGGCGGCGATCGCCCGGCTGGATCTGGTCGCCGCTCGGCTCGCGGTCGGCGCGCGCAGCATCGACCAGTGGGTCGGCGCGCTCACCGGCACGCCCGAGCCCGTCCCCGCTCCGGTCACCGGCGGGGACGCACCGATCGACGAGGTGGCCCGGGCGGCGCGGGCCGCCTGCCGGCTGGTCGCCGCCCGCCGTCGCCCGCCCCGCCAGAGACTGATCAGGAGATGGTGCTGATGGACGAGTCGAACATTACCCTGCGTAGCCTGCTGGACGGCCGGTTGCGCGGTCACGAGCGGCGGCTGCGCCGGCTCACCGGGCCGCAGTGGCAACGCTACGCCGACCTGCTCGCCGGTGCGCTGCTGGTCGCGGTGCGGCGGCGGTTCGTCGCCGGGCAGGAACGCGGCCCGGTGATCCGGTTCGTCGCCTCGGCGCGGGAGCGGTACGACCGTACCGGCGACGAGGTGGACCCGGCGGTCGCCGAGGCGCTGGTCTGGGCGGCCCTGGGCGAGCGCCCGCCGGGGCCGGAGGGCGAGGCGACCGTGCTCGCCCGGACCGTGCTGCTGGTCGCGCTGCTGGAGGACGAGGGGCTCACCGACGCCGAGCTGGACGCCTTCCTCACCGCCGCCGAGGCCGCCACGCGCGCCGCCCGGTCAGCGCAGGACCCGGAAGATCAGCAGGTAGGCGAGGTACGCGATCGGGACGGCGGCGAAGCAGATCAGGAAACCGATCTGCGCGTACCGGGACGGGGCGGCGGCGGCCAGGGAGGGTCTCCCCCACCTGCCCAGGATCAGGTAGCCGGCGAAGAAGGAGAGCGCCGGTAGCCCCGCGCAGATCCAGGCACCCAGGGTGAACCCGTCGACCAGGCCGACGCCGGAGGCGACCACCAGCATCATCATGACCAGTGCCCCGGCGGCGGCGCAGCCGGCGTAGACGGCCGTCGCCCGGCCCAGCGGTGACCACGACGGCAGCAACGCCGGCCGCTGTGCCAGCGCTTCGACCTGTTGCACATGCCGGTCGGCCTCGTCGGCGGCCTGCCGGGCCCGGTCCAGCTCCGCCGCCGGGTCGGCCTCCGGCGGGCGCGGCGCGGGCAACCCGGCCGCCGCCGGCTCCCGGCCGCCGCTCGGCAGCGCCAGCCGCATCGTGACCGTTTCCGGGTACGAGGGCAGCCCCCCACCACCGGCCGCTTCCACCATCGGCGCGGATGCCGACCCGGCCGGGAGCACGGTGGCCGGGGCGACGGCGGGCGCGGTGGCCGGGGCGGGCGCGGTGGGCGCGGTGGGCGGCCCGGGCCTGGGCTGGCCGATGGCCTGGCCTAGCTGGTCGAGCCGCTGCCCCTGGGCGGCGAGCCGGCGCTGGAGCTGGTCGGCGGCGGTGCGCAGGGCGCGCTGCCGGTCCGCCTCGACGGCGGCGCCGTGCTCACCGGCGCGGCGCTGCTCGGCCAGGGCCCGGATCAGGGCCGCGTACTCCTCGAAGGTCGCCACGGTCCTCAGTGCTCCTCGTCCGGCTGGTGTCCGGGGCGGGTGAACGGCACGATCAGCCGGACCCGCTGGTCATGCCGATCGACCAGCAGCGCGCGGTTCGACCGCGGGGTGTAGGCGAGGTCGGTGACCCCGAGGTGCAGGGCCAGCTCCGGGCCGGGCACGTTGAGCGCCACCAGGCAGGCCACGTCGTCGCGGTGCTGGCTGCCGCCGAGGTCGTCGGCGAGCCGGCGCAGCCCGCGCCACCAGCCAAGCAGGTGCACCCCGTGGCCGGGGCCCTCGCGGAGCACGGTGCGTAGGTCGTCCAGCGCCGACCGGAAGGTGGTCGGGTCGGCGCGGCCGAGCACCGCGCTGGCCGCGTCCACGCCGAAGACCACCAGGTAGGTGCGGCCGGCGGGCGGCGCGGCCGGCGCGGCGAGCGCGGTGACCTGCTCCCGCAGCCCGGCCGCGTCCAGCTGGGTGGCGTGGTGCCCGGCGGCAGTGAGCGCGGCCGTGGTCTCGTCGGCCGCCTCGTCGGCGGCGGCGACCAGCGGGGCGAGCAGGAAACGCGCCTCCCCGGGGGCGTGCTGCCGGGCCAGGCCGAGCGTGGCGGCGCGCAGGAGGTCCGCGCCGACCGGGGAGGTGCCGACCACGCCGAGGTGCCGGCCGGGGGTGGCGTCCAGGGTGAACAGGGCCGAGGTGCCGTCCACGTCGACCGTCCGGCCGACCAGGGCGAGCGGGCGTCGGCCACCGGGGCGCAGCCCGGCGTACGTGGGATCCTGCTCGACGTGGGCGGGGTCGTACCCGCGGAAGACGGCCGGGGCGCGCGAGCCGGCCGGCCGGGCCTGCCACAGCTCGTGGCGCAGCGCGGCGATGTCGGCGGCCCCGGCGTGCGCGTCGGGGAAGCGGACCGGGGTGTTCGCGCCGGGCGCGCCGGCGGCGGTGTTCAGCACGGCAGAGCCGACCGGCAGGGCGCCCGCGGCGTCGTTCAGCGGGTCGAGCACGCCGTTGCCGCCGGGCAGCGCCACCCTCAGCGGGAACTGCCCGAACACCGCGTCGGCCTTGCCGTAGAGCGCCTCGATGCCGGACATGCTCTGGCTGGCCAGCACCAGGTGGACCCCGTACGAGCGGCCTTTGCGGGCCAACTCCTCCAGCATGGCCACCGCTTCTCGGGCCACGTTGTCGTTGCCGGCGAGCAGCACGTGGAACTCGTCGATCACCGCCACGATCCGGGGTACGCGGCCGTCGGCGGGCAGGTCGGCGAGCTTGGTGACGCCGTGCCGCTTGAGGGTGGCGGCGCGGCGGCCCAGCTCGCGGCGCAGTTCCCGGAGCACGGCGAGGCCGTATTCCCGATCGGACTCGATGCCGACGGCGCGGGCGTGCGGTAGCCAGGACGGGTCGCGCTCGGTGGGCACGAACTCGGTGAAGCTCACCCCCTCCTTGAAGTCGAGCAGGTAGAGCTGCAGCTCGGCCGGGGAGTAGCGGGCGGCCAGCGAGTAGAGGGCGTCCAGGAGGAAGACGGTCTTGCCGGCGCCGGTCCGGCCGCCGACCAGCCAGTGCGGGGTGGCGTCGTCAAAGGCCACCATGGCCGGCTCCCGCCCGACGGCTCCAGCGACGGCTTCAGGTCGCGGCGCGGCGTCAGACGCGCCGAGCTGGAGTTGTCGCCCGGCCCGGCCGATCACCGTACGCAGGCCGGTGGCCGACGACTCCGCCCAGCGCCGCTCGGGCAGCAGGTCGGCGACGTGCAGTGCTTCGTCGCGGCGGGTAGCGGCGGCCAGGTGCCCGGCCAGCACGCGGACCGACTCGGCCGGCGGGTCGCCGTCGAGCAGGACCGGTACGGCCAGCCCGCTGCCGTCGTGGCTGAACGGCGCGTCGGGCGGGTCGCCGACGTGGGCGTACCGGTCGGTCAGCCGCAGCCGGGTGGTCGCGCCGAGTGGGGGCGCGGGCTCGGCCGGCGTACCCGGGGGCAGACCGGCGAGCAGCACGCAGACGGCGGCGGCCGGGCCGGCGTGGGTGAGCGCGGCGAGCCGGGCCAGCTCGCGCGGGGCGGGGGTGGACGCGGCGACGATGAGCAGCAGCCGCTGGTCGGGGCGGGCGTCGTGCTGGGCGGTGCGGGCGTGCCGTTCGGCGTCGTCGAGCAGCGCCACGATCTCCGTCTCGGTGCCGGCGGCCGGGGCGAGCACGCCCGCGTCGAGCAGCGGGCGCAGCGGCAGGAAGGCGGTGCCGAGCGCGGCCGGGTCGAGGCCGACCACCCGGACGCCGCCGGCCGGGGCGGTCGCCACCAGTCGCAGCACCAGGGCGCGCAGCAGCGCGGCGACCCGCGGGTCTCGGGCGTCCGTGTCGACCGCGAGGTGGGTGCCGCCGGCCAGTGGTACGACCGCCGGGAAGCCGCCCTGCGGGGTGATCGCCTCGCCGAGCCGCACCGGCACCGGCGCGTCGGTCAACGCGCGGGCGCCCGGTCGGGGGGTGGCGAGGGTGCCGCCGAGCACGGCCAGCCGGGCCGCCAGGTCGGCGTCGCCGGGCGGGTCGGCCGGGGTGGCCGGCGACGCGAGCGCGCCGAGGGCCGTGTCGAGGTGGCTACGCGCCTGCCGGTGCGCGGTCACCGCCTGCTCGTACGCCGTCGTGAGCCTGCCCACCCGCTGTCCACCCCCGACACCGCCGCGTCATCGATCGAGGGAACCCTAACGGACGCGCGCCAACCCGGCACAGTCCGTGACGTGCGTTCGGTGTTTGTCTACGGCGCAAGGTCGGCGAGGGCCGGTGCCGGTGTCGCCGGGGCGGTGGCCGCCTCGACCGCCCGGATGTGCCGGTAGGCGAACCACAACGGCGGGAACGCTCCGACGGCGAAGGAGAGGTCGACCAGCGTCCAGAACCAGGGGATGCTGCGGATCGGCCCGCAGATCAGCGCCAGCGGCACGATCCCGGCGCAGGCGATCATGCCGAGCTGGACCACCCAGACGTTGCGGACCGGGTCGCGCAGCGGCCCCCAGAACGCCACCGCGAGCACCAGGTGCGCGAAGGCGAGCCAGTCGGTGCCGTACAGCATGAACGGGTAGCGGTCGCCGGTCTCGACGAGCCCGGTGTGGACCCGCTCGATCCAGTCGACCAGCGCCGGGAATTGGCCGGCGAGCGGGTCGAGCGCCCGGAGCAGCCACCGCACCTCGATCTCCAGCGGGAACGCGGTCGCCCCGCTGAGGAACAGACCGACCACCACGACCCACAGCCACCGGCGGGTTCGCCGCAGGCGCTCCTCGACGTCCATCCCGGCAGCGTAACGACGATCTTCGTGTTCTGGGACCCGCCCGCTCGCCCGAAGATCCGGACAACTTCCCGGAAGGTGCTGCTTCAGCCGCGGCCGAGGCAGCACTTTCCCGGAGACTGCGCGGATCTTGATGCGGGCAGCCGGCAGGCCGCGCACCCGTGGGCCGGGCGGGCGGATCGGCCGGGCGTGAGTCGCGCGGTCCGGGGGCGCATTCGGACGAGCCGCGTGCCGGCTGAGCGCAGCCCCGGCAGGTGGGGCGCCGGGGTTGGGTGTGGGCCGTCGACCGTCCGACGGGCGGTGGCGGAAGCCGGGTGGGCGGTGGCGGTCACCGGGCGGACGACGCGGGCGGCGGTGGCCGCGAAGCGGCGTACCGGGCGGCGTACGGCGGGTGCGGCAGTGGCCGCGAAGCGGCGTACGGCGGGCGCGGCGAGCACCCGGGTGAGGCGGTGACGCAGCCGCCGTTCGCGGAGTCGGTCGAGGGTCAGCCCGGCCACGATGGTGGCGACGGTGGTGACCGTGCCGGCCAGCACGAGGGTCTGCCGGGGGCCGACGTGCTCGGCGAGCCAGCCGAGCAGGGGCGCGCCGACGGCCGCGCTGATCGAGCCGGTGATCGCCAGGGCGGCCAGCACCCGACCCCGCATGGCGTAGTCGGTGTCGAGTTGGGCGCGGGCGCCGACCGTGGTGTCGATGACCACGGCCGCCGCCGCGACGGGCAGGATCACCGCGGCGAAGCTCAGCGTGCCGGGGGCCAGCCCGGCGACGATCTGCAGGGCGCTGGCCAGCAGCCCGGCCCCCACCAGCACCCGGTAGCCGAGGTCCCGGCGGCGGGCCGCGACCAGCGCGCCGAGCACCGTGCCGACCGCGAAGACGGTGGAGAGGAACCCGTACCCGGAGACGCCGCCGCGCAGCGGCCCGTCGCTCATCGCAGCCATGGTGACCTGGTAGTTGCGGCCCAGGCTGCCGAGGACGAAGGACAGCGCCAGGGCGACCAGCACCACCGGCTGGCGCAGCAGGTAGCGGAAGCCGGCGCGGATGCCGCCGTCCCCGGGCGGCGCGTCGGACTCGGCTGGCGCGCCGGTGTGCCGCTCCTGCTCGCGTACGGCGAACAGGGCCGCGACGACCGCGACGAAGCTGGCGGAGTTGATGGCGAACAGCAGCCCGGGGCCGATGACGGCGACCACGACGGCGCCGACGCTCATGCCGAGGATGCGGCCGGCGGAGTTGGTGAGCGAGCCGAGGGCCAGGGCGTTGCCGAGGCTCTCCCGGTCCACCAGGGTCGAACACCAGCGGCCCATGACCGGGCCCTCGATCGCCGACACCGCGCCGGTGGCCAGGGAGATCGCGTAGATCGCCGGCAGGCCGCCGGCGCCGGTGAGCGCGACCAGGGCCAGCCCGGCGGCCAGGGCCGCGTGGGCGACCTGGGCGACGATCAGCAGCGGCTTGGCGGGCAGCCGGTCGGCCAGCGCGCCGCCCCAGACGCTGAGCACCAGGCTGGGCAGCGCCTGCAGCAGGACGGTGAAGCCCATCGAGGTGGCGGATCCGGTTTTCGCCAGTACGTACCAGTTGACGCCGAGGACCTGCATCCAGGTACCGATGACCGACACGAAGCCGGCGGCGGCCCAGATCCGGTAGTTGCGGTGGCGCAGCGCGGCGAACGTGGCGCCGAGGGCCATGAGGGTTTCCCGTCCAGACGGTGACACGACGAGGCCGGACCTCGAGGGCCCGGCCAGCCGCCAAGTCTGACCGCGTTCACACCTCATCACCGCAGTTCGTGAGGCGTTTCACGGGCGGTGCCGCCGGATCAGCGGGCGGCCAGCGGCTGCCGCGCCGGGTCCACCGGCGCGGGCAGCTCGCCCACCCCACCTAGGTACGCGTGGACGGCCGCCGCGGCGGCCCGCCCCTCGGCGATCGCCCAGACGACCAGCGACGCGCCCCGGTGCATGTCTCCGGCGACGAACACTCCGTCGACGTCGGTCTGCCAGTCGGGGCGGGCGTCGACCGCGCCCCGGGCGTTGCGGGTCACCCCGAGCTGGGCCAGCAACGGCTGTTCCTCGGTGCCGTCGAAGCCGATGGCCAGCAGCACCAGGTCGGCCGGCAGCTCCCGCTCGGAGCCGGGGAGCGCGGTGACGATCCGCCGGCCGTCCCGCTTCTCCACGGTCACCTCGGCGATCCGGACCGCCCGCACCCGGCCGGTGCCGTCGTCGACGAACTCCTGCACCGCCACGGCGAAGACCCGCTCGCCGCCCTCCTCGTGGGCCGGGTAGTCGCGGAGGAGCCACGGCCAGGTGGGCCACGGGTCCCGGGCGGCGTCCCGGTCGGTCGGCGGCTGCGGGTAGAGGTCGAGCTGGTGGACGCCGGCCGCGCCCTGCCGGTGTGCCACGCCGAGGCAGTCCGCGGCGGTGTCGCCCCCGCCGATGATCACCACGTGCTGGCCGGCCGCGTCGATGGGGGTGCCGTCCGGCAGGGCGGCCGGCGCGGACCGGCCATCGCCGGCCGCGGTGTCGGGCCGCCCGGCAGCCGCCGCGGCGACGGCGCGGTTGGCGGCCACCAGATGCTCCATCGCCTGGTGTACGCCGCGCAGCGCCCGGCCCGGCGTCTGCGGGGTGTCCCGGCCCTGCAACGCGCCGCAGGCCAGCAGCACCGCGTCGTGCTCGGCGCGCAACTGCGCGGCGGTCACGTCGACGCCGACGTTCACCCCGTTACGGAAGAGCACGCCCTCGGCGGCGAGCTGGGCCAGCCGCCGGTCGAGGTGGTGCTTTTCCAGCTTGAAGTCGGGGATGCCGTACCGGAGCAGGCCGCCGGGGGCGTCGTCGCGCTCGTACACGGTGACGGTGTGGCCGGCGCGGGCGAGCTGCTGCGCGGCCGCGAGCCCGGCGGGGCCGGAGCCGACCACGGCGACGGACCTCCCGGTCGGGGCGGGCGCCGGGCGGGGGCGCAGCCCGCCGCGGGCCACGGCCGCGTCGGCGATCTCCACCTCGACCTGCTTGATGGTGACCGGCTGCTGCCCGCCGAGGCCGAGCACGCAGGCCGCCTCGCAGGGCGCCGGGCAGAGCCGGCCGGTGAACTCGGGAAAGTTGTTGGTGGCGTGCAGCGACGCCACGGCGGCGTCCCAGTCGCCGGTACGGACCAGGTCGTTCCAGTCCGGGATGCGGTTGCCGAGCGGGCAGCCGTCGTGGCAGAACGGGATGCCGCAGTCCATGCACCGGCTGGCCTGCTCGCGGATCAGCTCCTCGCCGGCCGGCGGGTACACCTCCCGCCAGTCCATGATCCGCACCGGCACCGGGCGGCGCGCGGGCAGCCGCCGCTCGTAGCGCAGGAAACCGTTCGGGTCAGGCACGAGCCACCTCCGGGGCGGCCGCCCGCGGGGCGGGCGGCACGGGCGCGGCGGACGGCGCCGCAAGGGCGTTCATCACCGCGTCGTCGACGTCGCGGCCGGCGGCTTCGGCGGCCCGCATGATCTCCAGCACCCGGCGGTAGTCGCGGGGTACCACGGCGGTGAACTCCGCCACCGCCTCCGGCCAGCGTGTGAGCAGCTCCCCGGCGACCGTCGAGCCGGTCTCGGCGGAGTGCCGCCGGACGAGGTCGTACAGTCGGTCGCGCTCCTCGTCGCCCACCGGCAACAGGTCGACCAGCTCGGTGTTGACCAGCCGCCGATCGAGCTTCCAGACGTACGCGGTGCCGCCGGACATGCCGGCGGCGAAGTTGCGCCCGCACCCCCCGAGCACCACCACCGTGCCGCCGGTCATGTACTCGCAGCCGTGGTCGCCGAGGCCCTCCACGACGGCCACCGCGCCGGAGTTGCGCACCCCGAACCGCTCGCCGACCCGGCCGCGCAGGAACAGCTCGCCGCCGGTGGCCCCGTACAGGACGGTGTTGCCGGCGATGATCTGGTCCTCGGCCCGTTCCCCGGGCCCGGCCGCGTCGGCCAGGAACGGCGCGGCCGGGTCCGGGCGGACGATGATCCGCCCGCCGGAGAGGCCCTTGCCGACGTAGTCGTTGGCGTCGCCGTGCAGGCGCAGGGTGACCCCGGGCGGCAGGAACGCGCCGAACGACTGGCCGGCGGTGCCGCGCAGCCGGAACTCGATGGTGTCGGCGGGCAGGCCGGCACCACCGAAGCGGCGGGTCACCTCGCCGCCGAGCATCGCGCCGACGCTGCGGTGCTCGTTGCGGACCGCCAGCTCGGCCCGGACCGGGGTGACCGCCGCCGGCCCGGACCCGCTCAGCGCCGGCTCGGCCAGGGCGATGAGCTGGTTGTCCAGGGCCAGTTCCAGGCCGTGGTCCTGGGACCGGGTGCCGCGCCGGGCCGCGCCCTCGGGCAGCTCCGGCAGGTGCAGGACCCGGCCGAGGTCGAGCCCGTGGCCCTTCCAGTGCTCGACCGCGCCGGTGACGTCGAGCAGCTCGGTGCGCCCGATCGCCTCGTCGATGCTGCGCAGGCCCAGCTCGGCGAGGTAGCCGCGGACCTCCTCGGCGAGGAAGAGGAAGAAGTTCTCCACGAACTCCGGCCGGCCGGGGAAGCGCTCGCGCAGCGCCGGGTTCTGGGTGGCGATGCCGACCGGGCAGGTGTCCAGGTGGCAGACCCGCATCATCACGCAGCCGGAGACGATCAACGGGGCGGTGGCGAAGCCGAACTCCTCCGCGCCGAGCAGCGCCGCGATCAGCACGTCCCGGCCGGTCTTGAGCTGGCCGTCGACCTGCACGGTGACCCGGTCGCGGAGCTTGTTGAGCAGCAGGGTCTGCTGCGCCTCGGCCAGGCCCAGCTCCCACGGCGTACCGGCGTGCTTGAGCGAGTTGAGCGGGGACGCGCCGGTGCCGCCGTCGTGGCCGGAGATCAGGATGACGTCGGCCTTGAGCTTGGCGACACCGGCCGCGACCGTGCCCACGCCGACCTCGCTGACCAGCTTGACGTGCACCCGGGCGGCCGGGTTGACGCACTTGAGGTCGTGCACGAGCTGGGCCAGGTCCTCGATTGAGTAGATGTCGTGGTGCGGCGGCGGCGAGATCAGGCCGACGCCGGGGGTGGCGTGCCGGGTACGCGCGATCCACGGCCAGACCTTGTTGCCGGGGAGCTGGCCGCCCTCGCCGGGCTTGGCGCCCTGGGCCATCTTGATCTGGAGGTCGTCGGCGTTGACCAGGTATTCGCTGGTCACCCCGAACCGGCCGCTGGCGATCTGCTTGACCGCCGAGCGGCGCGCCGGGTCGTACAGCCGCTCGACGTCCTCGCCGCCCTCGCCGGTGTTGGACTTGCCGCCGAGGCGGTTCATCGCGATGGCCAGGGTCTCGTGCGCCTCCGCCGAGATCGACCCGTACGACATGGCGCCGGTGGCGAACCGCTTGACGATCTCGCTGGCCGGCTCCACCTCGTCCAACGGCACCGGTGGGCGTGCGCCGGTGCGCAGGTGGAACAGGCCACGCAGCGAACCCGCCCGAGCGGCCAGTTCGTCCACCGTGGCGGTGTAGCGGCGGAAGACGTCGTACTGGCGGCTGCGGGTGGCGTGCTGCAGCAGGAAGACCGTCTCCGGGTTGAACAGGTGCAGCTCGCCCTCGCGGCGCCACTGGTACTCGCCGCCGACCTCCAGCCGGTCGGTGGGCTGCGCGCCGGGGGCCGGCCAGGCGAGGGCGTGCCGGGCGGCCACCTCGGCGTGGATCTCGGCCAGCCCGAGGCCGCCGATCGTGCTCGGAGTGCCCCGGAAGTAGCGGTCGACCAGGCGGGTGTCCAGGCCGACGGCCTCGAAGACCTGTGCCCCGCAGTACGACGAGACCGTCGAGATGCCCATCTTCGACATGATCTTGAGGACGCCCTTGCCGAGCGCCTTGACGTAGTTGCGGATCGCCGTCCCCGGTTCCACGCCGACCAGGACACCCGTGGAGACCATGTCCTCGACCGACTCGAAGGCCAGGTACGGGTTGACCGCCGCCGCGCCGTACCCGATCAGCACGGCCGCGTGGTGCACCTCGCGGCAGTCACCGGACTCCACGATCAGCGCCACCTGGGTACGCGTCTGCTCGCGTACCAGGTGCTGGTGCACCGCAGCGGTGAGCAGCAGCGACGGGATCGGGGCCAGGTCGGCGTTGGAGTCCCGGTCGGAGAGCACCAGGATCCGTACGCCGTCCTCGATGGCCTCGGAGACGTGCCGGCAGATCTCGGTGAGCCGGGCCTTGATGCCGGCGCCACCGTCGCGTACCCGGTAGAGCCCGGAGACCCGGACCGCCTTGAAGCCGGGCAGGTCGCCGTCCTCGTCGATGGAGAGGATCTTGGCCAGCTCGTCGTTGTCGATCACCGGGTAGGGCAGGACGATCTGCCGGCAGCTCGCCGGGCCCGGGGCGAGCAGGTTGCCCTCCGGGCCGATGGTCGACGCCAGGCTGGTCACCAGCTCCTCCCGGATGGCGTCCAGCGGCGGGTTGGTGACCTGGGCGAAGAGCTGGTGGAAGTAGTCGTAGAGCAGCCGCGGCCGGGTGGACAGCGGGGCGATCGGGGTGTCCGTGCCCATCGAGCCGATCGGCTCCGCGCCGCTGCGGGCCATCGGCGCGAGGAGGATCTTCAGCTCCTCCTGGGTGTAGCCGAAGGTCTGCTGGCGGCGGCGCACCGAGTCATGGGTGTAGACGATGTGCTCGCGCGGCGGCAGCTCGTCCAGCTCGATCAGCCCGGCGTGCAGCCACTCGGCGTACGGCCGGGCGGCGGCCAGCTCCGTCTTGATCTCGTCGTCGTGCACGATCCGGCCGGCGACGGTGTCGACCAGGAACATCTTCCCGGGCTGGAGGCGGCCCTTGGCGACCACGGTGGCCGGGTCGAGGTCGAGCACGCCCGCCTCGCTGCCCAGCACAACCAGGCCGTCGGCGGTGCGCCACCAACGGCCGGGGCGCAGCCCGTTGCGGTCCAGCACCGCGCCGACGATCTCGCCGTCGGTGAAGGCGACCGAGGCGGGGCCGTCCCACGGCTCCATCAGGCTGGCGTGGAAGCGGTAGAAGGCTGCCCGACCCGGGTCCATGTCGGGGTCGTTCTCCCACGCCTCGGGGATCATCATGAGCACCGCGTGCGGCAGGCTCCGCCCGGCCAGGTGCAGCAGTTCGAGGACCTCGTCGAAGTTGGCCGAATCGGAGCCGCCGGGGGTGCAGACGGGGAAGATCCGGCGCAGGTTGCCGGGGAGCTCGGCCGTGCGGAGGAGCGCCTCGCGGGCCTGCATCCAGTTGCGGTTGCCGCGGATCGTGTTGATCTCGCCGTTGTGGGCGATGAACCGGTACGGGTGGGCCAGCGGCCAGGACGGGAAGGTGTTGGTGGAGAACCGCGAGTGCACCAGGGCGATCGCGCTGACCACCCGCTCGTCGGTCAGCTCGGGATAGAACGCGGGCAGCTGGTCGGGGGTGAGCATCCCCTTCCAGACCATGGTCCGCGCGGACAACGACGGGAAGTACGCCGGCACATCCCGCTCGGCGGTTTCCCGCTCGGCCTGCTTGCGCACGCAGAACGCCACCCGGTCCAGGTCGAGCCCGGTGAGCGCGGAGCCGGCCGGGCCGGCGGGCGAGGCGGTGAGCCGCCGCGCGGCGAGGAACAGCTGCCGGACCCGGGGCAGCGCTGCCAGCGCCGTCTCGCCGAGACCACTCGGGTCGGTGGGTACGTCCCGCCAGCCGAGGATCTCGGCCCCCTCGACCAGGGCGTACTTCTCCACCACCTGGCGGGCCCGGGCCTCGGCCGTGTCGTCGTCGGGGAGGAAGACCAGGCCGGTGGCGTACTGGCCGGCGGGCGGCAGCGGGAAGCCGGCGACCGCGCGCAGGAACGCGTCCGGCACCTGGATCAGGATTCCGGCACCGTCGCCGGTGTTGTGCTCCGCGCCGCGGGCGCCTCGGTGATCCAGCCGGCGCAGCGCCGCGAGGCCGTACGCGACGACCTCGTGCGCGCGGCGGCCGTGCAGGTCGGCCACGAAGGCCACGCCGCAGGCGTCGTGCTCGTAAGCGGGGTCGTAGAGCCCCGTCGGGCGGGGGTCCGGCTGTGGGTTGAGAGGGTACGGAAAGGCCACCGGGCCTCCTGTCGTCACTCACGTGAATCATGTTTGGGACGACGTCGGCCCTTGCTGGCTAGTTGAGTTTACGTTAGGGCGACTGGTGTACGGCCAGTGCAGATGGATCACACCTTCCACAGTCTGGGACGTGTAGTCTCGCCCGGTGGATGTCGTCTGCGCTGACGTGCTCGACCGGTTGGAGCGCTTCTACGACGCGGTGCCCCGGGACGTAGCCCAAGTCGAGGAGTACGGCTCTCTGGTGCTTTTCGTCCGGGACGGCGCGGGCTGGCCGTTCTACGCCCGGCCCCGGCTCGATGCCACCGCACCGCCCGCGCTGGCCGAGGTGAACGCGGTGCGGGCCCGACAGCGAGAGTTGGGCCTGCCCGAGGCGTTCGAGTGGGTGCACGAGATCACCCCCGACCTGCTCGCGGTGGCCCGCTCGGCGGGGCTGTCCGTGCTGGAGGCGCCGCTGATGGTGCTCGACCCGGCGCGGCTGCCCGACCCGGCGACGCTCAGCGACGTACCGGTACGGGTCCTCGACCCGGCGGACCCTGGCTTCGCGGCGGACGTGGCGACCCGGCGGGCCGTCGCGGCGGTGGGCTTCTCGAACGGCGGCACGGCACGCGGCCCGGCCGGGCCGGCCGAGCGCGACGCCGCCATCTCCCGGCTGGACGTGGCCGCGCTGGAGGAGGAGTCGGTGCGGATCGCCGACGGACGCCGGATCTCCGCGCTCGCCGAGGCCCCCGAGGAGGGGGCGCTGGCCAGCGGGATGGCCATGCGGGTCGGGGACGTGGCGGAGATCGCCGGGGTGGCGACCCTTCCGGCGGCTCGCCGGCGCGGCCTCGGCGCGGCGGTCACCGCGACCCTCGCCCGCGAACTGCGTGACGCCGGCACCGACCTGGTCTTCCTCTCCGCTGGCAGCGAGGAGATCGCCCGGGTCTACCTGCGGGTCGGCTTCCGCCGGGTCGGCACCGCCTGCATCGCCGAGCCCGCCGCCGTCCTCGGCTGACAGAGCCGGGCGGCCCCCGGCGCATGCCGGGCGGCGCCGGGCGGCCCAGTCAGGGCCCGCCGGTGCCGGGCGGGACGGTCAGGTCGGTGGGTGCCAGGCGGCCGCGGCGGCGGCGGCCGTATTGCGCAGCCGAGGGCTGATCGTGCCGAGGGCGGCGTCGCGGGCGCGCAGCGCCAGCCGGCCCCGGGCCTGCAGCACCGCCGACATCCGCCGGGTCTGGCGCACCATGGTCGCCGCGCGGGGCCGGCGCAGCCGGTCGTACGCGGCCACCGCGTCGGGCAGCCGGGACTCGCGCAGCAGCGAGGCGAGCGTGGCCGCGTCCTCGAAGGCGAGGCAGGCACCCTGCCCGAGATGCGGGGGCATGGCGTGCGCGGCGTCGCCGAGCAGCACCACCCCGCCCGGCCCGGCCGGGAACCCGTGCGCCCGGGGCAGCGGTCGCAGTTCGCGGATCTCCTGCTGCACCAGGTCGGCCGGCTCGGTGGCGTCGAGCAACTCGGCGATCGGCGCCGGCCAGCTCGCGTACCAGCGCTTGAGCAGGGCGAGCTGCGTCTCCGGGGGCTCCGGGCGGGGCGCGCCGGCGGCGGTGGCCACCCAGTAGATGCCGCCCCGACGGGAGGCGCCCGCGGTGCCCCGCTCGCCGAGCGAGGCGGCCACGAAGCGGTAGCCCGCGCCCAGCGTCTCTCCGTACACCGGCTGGTCGTCGGGAAGCTTCGGGGCCCGGTACCAGGGGATCACCGCCCGCCACGCGGCACAGCCGGAGCTGACCACCACCGCCTCCGGGGCCAACTGCCGGCGGATCTCGCTGTCGGTGCCGTCGGCCGCGACCACCAGGTCCGCCGTCACGGTGTGGCGGCCCTCGCCGACCGTCGGGCGTTCCCCGGGGACCGCCCGCACCGTCCGCACGGTCACCCCGGTACGCAACTCCACCTGGTCGCCCAGGCCGGCGATGAGCGCGTCGTGCAGGTCCTCCCGGTGCACCACCACCGGCATGCGCTCCGCCGGGGTGGGGCGGGGCTGCACCAGCCAGTGCCCGTCGGGGCGGCGTACCCCGCCGTCGGGAAGCGGGGTGGAGATCGCGTCCAGCCCGGCGCCGAGGCCGAGGGCGCGCAGCGCGCGTACCCCGTTGGGCCAGAGCATGACGGCGGTCGGCTCCGGGCGGACCCGGTCGGCCCGTTCGAGCAGGGTGACCCGCCACCCGGAGCGGGCCAGCGCGCCGGCCACCGCCAGGCCGCCGAGGCCGGCGCCGACCACCACCGCGGTACGCATGGCCGCTCCGCTCAGCTGTCCCGGTCGCTGACCGTCGCCGCGGCCTCGTCGGCCACCGGGGCTTCGTCGGCCAGGGCTTCGTCGGCCGGCGGCGGCTCCTCGTCGGGGAGCGCGCCGGTCTCCTGGTACGCGCGGAACCGCTCCTCGCTCACCACCCGGTAGCCCTCCGGCACGACCTGGCGCGGCCCGGCCGCCCCGGCGGCGAGGTCGACCTGCGACACGTCGCCGCCAGCGGGCGGGACCGGGGCGGCCGGGAGGCCGATCGGGACCAGGTACTCGCGGGGCCCGCGGACCCGCACGAAGTAGGCCAGCGCCCCGAGGAAGACCAGCCCCGCGGTCCACACGTTGAGCCGCAGGCCGAGGATGTGGTTGGCCTCGTCGGTGCGCATCATCTCGATCCAGAACCGGCCCGCGGTGTAGCCCATCACATACAGCGCGAACGCCCGGCCGCGACCGAACCGCAGCTTCCGGTCGAGGGCGAAGACCACCGCCGCGACGCCGATGTTCCAGACCGCCTCATAGAGGAAGGTCGGGTGGTAGAGCCCCGGCTGGAGGACCGCCTGGCCGGCGTCGTCACGCAACGCGTGCCCCGGATTGTCCGAGTCCATCACGTGCACCTGGAGGCCCCAGGGCAGGCTGGTGAGGCCGCCGTAGAGCTCGTTGTTGAACCAGTTGCCGAGCCGGCCGACCGCCTGGGCCAGCGGCAGGCCCGGCGCCAGCGCGTCGGCCACCACCGTGAGCGGGATGCCGAGCTGCCGGGCGGCGATCCAGGCCCCGATCGCACCGCCGGCGACCGCGCCCCAGACGCCGAGCCCACCCTCCCAGATGGCGAACGCCTTGAGCGGGTGCCCCCCGGCGCCGAAGTACTTCTCGGGCGAGGTGATCACGTGGTAGATCCGCGCGCCGACGATGCCGGTGGGCACCGCCCAGACGGCGATGTCGAGCACCGCACCGGGGGCGACGCCGCGCCGGCGCAGCCGGTGCTCGGTCACCACGCAGGCCACCACGATGCCGGCGATGATGCAGAGCGCGTACGCCCGGATCGGAACCGGGCCGAGCTGCCAGACGGCAGTGCTGGGGCTGGGCAGGGCCGCCAGTGCGGTCATCGGGGCGAGGGTCACGGGTGAACACGCTACCCGTGCGGACCGCATTTCCGGCACCCCGGTCGCCCCCGTCACGGATCGGCCGCCTTCCGGTTCATGCGCGCGACGCGTGACACAGTGTGATGAATCACCCCTGCCCGGGTAAACGGCACGGCAGACTTTGCTCTGCAGCCACCGACGCAACAGCAACTCAGCGTCACCGAAGGCGCTTCGGGAACCGCATGGCAGCCGACAGATTCCGCAGCTGAAAAGGGTGCTGCGCCGATGGCTGCAGAGCAAAGGGGGACGGAGGCGCTTCCCGAATCGGCCGGCTCAGGCACACAGCGTCACATCTCGCCCTCGAACACCGAGTGTCACCATCGAGGGAAAATGGCGCGAGAGAGCCGCCGACCGACCAACGGCTACTCCCGGACGGCGGAGGTGGCGGGGGCGGCGCGGCTCAGCGGACCGGGTTGCGGACGCCCTCGGCGAGTTCGGCGCTCAGCGCGCGCAGCGCGGCCAACCCGGCGGCCTGGTCCGGCGCGTCGAGCAGGCAGCGGACGAGCGCGCTGCCGACGATGACCGCGTCGGCGTACCCGGCGACGGTGCCGGCCTGACCGCCGGTGCCCACCCCCAGACCGACGCCGATCGGCAGGTCGGTGACCGCCCGCGTCCGGGAGACCAGCACCGGCGCCGCCTCGGAGGTCTGCGCCCGGGCACCGGTGACGCCCATGATCGCGGTGGCGTAGACGAAGCCGCGGCAGTGCTCGACCGTCATCTTCAGCCGGGCGTCCGTGGACGACGGGGAGACCAGGAACGTCCGGTCCAGCCCGTACGCCTCGGAGGCGGCCAGCCAGTCGCCGGCCTCGTCCGGGATGAGGTCCGGGGTGACCAGGCCGGTGCCCCCGGCGGCGGCCAGGTCACGGGCGAACGCGTCGACGCCGTACTGCTCGATCGGGTTCCAGTAGGTCATGGTGACCACGGACGCGCCGGTCGCCGCCACCTCCTCGACGACGCGCAGCGTGTCCCGGGTCCGCACGCCACCGGCGAGGGCGATGTCGCTGGCCCGCTGGATGACCGGGCCGTCCATCACCGGGTCGGAGTAGGGAATCTCCACCTCGATGACGTCCACGCCGGCCTCGACCATGGCCTTCATCGCCGCGATGCTGCCCTCGACGGTCGGGAACCCGGCCGGCATGCAGCCGACCAGCACGGCCCGACCGTCCGCCCGGGCCTTGTCGAACACCACCCCGATCCGGCTCATGCCACCGCCTCGCTTCGCTCCGCGGCGGCGCGAGACGCCAGGCTGCTGAGCTGAATTGTTCGCTCGCTCCGCTCGCTCACGTCTACTCCTTGTCGAGGATGCCGAAGTATTCGCCGGCGGTGTGCACGTCCTTGTCGCCCCGCCCGGAGAGGTTGACCACGATGACCGGCTCACGCCCCAGCTCGGCGGCGAGCTGCGGAGCGATCTTGCAGGCGCCCGCGAGGGCGTGCGAACTCTCGATCGCCGGGATGATCCCCTCGGTACGGCAGAGCAGCTCGAACGCCGCCATCGCCTCGTCGTCGTCGACCGGCAGGTACGTCGCCCGCCCGCTGTCGTGCAGCCAGGCGTGCTCCGGCCCGACGCCCGGATAGTCCAGCCCGGCAGAGATCGAGTGCGACTCGATCGTCTGCCCGTCCTCATCCTGCAGCACGTACGTCCGGGTGCCGTGCAGCACCCCGGCGGAGCCGCCGGTGATGCTGGCCGCGTGCCGGCCGGTCGCCATGCCCGCGCCGCCGGCCTCGAAGCCGTAGAGCCGGACCCCGGCGTCGGGCACGAAGGCGTGGAAGATGCCCAGCGCGTTGGAGCCGCCGCCGACGCAGGCGGCCACCGCGTCCGGAAGCGCGCCGGTCAGGTCGAGGCACTGCTGGCGGGCCTCCTCGCCGATGCCGCGGACGAAGTCCCGGACCATCTCGGGGAACGGGTGCGGGCCGGCGGCGGTGCCGATCAGGTAGTGGGTGCGGTCGACGTTGGCGACCCAGTCCCGCATCGCCTCGTTCATCGCGTCCTTGAGCGTCCGCGAGCCGTTGGTGACCGGGATCACGGTGGCGCCGAGCATCCGCATCCGGGCCACGTTGAGCGCCTGCCGCTGGGTGTCCACCTCGCCCATGTAGACCACGCACTCGAGGTCGAACAGGGCGGCGGCGGTGGCCGTGGCCACCCCGTGCTGCCCGGCGCCGGTCTCGGCGATCACCCGGGTCTTGCCCATCCGCTTGGTGAGCAGGGCCTGGCCGAGCACGTTGCGGACCTTGTGCGCCCCGGTGTGGTTGAGGTCCTCCCGCTTGAGCAGGATCCGCGCGCCGGTCTTCGCCGAGAACCGCCGGGCCTCGTAGAGCCGCGAGGGCGTGCCGGCGTAGTCGCGCAGCAGCGCGTCGAGCTCGGCGCGGAACCCCTCGTCGGCCATCGCCTTCCGGTACGCCGCGTCCAGCTCGTCGAGCGCCGCCACCAGCGCCTCCGGGACGAAGCGCCCGCCGAACCGGCCGAAGTGACCGGCGGCGTCGGGGAGCTGGGCGGCCGGGGCGTCAGCGGTCATCGCGCTGTCCTCTCGAGACGTGTCGGTACCGGCGCGGCTCAGCGCACCGGACGGGGCGTGGCCGGATGGTTGCCGGCGTTGACCAGTTCGGCGACCGCCTCGCGGGGGCTCTTCTGGGTGACCAGGCCCTCGCCCACCAGGACCGCGTCGGCGCCCGCCGAGGCGTACCGGATGAGGTCGTGCGGACCACGCACCCCGGACTCGGCGATCTTGACGACGCTGCTGGGCAGGCCGGGCGCGATCCGCTCGAACACCGACCGGTCGACCTCCAGGGTACGCAGGTCACGGGCGTTGACCCCGATCACCTGAGCGCCGGCCTCCAGGGCCCGGTCGGCCTCCTCCTCGGTGTGCACCTCGACCAGCGCGGTCATGCCGAGCGACTCGATCCGCTCCAGCAGCCCGACCAGGACGTTCTGCTCCAGCGCCGCGACGATCAGCAGCACCAGGTCGGCGCCGTGTGCCCGCGCCTCGTGCACCTGGTAGCTGGAGACCACGAAGTCCTTGCGCAGCACCGGGATGTTGACCGCAGCCCGCACGGCGGCCAGGTCGTCCAGCGACCCGCCGAACCAGCGGCCCTCGGTCAGCACGCTGATCGCCCGGGCACCGCCGGCCGCATAGTCACCGGCCAGGTCGGCCGGGTCGGCGATCTCGGCCAGCCGCCCCTTGGACGGCGAGGCGCGCTTGACCTCGGCGATCACGGCCACGCCGGGTCGGCGCAGGGCCGCGTACGCGTCCAGCGGCGGCGGCGCGGCGGCGGCCAGCTCGCGGATCCGCTCCAGCGGCACCTGTTCCTGTCGCCGTGCCACGTCCTCGCGCACGCCGGCCAAGATCTCGTCGAGTACGCCTGCGGAAGCCGTCGAACCGGCCTCGTCCCCCTCCGCGTGCGCATGCTCAGCAGTCACCAACGGACTCCCCTCTCCGGGTGTCATGCGCCGATGCTAGGGGTCGCCGCCGCGTGCCAAGTGCCGGGGGTATGGCGCACCTCACCAGATGGGTTGTGGCATGATGGCCTGCCTCGGTGAACGGCCTGTCACGCACGGCCACCCCCGGCGCTGTGACCAAACTCAAGGCCGAACGCCTCTGCCCAGGTCACCCCGGCTTCCCGGACAGTTGACCCGGACGTCATGGCGGCGAAACGCGAGCCGGACAGGATTCCGCTCGGGCAGACTCGTTGAGGCGCCCGTCAACCGGCGTCAACGGATCTCGTGCGGGGTGACCATGAGCGCCAACGGGCCGAACCACATCGGGCTCACCACCATTTCCCGGACCGTGGCGTCGCTCGCCGTCGGTGTGGTGCACACCCTCGAACGCGCGGTGGTCGGCGACAGCCGGATGCGGACCGCCCGTGGCAACGCCTGGGAGGCGGTCTGCGCCGACCGGGCCCGCGCAGCGCAGCGCCGCGAACTGGACCGCCGGGTGGCCGAGCTGGCCGCCGCCCGCGTCGGGGTGGGGGATGACGCGCGGACGACGGTCAGCTGACCGTCGGGTCCTCGCCCCGGTCGAGCGCCTCCCAGGCGTCCCGGGTACCCCGCTCCACCGCCGGCCGCTCGTCCGCCCGGACCGACGGGCGGGCCCGCCGCTCGTAGCGGGCGCCCATCGCCGGCCAGCCGTCGCCGCGCAGCCCGGTGAGCACCCCGCCGCCCGCCGCGATCAGCCCGCCGACCAGCACCAGCGCCGGCCACTGCCGGCCAGCCCCGGCGAGGGCGGCGGTCAGGCCGTAGCCGCCACCGGCCGCCACGGCCAGCCCGACCAGGGTCAGCAGCCCGCCCAGCAGACGCCGAACCCGGCCCCGGGTGGCCAGCACCGCGCCGCCGCCGGCCAGCCCGACCAGGGCGAGGGCGGAGACCCAGGGCAGCAGGTCCGCGCCAGTGCGCGCGTGCCGCGCCGCCGGCAGCGGCCCCCGGGCGGTCAACTCGACCGACCAGGTCCGGGTCACCGCCCACAGGGCCAGCCCCGCACCGGCCAGGCAGAGCAGCACCGCGTACGTCAACTCGCGTCGGCTCCGCTGCGCTGCACTCCTCGCGCTCACCGGATCCGCCTTTCGTTCGCGACTGCGGGGCTCCGCTGCGCTGCACTCCTCGCGCTCACCGAGCCGGCCTCAGGGTCTCGGCGGCGGCGATCGCGGCGAGCACCGCGGCGGCCTTGTTCCGGGTCTCCTGGTCCTCGGCGGCGGGATCGGAGTCGGCCACCACCCCGGCCCCGGCCTGCACGTAGGCCCGGCCCTCACGGATCAGGGCGGTACGGATGGCGATGGCCATGTCCAGGTCACCGCCGAAGCCGAAGTAGCCGACCGTACCGCCGTAGAGGCCCCGGCGCACCGGCTCCAGCTCCTCGATGATCTCCATGGCTCGCACCTTCGGCGCCCCGGAGAGGGTGCCGGCGGGGAAGGTGGCGGCGAGCGCGTCGAATGCGGTCCGGTCGTCGCGCAGCTCCCCCACCACGGTGGAGACGATGTGCATGACGTGGCTGTACCGCTCGATGGTGGCGAACTCCGGCACCTCGACAGTGCCCGGGCGGCACACCCGCCCCAGGTCGTTGCGGCCCAGGTCGACCAGCATGACGTGCTCGGCCCGCTCCTTCGGGTCGGCGAGCAGCTCGGCGGCGAGCCGGGCGTCCGCCCGCGGGGAGTCGCCCCGCGGGCGGGTGCCGGCGATCGGGTGCAGCAGCGCCCGCCGCCGGCCGTCCGCGCCGACGCTCACCTTCAGGTGCGCCTCCGGCGAGGAGCCGACGATGTCGAAGCCGTCGAAGCGCAGCAGGTACATGTACGGGCTGGGGTTGGTGGTGCGCAGCACCCGGTAGACGTCGAGCGGGTCGGCGTGGGTGTCCCGCTCGAACCGCTGGCTGAGCACGATCTGGAAGCACTCGCCGGCCCGGATCGCCTCCTTGGCCGCCGCCACCGCCTTCGGGTAGCCGCCCTCGGGCGTACGGCTGACCACGTCGCCGGCCGGGGGCCGGGCGACCGCCGAGATCATGGGCGGGATCGGTCGGGACAGCGCCGTGGTCATCGCGTCCAGCCGCCCCACCGCGTGGTGGTACGCCGCCGCGACCAGCTCCGGCCGGCCGGGCGCGTCCAGCGGCGGCAGGACCGCGTTGGCGACCAGGATCGCCGAGCCCTCGTAGTGGTCGAGCACCACCAGATCGGTGGCGAGCATCAGGCCCAGCTCGGGCAGGTCGAGGTCGTCCTCGGTCAGCTCGGGCAGCCGCTCGAAGCGGCGGATCAGGTCGTAGCCGAGGTAGCCGACCATGCCCCCGGTGAGCGGCGGCATGCCGCTGGCCGGGTCCCAGGCCGGGCCGGCCAGGGCGGCGACGGTCTCCCGGAGCACCGCCACCGGGTCGCCGGTGGCCGGCACGCCGGCGGGCGGCTCGCCGACCCAGACCGCCGCGCCGTCCCGTTCGGTGAGGGTGGCGCCGCTGCGCACGCCGACGAACGAGTAGCGGGACCAGGCCGTCCCGGCCGAGCCGACGCCCTGCTCGGCGGACTCCAGCAGGAACGTGCCCGGGCCGCCGGCGAGCTTGCGGTAGACGCCGACCGGCGTCTCCGCGTCGGCCAACAGCCGCCGGGTGACCGGCACGACCCGCCAGCGGGCCGCCAGGTCGACGAAGGTGGCCAGGTCCGGGCTGACCGTGCCGTCCGTCATGACGTCACCTCCGGGTGGCTGACCGGCAGCTCGGTGAAGAAGCAGGTCCGGTGCCCGGTGTGGCAGGCCGGGCCGACCTGGTCGACGCTGACCAGCAGGGCGTCCCCGTCGCAGTCCAGCGCCACGGAACGGACGAACTGGTGGTGGCCGGAGGTGGCGCCCTTGACCCAGTATTCCTGGCGGCTGCGCGACCAGTAGGTGGCCCGGCCGGTGGTCAGGGTGCGGTGCAGCGCTTCGTCGTCCATCCAGGCGACCATCAGCACCTCGCCCGAGTCGTGCTGGCGCACCACCGCGGCCACCAGGCCGTCGGGGGTACGGCGCAGCCGGGCCGCGATGTCCGGGTCGAGCTGGGACGGGCGGGCCGGGCCGGGCGGCACGGCGCCGCCGGAGTTGGCGGGGGCGCCGGTCACCGGCGCGTCAGAGGCGGGCACGGTGAGCCATTCTCCCGCACGCGGGGCGGGCACCGAAGACGTGTCCCGGGAGGTGGCCACGGGACGGTCGAGCGCGCGGGTCAGTTGCGCCAGGTAGCGGTCCAGCCGGCCGTCGACCAGGGCGTCCGCCAGGTCGGTGCCGGCCACCGCGGCGATCTCCTCGGCGTACGGGTGGACGAGGGGGACGATCCCGGTGACCAGCCGGCCCGCGGCGGCGGCGACCTCGCCGGTGGTGCCGGGGCGCAGCCCGAGGCAGCGCAGCATGTCGTCGCGGTAGCCGGGCGGGGCGACCGCAAGGTCCAGCGCGGCGGCGAGGGCGTCCCGGCGGAAGGCCACCCGGACCGAGGGGTTCACCAGCCGCAGCACGGACGGGCAGAGCCGGGCCAGGTCGGCGGCGGCGAGCCGGACCCCCACCGGGTCGCCGGCCCACCGGGCACCGGCGATCTTGCCCAGGCTGGCGATGATCTCCTCCAGCCGGGGCTCGTCGGCGGGCTGGCAGAGCACCGGCAGGTCGATCCGGCGCCGCCACTCCGGGACGGCCCAGATCAGCCGGGCGGGTGCGGTGACCGGCAGCCCGAACGCCCAGTCGGCCGGTTTGCCGAGCCGGCGCACCCAGGAGCGGACGTCCCGGGCGGCCACCGAGACGTGCACCAGGCGTCCCGCGAACTCGACCAGGTACGCCCGCCACGCGGCGTACGAGGCGGCGGGCCGGGACGCGGCGACGGGCGGGTCCGTCGTGCCGGGAGCCGGGTCACCCGGCCGCTCCTCCTCGGTGACCAGCACGTCGACGTCGACGTCACTGTGCTCGGTAGCGGCCCGCCGCGCGTGGCTGCCACGCAGCATGATGCCGACCACGGGACGGTCGGCGCCCTGCCGCAGCCGGGCGGCCCACTCGTCGAGGAAGCCGCTGTCGGGCAGCGGAGCGGGACCCACCGCGACATGGTGCCCGAGTCCGATCTTCGGTGCAATGACCGTTGACGGACCCCGTGTCCGTTGAGAAGCCTGGTGCCCGACTCGGCATCGACCGTTGCGTTTCCACACCCAATTCACTTAGCGTTGAGTTCAACGGCTGATGACTTTCGGAGGCGGCCATGGACGATGCGGTCGTGGTCCGTGACCTGGTGGTCGACCGGGGCCGGCGGCGGGTGCTCCAGAGCATCTCGTGCGCGGTGCCCCGCGGCGCGGTCACCGGGCTGCTCGGGCCGAGCGGCAGCGGCAAGACCACCCTGATGCGCGCGATCGTCGGGGTGCAGACGATCGGCTCGGGCACGGTGACGGTGCTCGGCCGGCCGGCCGGGACGGCGTGGCTGCGGCACCGGGTCGGCTACCTGACCCAGGCGCCCAGCGTCTACGCCGACCTGACCGTCCGGGAGAACGCGCGCTACTTCGCCGTACTCCAGGGACGCGGCCGGGCCGAGGCGGACCGCGCGGTGGCCGACGTCGGGCTGGCCGAGGCCGCCGACCAACTGGTCGGCACCCTCTCCGGCGGGCAGCGCAGCCGGGCGTCGCTGGCGTGCGCCCTGGTCGGTGACCCGGAGCTGGTCATCCTCGACGAGCCGACCGTCGGCCAGGATCCGGTGCTGCGGGCCGACCTGTGGGCCCGGTTCCACGCCCTGGCCGCCACCGGGACCACCCTGCTGGTGTCCAGCCACGTGATGGACGAGGCGGCCCGCTGCGACCGGCTGCTGCTCATCCGGGACGGCCGGCTCATCGCCGACGACACCCCGGACGCAGTCCGCGCCACCACCGGCGCGGACGACCTGGAGGAGGCGTTCCTCCGGCTGATCCGGGCGAACGAGGCGGGCCGGGCGCCCGCCGGAGGGGAACGGTCGTGAGCCTCCGCATCCTGGCCGCCACCACCGGGCGGATCCTGCGCCAGCTCCGGCACGACCGGCGGACCGTCGCGCTGCTCGTCGTGGTGCCCACCGTGCTGCTGACGCTGGTCTACTACATGTACGCCGACCAGCCGACCCCGCCGGGCCAGCCGAGCGTCTTCGACCGGGTCGCGCTGATCATGCTGGGCTTCTTCCCGTTCATCATCATGTTCCTGGTGACCAGCATCGCCATGCTGCGCGAGCGCACCACCGGCACGCTGGAGCGGCTGCTCACCACCCCGCTGGGCAAGCTCGACCTGCTCTTCGGCTACGGCATCGCGTTCGGGCTGGCCGGCGTGGCGCAGTCGACCATCGCCTCGCTGGTGGCGTACCGGGTGTTCGGGCTGGACACCGCCGGCAGTCTCTGGCTGGTCGTCATGATCGCCGGGATCAACGCGGTGCTCGCCGTGGCGCTCGGGCTGTTCTGCTCCGCCTTCGCCCGCACCGAGTTCCAGGCCGTGCAGTTCATGCCGGTGGTGGTGGCGCCCCAGCTGCTGCTCTGCGGGCTGTTCGTGCCGCGGGGGCAGATGGCCGGCTGGCTGCAGGCCGTCAGCGACGCGCTGCCCCTGTCGTACGCGGTCGAGGCGCTCCAGGAGGTCGGCGCGCACGCCGAGCCGACCGCGACGATGTGGCGGGACGTGGCGATCGTGGCCGGGGCGGCGGTGACGGCCCTGGTGCTCGCCGCCGCGACGCTGCGTCGCCGCAGCGGTTGACGGCCCGGCGCACCGGCCGGCGCCCCGGCAGGCCGGACACCCGGGCGGCCATCCTCGCGGCAGCCCGGGTGGCGTTCGCCGAGCGCGGCTTCGACGCCGCCTCGATCCGGGCGATCGCCACCGCCGCAGGGGTGGACCCGGCGCTGGTGCACCACTACTTCGGCTCCAAGGAGGAGCTGTTCCGGGCCACCGTGGCGATCCCGATCGACCCGGCCGAGCTGCTGCCGGCCGTGCTCGCCGCCGGCCCGGACGAAGCGGGCGAGCGGCTGGTCCGCACCTTCCTGTCGGTCTGGGACTCTCCGGCCGGCGGAGCGGCGGTGGCCTTGCTCCGCTCGGCGGTCAGTAACGAGTGGACGGCCCGGCTGGTGCGCGAGTTCCTGATCACCCAGGTGCTGCGCCGGATCCTCGAGCACCTCGACCTCGACCCGGCCGAGCTGCCGCTACGCGGCGCGCTGGTCGGCAGTCAGCTGATCGGCCTGGCCATGATGCGGTACGTCATCCGGCTCGAACCGGTCGCCTCCGCCGCCCCGGAAACCCTGGTCGCCGCGCTAGCCCCCACCATCCAGCGCTACCTCACCGGCCCCCTGACCGCTGCCCCACCCCCGAAGGGTTGATCAAGGAGTTTGCGTCGGGATCGGACCGTCCTGAGACGCAAACTCCTTTATCAACGGGGCCACGGCGCACGGGTCAGCGGGTCTGCTCCAGCCAGGAGGCATAGAGGAGGGCGTAGACCGAGTCGGGATCCTGCACCAGTTCGTCGTGGGGACCGCGCTGGACGATTCGGCCCCGGTCCACCACGATCACCTCGTCGGCGGCCTGGGCGGTGGAAAGCCGGTGGGCGATGGCCAGCGTGGTCCGGCCCCGGGTGACCGCGTCGAGGGTGCGCTGCAGGCGTACCTCGGTGGCCGGGTCGACGGCGCTGGTCGCCTCGTCGAGCACCAGCAGGTCGGGGTCGGCCACGTACGCCCGGGCCAGCGCGACGAGCTGCCGCTCCCCGACGCTGAGCGCCTCACCCCGCTCGCCGACCGGGGTGTCCAGGCCGGCCGGCAGCCCGTCCAGCCAGTCCGCCAGACCCAGCTCGGTGAAGGCGGCGGTGAGCTGCGCGTCGGTCAGCTCCGGGCGGCCGAAGCGGACGTTCTCCCCGACGGTGGCGTCGAAAAGGAAGCCGTCCTGCGGCACCATCACCACCCGGGAGCGCAGCGAATCGAACCGCACCTGGCGCAGCGGCACACCGGAGAGCAGCACCTCGCCTTCGGTGGGATCCATCAGCCGGGTGAGCAGCTTGGCGAAGGTGGTCTTGCCGCTGCCGGTCTCGCCGACCACGGCCACCCGACTCTTCGCCGGAATGTCCAGGGTCACGCCGTGCAGCACCGGCGGCCCACCCGGGTAGGCGAAGGTGACCCGCGCGAAGCGGATGTCCAGCGGGCCGGCCGGCAGCTCCTTCCCCCGCTCGCCCGGGTCGGCCACGTCCGGCGTGGCGTCCAGCACGTCGAGCACCCGACGCCAGCCGGCGATCGCGTTCTGCGCCTCGTTGAGCACCTCGGTGGCGATCTGCACCGGCTGGATGAACAGGGTCACCAGGAACAGGAACGCGGTGAGCTGGCCGATGGACAGGGTCCGGTCGACGCCGAGGCTGACCCCGACGACCACCACGCCGGCCAGGGCCAGGCCGGCCGCCAGTTCCCCCACCGAGCTGCCCACGATGCTGATCCGGATTGCCTTCTGCTGGGCCCGCCGCTGCCCCTCGATCGCGTCGTCCAGCCGCCGGGCGGTGCGCCCGGCGATCCCGTACGCCCGGATCACCGGGGCGCCCACCACGCTCTCGCCGATGGTGCCGAGCAGGGCGCCCGTCCGCTGCCGGACCAGGCCGTACGCGCCGCCGAGGCGGCGCTGCAACACCCGGATCACCAGCACCGCTGGCGTGAAGGCGCCGACCACCACCAGGGTCAGCTGCCAGGAGTACGCCAGCATGACGGCCGTGGTCACGACGAGCTGGCCCAGGTTGACGAGCAGAATCACGCCGCCCCACTGGAGGAACTGGGTGATCTGGTCGACGTCGCTGGTGACCCGGGAGACCAGCGAACCGCGCCGCTCCGACTGCTGGTGCAGCATCGACAGGTCGTGCACGTGCCGGAAGGCCCGGGTGCGCACCCCGGCGAGAGCGGTCTCGCTGACCGTGAAGAGCCGGCGCATCATCAGGTAGCCGCAGGCGGTGGTGACCACCAGCACGGCGGCGGTGGCGATGACGGTCAGCGAGACCACGTCCACATCGAGCCCGCCCACGATGCCGTGGTCGATGCCGCGCTGCACGGCCACCGGCACGGCGACCCGGCCGACCATGTAGACCAGCGCCAGCCCGAGCGTGCCGGCCAGCCCGGTCTTCAGCTCGGGGGAGAGGGCCAGGCCACGCCGCAGCGTCCGCCAGGTCGACTCGGTCGCCTCCGTCGTCACCGTCGTCACCGGTCAACCTCGACTTCCAGGCCGGAGGTCAGCGCGGGACTGACCTCGTCGTACGGGTGGGGCTGCTCGCGTTCCTGTTCGGCCTGCTCGTACGCGGTGACCAGGTCGGTGTAGCCGGGCACGGTGGTGAGCAGTTCCGCATGGGTCCCCCGGGCCACGACCCGTCCCTGCTCGACGTAGATCACCTCGTCGGCGAGCGCGATGGTGGCCCGCCGGTACGCGACAACCAGGATCGACGCCGGCGCTCCGCCGGCGGCCGGGGCACGCAGCCCGGCCAGGATGGCCGCCTCCACCCGCGGGTCGACGGCGCTGGTGGCATCGTCGAGCACCAGCAGCCGGGGGCGGCCGGCGAGCGCCCGGGCCAGGGTGAGCCGCTGCCGCTGGCCGCCGGAGAGCGAGGTGCCCCGCTCGCCGACCATGGTGTCCAGCGCGTCGGGCAGCGCGGCGACGAAGCCGTCCGCCTCCGCCAGCCGCAGCGCCGCCCACGCCTCCTCGTCGCCGATCCCGGGCCGGTCCAGGGTGATGTTGGCCCGGACGGTGTCGTCGAAGACGAACGGCACCTGGGCCACCAGGGCCACGTTCGCGGCGAGCGAGGCGGCGGTCAACTCGCGGACGTCGACGCCGTCCAGGGTGACCGTGCCGGCGTGCGGGTCGACCAGTCGGACGGCGAGCGAGGCGATGGTGGACTTGCCGGCGCCGGTCGGCCCGACCAGTGCGACCGTCTTCCCGGCCGGCACGGTGAAGGTGACCTCGCCGAGCACCTCGGTGCCGGGCAGGTGCGCCTCGGCCGGCTCGTAACCGAAGTGGACGTCGTGGAAGGCGAGGGTGGCCGGCGTCGGCGCGGCCGGGTCGAGGGTCAGCTCCCCGTACGGCATCTCGCCGGTGGCGTCGAGGACGTGGCGTACCCGGTCCCAGCCGGCGACGCTGCGCGGCACCTCGGCCAGCACCCAGCCGATGGCGCGGACCGGGAAGGCCAGCACGGTGAACAGGAACGCCACGCTGATCAGTTCGGTCACGCCGATCGCGCCCTGCCGGAGCCGGATCGCGCCGACCACCAGCACGGCGAGGGTGCCGAGGCTGGGCAGGGTCTCCAGCATCGGGTCGAAGACGCCGCGCAGCCGGCCGACGGCGATCAGGGCGTCGCGCAGCTGCCCGGCGCGGGCGGCGAACCGGGCGGTCTCCTGCGCCTCGCGGCCCATCGTCTTGACCACCAGCGCGCCGTCGAAGCTCTCGTGGGCAATGCCGCTGACCTCGGCGCGCAGCCGCTGGGCGCGGGCCTGGCGGGGGGCCATCCGGCGGGAGTAGACCACGTTGAGCGCGAACAGCGACGGGAAGACGGCGAGGCCGACCAGGGCGAGGGCCCAGTCGGTGAGGAAGAGGGTGACCACCGCGCCGACGAGCATCACCAGGGTGCCGACGGCGAACGGCAGCGGCGCGATCGGGTACCAGGCGGCTTCCACGTCGGAGTTGGCGTTGGAGAGCAGGGTGCCGGTGGCGTTGCGGTGATGCCAGGACAGCGGCAGGTCGAGGTAGCGGCGGGTGACCCGGCGGCGATAGTCGGCCTGCAGCGCGTACTGCATGTAGCCGGCGCCGAGCCGGCGGCCGAAGATGCCGACCACCCGCAGCACGCTGATCCCGAACAGGGCGGCCGCGGCGAGCGCGAGCGTGCCGCCGGCCACCGAGCCGCGGGCGATGGCCGGCAGGGCCACCTCGCCGATCACCACTCCGACCGCCCTCGCGCTGGCGATCACCATGAGGCCGAAGAGCACGCTGCCGGTCACCGCGATCGCGAAGATCCGCGGTTGTTCCCGGATGGCCTGGCCGAGCACCCGCAGCCCTCTGCCGAGGACGTCCCGACTTGTCTTGCTCGCCACGCTGCTCCCCCGCCGTAAGCCACCGTTTTCTCCCACATCCTTACTCCTCCGGGCCAGTTCCGCCGAACCGGAGGGGACATGCCCGGCGACGGCCCACGCCGGCGGGCCACCGCGGGCCTACGATCGGGCCCATGCCGCGGTACGCCCGATCGGAGCGCGAGGCGCTCGCCGATCTGCTGCTGGACCTGGGTCCGGACGCTCCGACGATCAACGAGGGTTGGAACACCCGCGACCTCGCGGCGCACCTGGTGGTGCGGGAACGCCGGCCGGACGCCGCCGGCGGCATCCTGCTTCCGTCGCTGCGCGGGTACGGCGAGGCGGTTCGCCGGCGGGTGGCCGCCGGCCCGTACGCCGACCTGGTGGCCCGGGTCCGCCGTCCGCCGGCGTGGAGCCCGGTGAGCAACCCGCTCACCGACGAGCTGACCAACACCATGGAGTTCTTCATCCACCACGAGGACGTACGCCGGGCGCAGCCGGGTTGGCGGCCTCGGGACCTGCCGGCGGGGTTCGCGGCGGTGCTGTGGAAGCGGGCGGCGATGCTGGCCCGGCTGGCGTTGCGCCGCTTCCCGGCGGACCTGCTGATCCAGGCGCCCGGTCACGGCGAGCGCGCCGCCGGCCGGGGTGGCGAACGGCTTCGGGTGGTGGGCAACCCCGGCGAGTTGGTGCTCTTCCTGTCCGGTCGGCAGCGGGTGGCACGGGTGCAGGTGGACGGCCCGGCAGCGCCGGCGGACCGGTTGCGGGCGGCCCGCCTGGGCCTCTGAGCTGGGGCGCGGAAACGGCCACGGCGAAAATGAAAATTGCACCGCCCGAATGATCACTGCCAATTCCCGCTGTCGTAGGCTCCTGTCCCGTCGGTGCACTGCTGAGTGGCTGCACAGGGGGAGGCAGGGATGCGCAGCTTCGCGATCTCGGCACTGCGCGAACCGCCCTTCCCGGTGAGCCGGCACGACGGGGTCGAGCTGGTCGCTGCCGCGAGCGCCGGATGGGTACGCGAGCTGGGCTTGATCGACACCTCGGCGGGGCTGGGCCGGCTGGCCGCCGCCAACCCGGCGGACCTGGCCGGCCGGGCCTGCCCGGAGGCGCCGGTGGAGGGGCTGCGCCTGCTCACCGACCTGATCTGCTGGCTGTTCGTGATGGACGACGCCTGCGACGAGGACGGCCTCGCCGCCAGCCCGACCCGACTCGCGCCGACCCTGGCGGAACTGCTGGCGGTGCTCGACCGGCACGGCGACCCGACCGTCCCGGCGCCGACCGGTGTGGGGCCGCTCGGCGTCGCGCTGGACGACCTGTGTCGGCGGGCCCGCGCCCGGCAGCGGCCGGCCCTGTTGCTGCGCCTGCTGAGCGACCTGCGGGAATATCTGCTGGCGCTGCTCTGGGAGGCGGCGAACCGGGAGCACCGCCGGGTGCCCGGGGTGGCCGAGTACGTGCAGATGCGCCGGCACACCGGCGGCACCCGGCCCAGTTTCACCCTCACCGACCTGGCGTACGACGGACTGCCCGAGGTGGGCCCGCGGACTGATCCGGCGCTGGCCGCCCTGGATGCCCTCGCCTCCGACCTGGTCTGCTGGTGCAACGACGTGTTCTCCTACGACAAGGAGCGCGCCGACACGTCGGACGTGCACAACCTGGTCGCCACGATCCTCGACGAGACCGGGCAGGACGAGACGGCCGCGCTGCGCGCGGCGGCCACCCGGTTCAACGAGGGCCTGGCCGAGTACGCGCGGCGGGAGGCGGCGCTGGCCAGCGGGGCGGATGAGGCGGTCCGGGCCTTCCTCACCACGCGGCGGAACTGGATCCGGGCCACCTACGACTGGTCTTTGGCCGCCTCCCGATACGCCTGACGCGGGCCGCCCGCACTAGCCGCTGCCCGGGAACAGGCCATACTCTTCGGTAACCGCAGGCCGACGTGACCCCCATCACGTCCCTCCCATCCCTGAAGGCGGCTACCGCGATGGCTCTCGATGTACCGTACCGTTCCATTCCCGACATGTTCCTCAAGCGCGTGGCGGCGACCCCGGACCGGCCCGCGTTCGGCCATCCCGCCCCGGACGACTCCGGGCCGGTCTGGCTGAGCTGGGAGCAGGTCGGGCAGCGCGCCAAGGCGGTCGCGGCCGGCCTGCACGGGCTCGGCGTCGGCCTGGAGGACCCGGTGGCGATCCTGGCAAACACCCGGCTCGACTGGGTGATCGCCGACTTCGGCATCATGTGCGCGGGCGGCGCCACCACCACCGTCTACCCGACCACCGAGCCGGACGACGCGACCTACATCATCGCCGACTCCGGGTCGAGGGTGCTATTCGCCGAGGACCCGGCCCAGGCAGCGAAGATCGTCGGCGCGGAGCTGCCGGCGCTGACCCACGTGGTGCTCTTCGACGGCGAACCGGACCCGGCCGCGGCCGTCCCGCAACTCACCCTGGCCGACCTGGAGGAGCGGGGCACCCGGGCCCTGGCCAACGAGCCGAACCTCGTCGACATGCTGGTCGCCGGCATCGGCCCGGACCACCTGGCCACCCTGATCTACACCTCGGGCACCACCGGCCAGCCCAAGGGCGTCGAACTGCTGCACGGCGGCTGGTGCTGGGAGGGGGTGGCGCAGGAGGAGGTGAAGCTGCTCCGCGACGACGACCTCCAGTACCTCTGGCTGCCGCTGTCCCACTCGTTCGGCAAGACGCTGCTCTGCGGCGCCACCCACGTCGGCCTGCCCACCTACGTCGACGGTCGGGTGGAGAAGCTGGTCGAGCTGCTCGCCGTGGTCCGGCCGACGCTGATGTGCGGCGCGCCCCGGGTCTTCGAGAAGGTCTACAACAAGGCGGTCACCACGGCCCAGGACGCCGGCGGCGCGAAGGCGAAGATCTTCGCCTGGGGCGTCGCGGTGGGCAAGGAGAAGGTCGCCCTGGAACAGGCCGGCAGGCCGCTTCCGACCGGGCTGAAGCTGCGGTACGCGCTGGCCGAGAAGCTGGTGTTCAGCAAGCTCCAGGCCCGGCTCGGCGGCCGGATCCGGGTGCTGGTCTCCGGCGCGGCGCCGCTCAGCCAGGAGATCGCCACCTTCTTCGCCGCCGCCAACCTGCCCATCTCCGAGGGGTACGGCCTCACCGAGAGCAGCGCGGGCAACTTCGTCAACCCGCCGGACGGGCTGCGCATCGGCACCGTGGGTCGGGCGATGGGCGACCTCGAGTGCCGGATCGACACCGACGGCGAGATCCTGGTCCGCGGCCGGCCCGTGATGCGCGGCTACCACAACCTGCCCGAGGAGACCGCCGCCGCGTTCACCGACGACGGCTTCTTCCGCACCGGGGACATCGGCAGCCTCGACGACGACGGCTACCTGCGGATCACCGACCGGAAGAAGGACCTGGTCAAGACCTCGGGCGGGAAGTACATCGCCCCGTCGCACATCGAGGGCATGTTCAAGGCGATCTGCCCGTACACCTCGCAGGCGATGGTCATCGGGCAGGCCCGCAACTACTGCACCATGCTGGTCACCCTCGACCCGGACGCGATCCGGGACTGGGCGGCCGGCGGCCCCCTCGACGGCCGCGACTACGCCGACATCGTCACCTCGCCTGAGGCGCAGGCGATGGTCGAGGGCCACCTGGCGGAGCTCAACGCCAAGCTCAACCGCTGGGAGACGGTCAAGAAGGTGACCGTCCTCCCCCGCGACCTCGCCATCGAGCACGGCGAGATCACCCCGTCGATGAAGATCAAGCGTCGGAGCGTGGAGAGCAACTTCGCCGCCGAGATCGAGAAGATGTACGCGGGCAGCCTCGCCGAGCTGTAGCTTCGACAACTCCAGCTCGGCTGGCGGCCATAATTCGGTCTCCGCGCCGCTAGACGGCGCTCCGGACCGAATGAAGGCCGGTCTGGCGCCGCGCCGCGACCTGGAGCCGTCGTCCCTCATCCACCGGTGGCCGTGCCCCTCCGTCTCGGGGCACGGCCACCGCCGCGCCCGGGGCCGGTCACAGGTGCTGCCGGCGCCACCGGCTCTGCTCCACCTCGACCGCGAACTGTTCCTCCAGCGCGAGCTCCCGGATCTGCCGCCGCCGGCCGGTCTCGCGGAGCGTCTCGGCCACCATGGTGACGACGCAGAGCACCGCCAGCACCGCCACCGCCACCAACTCCGGCAGCCCCGCCGCCCCCAGGGCGACCAGGACGATCACCACCACCCCCGCCAGCAGCGGCCAGCGCACGGCGCGCAGCACCAGCAGCGCGCAGCCGGCGATGCTGAGCAGGTAGACGGCGACCCCGCCGTAGAGGACGGTCACCCAGTACGCACCGAGCGGATCCCCCCAGGGCGGCGTGTCAGGCAACGCCGCCTCGGCGAGCTGATCCTTGAGCCCGAGCGCGAAGAAGATGATCCCGGCGACCATCGGCAGGTGCAGGTAGGTGTACGCGTTCCGGGCCAGCGGGGCCCGGGCGTCCGGCTCACGGGCGGCGTGCAGCCGCTGCTCCATCCCGGGGGCGAGGGTGTCGAAGTACGCCCACCAGAGCGCCGCGGCGATCGCGATGCCGAGCACCGCGGCGGTGATCACCGGCCAGGTCAGCGGCAGCGCGCTGATGGCCTTCGGCCCGAGCCCGAGCGCGATGATCGACTCACCGAGCGCGACCAGGATGATCAGGCTGTGGCGCTCCGCCCAGTGCCCGGCAGAGGCCACCACCCAGTACGAGCCACCCAGGACGATGCCCGGAACGTACTCCACCAGCACCGCCGCCGTCCAGAAGCCGAGTTGTAGCCCGGTCTCCAGGGCGCCGGAGGTGACCCGGGTTGGCACCTGCCCGGCGATGACCAGCAGCACCGTGGCGATCACCGGCAGGGCGGCGAGCTGCCGCCAGAGCCGGAACGCGGCCGGGTCGGACCGGGCCACCCAGCCGAAGACCGCGAGCTGCGCGGCACGGACCAGGAAGTAGCAGACGGCGAAGACGAGCGGGCCGTTCAGCCCACCTGGCTCGCTGACGAACGCGCCCGGGATGCTCAGCACCAGCAGGAAGGTGGCCGCACCGATGACGAAGCCGACCGCCGGCAGCACGCCCTGGTCGGCGCGGACGACGTTGCCGATGCCGGCGAAACCCTGCCAGCTCCACCAGAGCAGCGCCAGCATGAGCAGGGCCCGGAAAAGGTTGACCCAGCTGGGCCGGCTCGCGGTCAGGCCGGTGACGGTGAGGAACGCGAAGGTGAAGACGAGGTCGTAGAAGAGCTCCAGCCGGGTCACCCGGGACCCCGGCGCGCCGAGCCTGACCAGGCTCGACCACCGGGTGCCGCCGCTGTTCCCCACCCGCGCAGTCTCGCAGCCCGGGTGGCCCGGCGAGCCCGAACCGGGCAGCTCCACGTCCGGCCGGGGCTGCGCGGTCAGGCGATGACGGACGGCTCCCGCCACTGCGGGCGGCCGGCCCGGTCCAGGTCGTAGCGGACGGCGGCGAGCCGGCCGACCGCCTCCACCAGATCGGCGGCGGGCAGCGTGAAGGGCAGCCGCAGGAACCGTTCGAGGGTGCCGTCCAGGCCGAACCGGGGCCCGGGCGCCAGGCGTACGCCGACCTCCTCGGCCGCCCGGGCCAGCGCGCTGGAGATCGGTCCGTCCAGCTCGGCCCAGAGCGTGACACCGCCGCGCGGCACCGCGACCCGCCAGTCGGGCAGCCGCACGGCGAGCGCGCTGACCAGCGCGTCCCGCTGGGTGGCGAGCTGGGTCCGCCGGGCGGTCACGATGTTCGAGGCCTCGGCCAGCAGGTGCACCGCGAGCAGCTGGTCGAGCACCGGGCTGGCCATGTCGACGCCGACCCGCGCGGCAGCGAGCCGCTGCACCTGCGGAGCGGACGCCCGGACCCAACCGATCCGCAGCCCACCCCAGTACGGCTTGCTCATCCCGCCGATGCTGATCACCCGGGAGTGCCTGTCGAACGTGGCGACCGGCGGCGGCAACGGGGTGCCGTCCAACGGCAGGTCCACGAAGGACTCGTCGATGACCAGGTCGGTCCCGGCGGCGTGGGCGGCCCCGACGAGCCGCTCGCGCAGCCCGGTGTCCATGAGGTGACCGGTCGGGTTCTGGAACTCGGGGATCAGGTAGGCCACCTTCGGCCGGGCCTGCCGGATGCTGCCCAGCAGCAGGTCGGCGTCCCAGCCGGCGCCGTCGGTCGCCAGGCCGTGGGTGGTGATCCGAGCCCGACGGGCGGACAGCGCGGCGAGGGCGTTGGGATAGGTCGGGGACTCCACCAGCACCCCGCCGCCGGGCGACAGGGCCAGCCGCAGCACCAGGTCCAGCGCGTGCTGGGTGCCGCTGGTGACCATGATCTGCTCCGGGCTGGTCGACAGCCCCCGCTCGGTGTACGCGTGGGCCACCGCCTCGCGCAGCTCGATGATGCCGGTCGGGTGGTAGCCGGCGCCGCCGAGGTAGCGCGGCAGGTCCTCGGTGGCGGCCCGAGCGGCCGCCAGGAGCTGTGGCGGCGCGGCGAGCGCGGCCACCCCGAGGTCGATCATGTCCCGGTCGTCGATCGGGGTCCAGAGCCCGGTGCTGGCCACCCGGTGGGTGCCGGGCAGCATGGTCCAGCTCCCGGCACCCCGGCGGCTGGCCAGGTGGCCGCTCTCCCGCAGCTCCCGGTACGCCGCGGTGACGGTGGTTCGGCTGACCCGCAGCGCCTCCGCCAGCTCCCGCTCGGCGGGCAGGCGTACCCCCAGGGGTAGCCGACCGTCGGCGAGCAGGCCGCGGACGGCGGCGGCGAGCGCGGCGTAGTCGGGGCTGCGCCGACGGCCGGGCAGAGCGTGCCACTGACCGAGCAGCCGAGCCAATTGGACGCCACGCACCTGACTCGTCATAGCCACCCCTCCGTAATTGGCTCTATTCTGGCCAGAATTGGCCCCTAGAGTGGCATGCATGGCAGCGATCGGCAATCTCCGGTACCGGCCGACCCGGCGGCTCACCCAGCTCTACGTCGGGCTCGCCCTATACGGCGTCAGCATGGCGTTGATGATCCGGTCCGGCCTCGGCCTCGACCCGTGGGACGTCTTCCACCAGGGCCTCGCCCGGCAGACCGGGCTGACCGTCGGCACGGTCACCATCGCGGTCGGCGCCGCCGTCCTGCTGCTCTGGATCCCGCTGCGGCAGCGCCCCGGCCTCGGCACGGTAAGCAACGTGGTGGTGATCGGCCTGGTGTTGGACGCCACCCTGGCCCTGCTGCCATCCGACCCGGGGCTGCCGGTGCGGGTCGGGATGCTGGTCGTCGGGATCATCGCCAACGGCGCGGCCACCGGGCTCTACCTGGGCGCGGCGCTCGGCGCCGGCCCGCGTGACGGTCTGATGACCGGGTATGTCGCCCGCCGTCCCGGCCGGTCCATCCGGCTGGTCCGCACCGTCATCGAGGTGGCCGTGCTGGCGCTCGGCTGGCTGCTCGGCGGCACGGTCGGCATCGGCACCGTCGCCTACGCGCTCGCCATCGGGCCGCTCGCCCAGGTCTTCATCCCGCTCTTCGCGGTGCCCGCGCAGCCGGCGCCGGCCGCCGCGGAGCTGGTCAGCTGCACGCCGCAGCCGGCCGGCGAGACGGCCTGACCCCCGCTCGACCACGCAACCTCATCCCGGCCTGCCCCGGCGGCCAGGGAATGGGACGGGCAACAGCACGGTGAGCTGCGGTGACACCCGACGGACGACACCAGGTGTTTCCTCAGCCACCTTCACCGGGCATCATTCGTGCATGGGGGAGAACGAATGGCGCCGGACCGACGCCTGGATCTTCGTCGCGCTGGTGATCGCGAGCGGCGCCGGGCGACACCGCCGGGCGGCCGCCAGCCGTCGTCCGGAGGGAGTCCGCCTCGCTGACGTCCTCTCGACCGCCGATTACCTCAACCGGTCCATCCCCGACCGGCACGAAGTGGAGGGAGCGGTCCGCCGGCTGACCGGCGCGGGCCTGGTCAGCGTCTCCGACGGCTGGTTCCGGATCACCCCGGACGGCGAACGGCTGTGGCGCACCCGGCCGAGCGCCGGTCTGGGGACCACCGTCGACACGGTGCAGGGAGTGCTGAGCCGCCAGCACGCCCCGGGCGAGTCCGACTGGCGCCTCGCCGAGGACGACCACGCCGCCGCCGTTCAGGAGTACGTCGTCCGCTCCATCCCGATGCCGCGCCGCTCCCCCGAGGGCCACCCGGGTCAGCGCACGGGGTGACCGGCGCCGCGTAGGGCGTCCTTGACCTCGCCGACGGTCAGCTCGCCGAAGTGGAAGACGCTCGCCGCCAGCACTGCGTCGGCGCCCGCGCCGATCGCCGGCGGAAAGTGCGCCACCGCGCCGGCGCCGCCACTGGCGATCACCGGTACGTCGACGACCTCCCGGACGGCCCGGATCAACGACAGGTCGAAGCCGGCCTTCGTGCCGTCGGCGTCCATCGAGTTGAGCAGGATCTCCCCCGCGCCCAGCTCGGCACCGCGCCGAGCCCACTCGACCGCGTCGAGGCCGGCGCCCCGGCGACCGCCGTGCGTGGTCACCTCGAAGCCGCTCGGCGTACCGCCGGCCGGCGCGCGCCGCACGTCGAGCGAGAGCACCAGCACCTGCCGACCGAACCGGTCGGCGATCTCGGTAAGCAGCTCCGGCCGGGCGATCGCCGCGGTGTTCACCCCGACCTTGTCCGCACCCGCGCGCAGCAGGGTGTCGACGTCGGCGACCGCTCGGACACCGCCGCCCACGGTGAGCGGGATGAAGACCGACTCGGCGGTGCGCCGGACCACGTCGAGCATGGTGCCCCGATCGGTCGACGAGGCGGTGACGTCAAGGAAGGTCAGCTCGTCCGCGCCGGCCCGGTCGTACGCCGCGGCCAACTCCACCGGGTCGCCGGCGTCCCGCAGGTCGCGGAAGTTGACCCCCTTGACCACCCGCCCGGCGTCCACGTCCAGACAAGGGATCACCCGTACCGCCACCGTCATGCTACGAGCCTATCCGCTGCTGGGGCAGGTAGGCCTCCAGCTCGACCTCGACCAGGTGGTCCTCGTCGATCAGCCCGGCCACGACGACCATGGTCGCCACCGGACGGACCACCCCGAACACCGCCTGGTGCGCCCGCCCGACCTCGTCGGCGTGGCTTCGGTCGGTCACGTACAGCCGGGTCCGGATCACGTCGGCCGGCCCCGCGCCCACCTCGGCGAGCGCGGCCAGGCCGATCCGCAGCGCCTGGGCGGTCTGCGCCGCCGCGTCCCCGACGTGCGCCACCCGGCCGTCGACCGTCGAGGTGCAACCGGCGGTGATCGCCAGATCGCCGGCCCGGACCACCCGCGAGTAGCCGTACCGGGCCTCCCAGGGACCACCCGAGCCGAGCCGGGTGACGGTGGGGACGGTCACCCGGCGGCCCGCAGCGTGGCGAGGGCCTCGGCGACGTTGAACGCCCCGGCGTACAGCGCCTTGCCGGCGATCACGCCCTCCACGCCCAGCGGCTCCAGGCCGGCCAGGGCACGCAGGTCGTCCAGGGTGGAGACGCCACCGGAGGCGATCACCGGGGCGTCGGTGCGGGCGCACACCTCACGGAGCAGGTCCAGGTTCGGCCCGCGCATGGTGCCGTCCTTGGTGATGTCGGTGACGACGTAGCGGGAGGCGCCCGCCTTGTCCAGCCGCGCCAGCACCTCGTACAGGTCACCGCCCTCGCGGGTCCAGCCCCGCGCGGCGAGGGTACGGCCGCGCACGTCCAGCCCGATCGCCACCCGGTCGCCGTACTCGCCGCAGATCCGGTCGCACCACTGCGGGTCCTCCAGCGCGGCCGTGCCGATGTTGACCCGGGCCGCCCCGGTCGCGAGGGCGGCCCGCAGCGACGCGTCGTCCCGGATCCCGCCGGAGAGCTCCACCTGCACGTCCAGCTTCCCCACCAGCTCGGCGAGCAGGGCGGCATTGGAACCCCGGCCGAAGGCGGCATCCAGGTCGACCAGGTGGATCCACTCCGCGCCGTCGGACTGCCAGGCGAGAGCCGCTTCGAGCGGGTCGCCGTACGCGGTCTCGCTGCCGGCGGCGCCCTGCACGAGCCGGACGGCCTGACCGTCGGCGACGTCCACGGCGGGCAACAGGGTGAGGCTCAAAACTCTTCTCCTCGCATCAGGTACGACGATCCAGGGCGATCACCACGATCGCCGGCAGGACCAGCAGCAACAGCACGACCAGCGCCAGCCGCAGCGCCAGATCGTCGACGAAAGTCCAGATGCCGACCACCGCCAACCCGGTGAGCAGCACGATCGCGGCGCGCTCGCCCCGGGTGTGCCGAGCCAGCCGGCCCGTCCGGCCGCGCCGCAGACGCGGGGTCAGCCGGCGTACCAGGGCGCGGCGGCGCTCCCGGCGCGCCACCCGGCGGCGACGGGCGGCACGCTCCCGCTCAAGCTCGGCCTCACGGGCCTCCCGGCGGCGGGCCCGCTCCTTGCTCACCTCGCGCTCACCGTGCCCACCTTCATTCGCGACTGCGGGGCTCGCAAACCCGGCTCACTCCTCGCGCTCACAGCGTCGCGAGCCAGTTACGCAGCAGGGCGGCACCGGTGTCGGCCGACTTCTCCGGGTGGAACTGGGCCGCCGACAGCACACCCCGCTCCACGGCGGCGACGAACTCGGCCCCGTGCTCGGCGGTGGTCACCGCCGCCCCGGTCGCGGCCAGCGCGGCGGGCTCGGTCACCCCGTACGAGTGGACGAAGTAGAACCGGGCGTCGGCCGGCAGGCCGGCGAAGAGCACCGACCCCACCGGCGCGTGCACGGTGTTCCAGCCCATGTGCGGCAGCCGCTCCGCCGGCAGCCGGGTCACCCCGCCCGGCAGCAGGCCGAGACCCTTGGTAACCACCCCGTGCTCGTCGCCGTGCTCGAAGAGCACCTGCATGCCGATGCAGATGCCGAGCACCGGCCGGCCGGCGGCGACCCGCTCGGCGATGACCGGCCCGGCGCCCAGCGCCTCGATGCCGGCCATACAGGCGGCGAACGCGCCGACCCCCGGCACCACCAGGCCCTCGGCCTCGGCGGCGGCGGACAGGTCGTCGGTCACGGTGACGTCCGCGCCGGCCCGCGCCAGGGCGCGCTCGGCCGAGCGCAGGTTGCCCGAGCCGTAGTCGAGCACCACCACCCGCTCGCTCATGCCGGCACTCCGCTGCGTTCCGTGCCGCCATGAGGCACCACGGCGCTGTGCCGATGATTCGCTCGCTGACGCTCGCTCATGCCGACCCTCCGACCGGCAGCAGCCAGAGGAGCCCGCCGGCGGTGGCCAGCACGGCCAGCAGCCCGACGACCACCACCGTGCCGCGCGGCGCGCCCTGCTTGTGCAGCGACCACGTCCCGCCGACCAGCACCCCGGCCAGGATCAGCAGCAGCGTCGGCAGCACCCCGCCCATCACAGGGCCCCCTTCGTGCTGGGAATCGCGCCCCGCGCGCTCGGGTCGATGGCGGTGGCCTCGCGCAGCGCCCGGGACACCGCCTTGAACTGCGCCTCGACCACGTGGTGGGCGTCCGGGTGGCCACCGGGGCGGGCCGCCCGCAGCACGTCGACGTGCAGGGTGATCCGGGCGGCCTGGCCGAACGACTCCCAGATGTGCCGGGTCATGCTGGTCGGGTAGACCGGCCCGATGTACGGCGCGAGCGGCGGCTCGTCGTGCACCACGTACGGCCGGCCGGACAGGTCGACCGCGGCGCGGACCAGGACCTCGTCCATCGGGACGGTGGCCGAGCCGTACCGCCGGATGCCGGCCTTGTCGCGCAGCGCCCGGTCGAACGCGGCGCCCAGGGCCAGCGCGGTGTCCTCCATGGTGTGGTGCGCGTCGATCTCCAGGTCGCCGACGGTGTGCACGGTCAGGTCGAAGCCGCCGTGCCGGGCGATCTGGTGCAGCATGTGGTCGTAGAAGCCGACGCCGGTCTCGATGTCGGCCCGGCCGGTGCCGTCGAGGTCGAGCTCGACGAGGACCTTGGTCTCCTTGGTGACCCGCTCGATCCGGGCGGTGCGACTCATCGGATTTTCTCCATGGCGGAAAGGAAAGCGTCGGTCTCGGCGGACGTGCCGGCGGTGACCCGCAGCCAGCCCGGCAGGCCGACGTCGCGGACCAGCACACCCGCATCCAGCAGGGTGCGCCAGGCGGCGGCCTGGTCGCCGCCGACGGCGAAGAGGACGAAGTTGGCGTCGCTGTCGGCGACCCGGTGCCCCCGGGCGCGCAACTCCGCCACGATCCGGTCGCGCTGCTGCATGATCGCGGCGACCGTGCCGAGCAGGGCGTCGCGGTGCGCCAGCGCCGCGCGGGCGGCGGCCTGGGTGAGCACGGAGAGATGGTAGGGCAGTCGTACGAGCTGCACCGCCTGCACGACGGCCGGGTCGGCGGCCAGGTAGCCGAGCCGCCCGCCGGCGAAGCCGAACGCCTTGCTCATCGTCCGGGTGACGACCAGCCGGGGGTGGTCGGGCAGCACGGCGAGGGCGCTGACCGTCCCCGGTCGGGCGAATTCGGCGTACGCCTCGTCCACGATCACCATGCCGGGCGCCTCGTCCAGCACGGCGGCGACCACGGCCGGGGCGAGCGCGGTGCCGGTCGGGTTGTTCGGCGAACAGAGGAAGACCACGTCGGGCCGGTGCGCCCGGACCTGGGCGACCGCGTCGGCCGCGGTCAGGCCGAAGTCGACGCCGCGCTCGGCGGGGACCCAACCGGTGCCGGTGCCGAGCGCCAGCAGCGGGTGCATCGAGTAGGCCGGGGTGAAGCCGAGCGCGGTGCGGCCGGGGCCGCCGAACGCCTGCAGCAGCTGCTGCTGGATCTCGTTTGAGCCGTTGGCCGCCCAGACCTGGTCGACGGTGAGCCCGTGGCCCAGGTAGGCCGCCAGGTCGGCGCGGAGCGCCCCGGCGTCCCGGTCCGGGTAGCGGTTGAGGTCGCGCAGCTCCGCCGCGAGGGCCTTGGCAATCGCGTCCACCACCGCCTCGGGCAGCGGGTAGGAGTTCTCGTTGGTGTTCAGCCGGACCGGCACGTCGAGCTGCGGCGCCCCGTACGGCGTGAGCCCGCGCAGATCGTCGCGGATCGGCAGGTCGCCCAAGGTCGTCACGAGATCTCTCCCGGGAAGCGCACGCTGACCGCCTGCCCGTGCGCCGGCAGGTCCTCGACGCCGGCCAGGGTGACCACGTGCGGGGCGACCTCGCGCAACGCGTCCTGGCTGTATTCGACCAGGTGGATGCCGCGCAGGAAGGACTGCACGGACAGCCCGGAGGAGTGCCGGGCGCAGCCGCCGGTGGGCAGCACGTGGTTGGAGCCGGCGCAGTAGTCGCCGAGCGACACCGGCGACCAGGCGCCGACGAAGATCGCCCCGGCGTTGCGTACCCGCATCGCCCACTCGCGGGGGTGCTCGGTCTGGATCTCCAGGTGCTCGGCCGCGTACGCGTCGACCACCCGCAGGCCCGCCTCGAGGTCATCGACGAGGACGACGCCGCTCTGCTCGCCGCCCAGCGCGGTGGCGATCCGCTCGGCGTGCTTGGCCGCCGGCACCTGCCGGGCCAGTTCCGCGTCGACCGCGTCGGCGAGCGCCACCGACGGGGTGACCAGCACGCTCGCGGCGAGCGGATCGTGCTCGGCCTGACTGATCAGGTCGGCGGCGACGTGCGCCGGGTCGGCGGTGTCGTCGGCGAGGATGGCGATCTCGGTGGGGCCGGCCTCGGCGTCGATGCCGACCACGCCGCGCAGCAGCCGCTTGGCGGCGGTGACCCAGATGTTGCCGGGGCCGGTGACCAGATCGACCGGCGCGCAGTGCTCGGCGCCGGCCGGGTCGACGGCCGACCCGTACGCCAGCATGGCCACCGCCTGGGCGCCGCCGACCGCGTAGACCTCGTCGACGCCGAGCAGCGCGCAGGCCGCGAGAACCCGCGGGTCGGGCAGGCCGGCGTTGTCCTGCTGGGGCGGGCTGACCACCACCAGCGAGCGGACCCCGGCCGCCTGGGCGGGAACGACGTTCATCACCACGGTCGACGGGTACATGGCCAGGCCACCGGGGACGTAGAGGCCGACCCGGTCGACCGGCACCCAGCGCTCGGTCACCGTGCCGCCCGGCACCACCTGGGTGGTGTGGTCGGCCCGGCGCTGATCGGCGTGGACCCGGCGGGCCCGGCTGATCGACTCCAGCAGCGCCGCGCGGACCTGCGGGTCGAGTGCCCCCTCGGCCTCGCGGATCGTCTCGACCGGCACCCGCAGGCGTTCCGGGGAGATGCCGTCGAACCGTTCGCTCGCCTCCCGGATCGCCCGGTAGCCATGGTCCCGGACCGCCTCGACCAGGGGACGGATCCTCTCGACGGCCACCGACACGTCGAGCTGGGCACGGGGCAGCAGGCGGCGCGGGTCGCGCGTCCCGCCGCGCAGGTCGATCCGAGTCAACACCCTTGCGAGTCTAGGCGGGCCGCCCCCGGACCGACCGGCACCGCCCGTACGGCGAGACGGTGAGCCGGGACACGCCGGTCCGGCGCGGTCGGGCTACGCTCGGACGCGTGACCGCACGGCTGCCGGTGTTCCCGCTCGGGACGGTCCTCTTCCCCGGGCTGGTTCTCCCGCTGCACATCTTCGAGGAGCGTTACCGGGCACTGGTGCGCCACCTGGTCGAGCTGCCGGAGGAGGCCCCCCGGGAGTTCGGGGTGGTGGCGATCCGGGCCGGCTGGGAGGCGGCCCTCGGCGCGGGTCGGGCCGACGGCGAGGTGACCCTGCACGAGGTGGGCTGCACCGCCGAGCTGCGGCAGGTCACCGAGCTGGCCGACGGCGGCTTCGACATCGTCACGGTGGGCCGGCGGCGGTTCCGCATCGCCGACGTCGACGAGAGCGAGGCGCCCTACCTGACCGCCGAGGTGGAGTGGCTGCCCGAACCGGCCGGCACCGACGAAGTCGCCGACCTGCTCGCCCCCCGGGTGATCTCGGTCTTCCGGCAGTACCTGGGGCTGATCCGGCCCGGCCCGCAGGAGATCTCCGAGCAGCTGCCGGAGGATCCCACCGTGCTGTCGCACCTGGTGGCCGCCACCGCCGCGCTCACCGTCGCCGACCGTCAGCGGTTGCTCGCCATCGACGACACCGCCGCCCGGCTCCGGGCCGAGCTGCGCCTGCTCAACCGGGAGGCGTCACTGTTGCGCCATATCCGGGCGGTCCCGGTCCCGCTCAACGAGCTGGCGGGTCCCCCGGGGTCGAACTGAGTTCGGGGCCGGCCGGCGGCCAGCCGTCGTCGGGCTCCGGGCGCAGCGACGGCCACCGCGACCAGCCGGCCAGCAGGGTGTACGTCACGGCCACGCCCAACGCGGGCAGCAGCAGGTTGCCGTACGGCACGGGCAGCACGTGCAGGAACCAGTCCACGCCGCCGGCCCGCAGGTCGGCGGGCTTGGTGAAGGGGGTTCCGTCCGGCGCGGTGGCCAGCAGCCGATGGTAGGTGCCCAGCCCGAGCCGGCGGCCGAGCTGCCAGGCCACCAGCGCCGCACCGAGGCCGCCCAGGGCCCCGGCGAGCAGGCCCACCGGGCCGCGCCGGCGGCGCAGCAGGAACCACAACGCGAGCGCGGCGAGCACCCCGAAGCCGAGCCCGAGCAGGCTGAACCAACCATCGGCGGCGATCGGCTGCTCCGGCTGCGGTGTGGCGTAGATGGCGCCCTCGGCGGTCTTCAGCACCGGGGTGCCCGGCGCGACGGCCGCCCAGAGCAGCCCCAGCGGCGCACCCAACCCGGTCAGCACGAGCGCGACGCCGAGGGCGATCCAGACCGGCCGGCCGCGACCGGCGACGGCCGGGTGCTCGGGCGCCGGGTGATCAGAGACGGGACGGTCGGCGGCCCGCTCGGGGTCAGGGGGGTCCGAACTCACCCGGTGATCCTCTCAGGCGGCGGGCCGGCGCGGGGTGGCGGTCAGCGGGTGAACGGCTCCAGCATCACCGCGGCGGCCTTGAGCCAGGCCTGCCGGGTCTCCGCCTGGAGCTGGTGGTACTCGATCGAGGAGCCGGTCTCCAGGGCCGTATCGTAGGGCACCACCGCGACGGCCCGGGTGCGAGTGGCGAAGTGCCGCTCCAGGTCGTCCTGCAGGGTGCTGCGCCCCGGCGTCGGGCAGGAGATCAGGGTCACCGCGTTGTCGGCCAGCTCACCCATGCCCACCTCGTGCAGCAGGTCGAGCATCCAGTCGGCGCTGAACGCGGCGTCCTCGCGCGGCACGGTGGTCACCACGAGCTGGTCGGCGGCCTGCATGACGGTACGCCAGTTCGGGCTCTCCACGTTGTTGCCGGTGTCCACGCAGACCACCTCGTGGGTACGCCGCAGCAGCTCCAGCACCCGCTTGACGGTGAACTGGTCCAGCCGCTGGGCGAACCGGGGGCTCTCCTCGCCGGCCAGCACGTCGTACGAGCCGTCGGAGGCGTGCCGCAGGTAGTCGTCGAGGTGCTCCAGCAGGGTGTTGCCCTCCAGGATCTCGATCTGGGCGAGGTCGTGGATCAGGTGCCGGATGGTGCGGGCGTGCCGGGCACTGCCGGCCCGCAGCCCGAGGGTGCCGCGCAGCTCGTTGTCGTCCCAGGCGAGCACCCCACGTCCGCGTACGCTGCCCACCGTCGCCGCGGCGAGCACGGTCGCGGTGGTCTTGTGCACCCCGCCCTTCGGGTTGGCGAAGGCGATCACCCGCGGACCGCCCAACTCGCGGCGGAGCACTCCGGTGGCCCGCTCCACCTCAGGGTCCGGCGCCGGGGCGCGCCAGTCCACCCGGGCCCGCTCGGTCCGCGGCGGGTAGCCGTCGGCGGCGGGCGGGGCCGAGTAGGTCGGGGCGGGCTGGGCCGGCTCCGGGGGCTGGTGATTCTCCGGACGGTAGCGGCCCCGGTCGAGCAGCGCGTACCGGGACTCCGGCGGCGCCGGATCGGCCCGGTAGCCGCCGTCGAGCAGCGCGTACCGGGACTCCACGGGGGCACTGCCCCGGCCGCGCGGGGGTGCGGGCTCCGGGTCGGTCCGGTACGCCGGCTCGGCCCGCCGGGACGGCTCGGCAGGCGGTTCCGGTTCGGTGCGGTACGCCGGCTCGCCCCGGTACGGCGGCTCGGCACCATACCCCGGGTCGGCCCGGTAGGCCGGCTCCACCCGGTAGGTCGCCTCGGCCCGGTAGGGCTGCTCGGTGCCGTACGACGGCTCGACGGGCGGCCCGACGGGCTGCGCCCGCCCGGTCCAGCCGGCGCCGGCGCCGGCAGCGCGCCGGGGCAGCGCCTCGGGCGGTGGCTGCTCCTCGGCGCGGCGGTCCGTCTCAGCCTGCTCCCCGCCGCGACCGCCGAGCCGGGCCCGGTCGAGCAGCGCCCGCCAACGCGGTGCCGGCTCAGCCTGCCGACCCCAGCCGGTCTCGCTGCCGTCCACGCCTCCGCCCTCCCAGCCCCATCGATCTCTGCCTGTGACTCAGGCTACGAAGGAAACCGTATCCGGACCACACCACGCTTCGCACACTGCCCGGTGCCCTTCGTGCCACCGGTCCGGTCGGCCGCCTGTCGGCGGGCACGTCTCAGGAGGTGGGGGCGGGGTTCGGCGGCCCCGCGCCGGTCGCCGAGCGGCCGGGAGAGAGTGCTGATCCCGCCACCGTCGGTGCGGCTTCCGACGAATCGCCCATGCCGGGGGCGGGCGGGCCGTCCAGTTCGGTGTCGGCCGGCGGCCGGACGACGTCCCGCTGCTCGGGCAACGGCGGGGTGAACACCGTACGGTCCAGCCGCCGCACCCGCGGCGCGGCGTCGACCACCCGTACGTCGGGGCGGGTGGCCAGGGCCCGCAGCGCGTCCGGGGTGTCCCGGACCACAGCGGCGTACACGCAGGCGCAGCCCGCCCGGTAGGCGACCGCCTCCCGGGCCGAGACCGACGCGCCCGCGTCGTACACCCGACGCAGCTCGGCGTCGGCGGAGGCCGACGGGGCGGCGGCGCGGGCCCGGTAGTCGGCGGCCTCCCGCTCCTTGCGGGCGGCCACCTCGGCCATCCCGCCGAGCACGTCGTCGGGCAGGCGCATTGCGGCGATCCGGACGATCTCGGTCTGCCGGCCGGGCAGCGGCACCCGGGCGACCACCGCGGAGACCGGGGTGCCGCCCAGCGTGTCGGCCAGCCGGGCCGGCGTCAGGTAGGCCGCGAACGAGACCAGGGCGTAGTCACCCGGGCCCGGGGTGGCCGGTGCGGTCAGGGCGGCCAGCCTGGCGGCGGCGGCCCGCTGGTAGTCCGGGATGGAGTCGCCGTCCACCACGCCGACCCGGGTGACCTCGCCGACCGTACGGTCGCTCACCGGCTCGCGCCGGCGGTCCCAGAGCCCGACGGCCAGCACCGCCAGCGCGCAGACCAGCGCGATCCAGGTGAGCGGGCCGGACCGCGCCGACCACCGCCGGGACGGGCGCGGCGGTGCGTCGGCGGGCACGATGTTCGTCGGGTCCATGGGCGGCGGTCAGTCGCGGAGGATCTCCAACGCCCGGGCCAGGTCGTCCGGGTAGTCGCTGACGAAGGTGACCTCGTCGCCCGTACGCGGGTGCAGGAAGCTCAGCGAGCGGGCGTGCAGCCACTGCCGGGCCAGCCCGAGCCGGGCCGACAGCGTCGGGTCCGCGCCGTAGGTGAGGTCGCCAACGCACGGGTGCCGCAGCGTGGAGAAGTGCACCCGGATCTGGTGGGTACGCCCGGTCTCCAGCCTCACGTCGAGCAGGCTGGCCGCCGGGAACGCCTCCAGGGTGTCGTAGTGGGTGACGCTCGGCTTGCCGCCGGAGACCACCGCCCAGCGGTAGTCGTGGTGCGGGTGCCGGTCGATCGGCGCGTCGATGGTGCCGCGCAGCGGGTCCGGGTGGCCCTGCACCACGGCGTGGTAGCGCTTCTCCACCTCGCGGTACTTGAAGGCCCGCTTCAACGCGGTGTACGCCTGCTCGCTCTTGGCCACCACCATGATCCCGGTGGTGCCGACGTCGAGCCGGTGCACCACGCCCTGCCGTTCGGCGGCGCCGCTGGTGGAGATCCGGTGGCCGATCGCGGCCAGCCCGCCGATGACGGTCGGGCCGGTCCAGCCGGGGCTCGGGTGGGCGGCCACCCCGACCGGCTTGTCCACCACCACGATGTCGTCGTCGGCGTGGACCACGGTCAGGCCCGGCACAGCCTGCGGCACCACGGTGGGCGGCGCGGCCGGCGCGGGCAGGGTCACCTCTAGCCAGGAGCCGGCCTTGACCTTGTGCGAGTTGGCCCGCGCCACGCCGTCGACCAGCGCGTCCCCGGCGTCGACCAGGCCGGCGGCGGCGGTCCGGGAGAGCCCGAAGAGCCGGGCGACGGCCTGGTCGAGCCGCATCCCGTCGAGGCCGTCGGGGACCGGCAGGGACCGGTGATCGCCACCGGCGGCGAAGACGGAGGTCATACCCGCCCCCGCTGCTCGCCGCCGCGGGTCGCCTCGGTGGACGCGGACCCGGCGGGCTCCGCCGGCTCGGCGCCGGCCCGACCGCCGTCGCGCTGCCGGCCGGTCAGCTCGAGCAGCACGGCCAGGACCACCCCGCACACCAGGGAGCTGTCGGCCAGGTTGAACACCGGCCACACCTGGCCGTACGGGTCGAAGAGGCTGATCATGTCGACCACGTGACCGACGAAGTGCCCGGGCGCCCGGAAGATCCGGTCGGTGAGATTGCCCAGCGCCCCGCCGAGCACCAGCCCGAGCGAGACGGCCCACGGCAGCGAGCGCAGCCGCAGCGCCATCCAGCCGATCCAGGCGATGACCCCGAAGGTGATCAGCGGGAAGACCCAGGTGTGACCGGAGCCGATGCTCCAGGCCGCGCCGCTGTTGCGGGTCAGGGTGAGATAGACGGCGCCGCCGAGCAGCTTCACCGGGCCCCGGCCGGTGAGCTCCGAGAGCGCGAACTGCTTGGTGACCAGGTCGGCGACGAGCGAGACCAGGGCGACACCGAGGAGGACCCCGGCCGCCCTGCGGCGGGGTGTGCCGCGGCGCGACTCGGCGGTGCCGGACCCGGCGGGCGGTGCTGCGGTCATCTGCTCCCCATCGACGCTCGCGACGGTGACCCTCACCGTCTGGCGATCTAGTCGCCGGGGAGCAGTCTCAGCGCCGCTCCTCCAGCTGCTTACAGGTCACGCAGAGGGTGGCCGACGGGAAGGCGGCGAGCCGCTCCACCGGAATCGGGTTGCCGCACCGCTCGCACCAGCCGTACCCACCCTCGTCGAGGCGCTCCAGGGCACGCTCGACCTGCGTGATTCGTTCCTTGATGCTGTTGGCGAGAGAGATCTCCTGCTCCCGCTCGAACGTCTTGGTGCCGGTGTCGGCCTGGTCGTCCCCGGCCGAGTCGGTCAGCCGATCGCGCTGCAGCTCGGTAATCTCGCTCAGCGTCTGATCGTACTCGGCGTTCAGCTCGTCCCGCCGTGCCGCCAGCGCGGCCCGGATCTTCTCGGTCTCCGCCGCGCTGCGGGTGGCCTTCGTCACCGGCTTGCGGCCGGCAGTCCTGGTGTCGACTGGCTTCGCCATCGTCAGCTCCCTCGGCCGCGTGCCGCGGCGGTCGGCGGTGCCTGGGCAGGGTCCACGGGCCTGGTGTGTCCCCCATGTACGAAACGGTGCACGGCGACACGGGCCGCGCACTCCGGAGGGTGGCAAGAATACGGAACGTACAGGCGTCCGACAACGTGGCGCACCGTCGCACCGCGAAACAACCCCGAATAGCCACCAATCGGGGTAAAGGGAACGCTAGCAGATCAATTCTGGCGATCCTCGCCGTACTCGCCAAACCAGCGGGCCAGCCGGCCCCGGCGACTGACCGCGCGCAGCCGCCGCTCCACCTCGTCGCGGACCCCGACGGTGGCGACGATGAGCAGGCTGTCCCCGACCTTGAGCCGGGTGTCCGGGCCGGGCACGAAGCCCGCCCCGTCCCGCAGCACCAGGGTCACCGAGGCGCCCACCGGCAGCCGCAGCTCGTCCACGTGCACCCCACCCAGCCGGGACCCCGGCGGCACCTCCACCTGGAGCAGGTCGGCCCGCATCCGTTCGAGCGGGGCCGTCTCGACCCGGATCTCGGCGGCCTCGGCCGGCGCGGTCACCCCGAGCCGCCGGGCCGCCGGCGCCAGGGTCCCCGCCTGAAGCAACGTGAAGATCACCACCAGCACGAAGACCGCGTCGAACAGCCGGTTCGCCCCGGGCACCCGTTGCGACAGCGGAATGGTGGCCAGCACGATGGGCACCGCGCCGCGCAGCCCGGCCCAGGACAGGAAGAGCTGCTCGCGCGGGCGGAACCGGAACGGCAGCGCCGAGACCGCCACCGACAGCGGCCGGGCGAACAGCACCAGGGCCAGCCCGGTGACCACCGCCGGCAGCACCGCCGCGCCCAGCCGGCTCGGCGCGACCAGCAGGCCCAGCAGCACGAACAGGCCAATCTGGGCCAGCCAGGCCAGCCCGTCGGCGAACCCGAGGATGGCCTGCCGGTGCGGCAACCGGGCGTTGCCGAGCAGCACACCCGCGACGTAGACGGCGAGGAAGCCCGAGGCGTGCAGCACCGCGCCGGCCGCGTACGCCAGCACCGTGAAGCCGACCACCGCGATCGGATAGAGGCCGGCCGCCGGCAGCGCGGCCCGGCGCAGCGTGTACCGGCCGGCGATGCCGGCGGCCACTCCGACGGCGGCGCCGACGCCCAACTCGTAGCCGACCAGGAGCACCTCGAACCACCAGGGGTGGACGGCCGCGACGTCGCGGGAAAGCAGCAGCACCACGATCACTGCGGGGGCGTCGTTCATGCCCGACTCGGCCTCGAGGGTGGCCACCAGCCGGGGCGGTAGGCGCAGCCGCCGCAGGGTGGCGAAGACGGCCGCCGCGTCCGTGGAGGAGAGCACCGCGCCGTAGAGCAGCGCCAGCCGCCAGTCCAGCCCGAGCAGCAGGTGCACCACGGCCCCGACCACCAGGATGCTGATCAGCACGCCGACCGTCGAGAGCGCGGCGGCCATCCCGAGCACCGGGCGCAGGGTGCCCCACCGCGCGCTCAGCCCGCCCTCGGCGATGATCACGATGAGGGCGCAGAACCCGAGCACCCTGGTCAGTTCCACGTTGTGGAACCGGATGCCCAACCCAGCCTCGCCGATCGCCACCCCGAGCGCGAGGTACACCAGCAGACTCGGCAGGCCGAGCCGGGTGGAGAAGCGCACCGCGCCCACCGCGACCAGCAGAACGGCCGCGCCGAGCAGCAGCGCGAGGTCGAGGCCGGGGGTCATCCGCGGCCGGCCCCGGCGATCCTCACTCGGCCGATCCGTCCCGGAGCCGACGCAGCACGTCGGGCAGCCCGGGGGCCGGGCGCTCGACCAGGAAGAGCTTGTCCCGGCTGGCCATGCCGGTGCGCAGCGAGACCACCGCCGGCCGGATGCCGAGCGCCTCGGCGAGGGCCCGCCGGGCCGCCTCGGTGGCCCGGCCGTCCACGGCGGGAGCGGTCACGGCGATGACCAGGGCCGGCCCGTGCGGGCCGTCGAACCGTCCGCCGACCCGGGCGCGGGAGGAGCCGGGCTTCACCCGTACGGCGACGGTGAGCGTGTCGTCCACGGCGGCCATGATCAACCAGACTGGGCGTTGGCGAGTAGAAAAGTGACGGGCGCGCAGCGGGCGCACGGGGTGAAGCCGAGCTCGACCGCCTCGGCGACGGGCAACGCCTCGTCGTCCCGGCCCGCCAGATGGGAACAGCCGGGCAGGTGGAACCGGGGATGTCCATCGACCACCCGGACCGGGTCATCGAGCCGGACCAGCCGGTCGACGTCGGCTTGCGACAGGTGCTGCGCCGGCGGCTCACCGTCGAACGGGCCGTCGTCGGCCGGTGAGCCGAGCGCCGGGGCGTCCGCGTCCGAGACGGCCGGCTGCCGCGGGCCAGGCGGGACGTAGAAGTCGGCCACGGCCGGCTCGCTCGGGTCGGTCACCGGGGACCCGGGTGGTTGCCGCCACTCGGGGCCACCGGCGTCGACCGTCGGCGGAAGGTGCTGGAGCGGAATCTCCGGCTCACCGAGCCGGGGCCCGTACGGGACGCCGGCCGGTTCGGTACGGCTGCGCGGGCCGGTGCTCCGGCCCGCCGCAGCCCGGTTGGCGGCCGCCTGGCGGGCACCCGCGACGAGGGACACGGCGGCCAGCAGACTGGCCGCGATGGAGGCGATCAGCAGCGGACTGGACCCACCGGCCAGCCCAGCCACCAGGAAGATGACCGCGACGAGGATGAGCAGGATGCTCGTGACTATCACGGCTCACCCCCGCCGCGTCGTGTCGGTCTGTGCGTCGGCGGCCGTCGGTCCGACGGCCGCCGACGGCGGCGTCAGCGGCCGGACTCGAGCGAGCCGGCGCGGCCGCCGCCGTATGAGCCGGCGAGGCCGGCGGTGGCGAGGCCGTTGCTGCCCCCGACAGCGCGGCTGCCCTCGGCGCGGTCGATCTCGGCATCCAGGCCCTGGCCGCGACCGTCGAGGTCACGCAGCTGGCTCTCCAGGTACGCCTTGAGGCGGGTGCGGTACTCGCGCTCGAACTGCTTCAGCTCCTCGATGTGCTTCTGCAGCGCGGTGCGCTTGGCGTCCAGGCCGCCCATGGCCTCCTGGTGCCGCTGGCGGGCGTCCCGCTCGAGCGCATCGGCCTTGGCGCGCGCCTCGCGGGTGACCTCCTCGGCCTTGGAACGGGCCTCGGAGAGCAGCTGGTCGGCTTCCCGGCGGGCGTCCGTGACGTGGTCGTCGGCGGTGCGCTGGGCCATCATCAGCACCCGCAGCGCCTGCTGCTCGCCGTCGGCGGCGGCCGCAGCAGCAGCCGGGCCGCCCTGGACGCGGACCTGCTCCAGCTCGGCCTGCATCGCCCGGGCCGCCTGCTCGGCGGCCGCCTTGTCGCGCTGCACCCGGTCGAGCTGGGCCTTGACCTCGTTGAGCTCCGCCGCGAGCCGGGCGTCGCCGCCGGGGCCGGCGGGAGCGCCACCCCGACCGCCGCGCTCCACCTGGGCGCGCAGCTCGTTGTTCTCCTCGATCAGACGGGCAAGCTCACGCTCGACCTCGTCCAGGAAGGCGTCGACCTCCTCCTCGTCATACCCCCGCTTGCCGATCGGCGGCTTTTTGAAGGCGACGTTGTGGACGTCGGCCGGGGTCAGCGGCATCGAAACTCCTCGGGTCAGTTGCGGCCGCGAAAAGCGCGCTGGTCAGGCAAATGCCAGGATCAGCGGCGTTAACACAAACCTCATCAGCACGAACAGGATAACCAGGAGCACAAGCGAGGCCAGGTCGATGCTCACGGTACCAATTCGCAGTGGTGGGATCACACGCCTCAACGCGCGCAGGGGCGGATCAGTGACGCTCCACACCGACTCAAGTCCCGCTGCGGCTCCCCGTCTCGGTTGCCACCGGCGACCGTACGCCAGCACGGCGCTGAGAACAAATCGGGACAAAAGCACGAGAAGGAACAGGTAGGTGATCAGGTAGAGCACCTGGAACAGGATCGACAACACGGCAGGCGACGTCCCTCGGTCGTGCGGGCCTAGCTCAGGCTGAAAAAGCCGCCCTCAGCGATCTTGGCCTTGTCCTCCGCGGTGACCTGGACGTTGGCCGGTGAGAGCAGGAACACCCGGTTGGTCACGCGCTCGATCGTACCGCGCAGTCCGAACGCGAGCCCGGCGGCGAAGTCCACCAGCCGGCGCGCGTCCGCCTCGTCCATCTCGGTGAGGTTGATGATCACCGGTACGCCGTCCCGGAAGTGCTCGCCGATGGTGCGCGCCTCCCGATAGGTGGTCGGGTGCAGCGTGGTGATCTGGTAGCGCTGCTCCTCCTCGGCCACCACCGCCCGCTCCCGGGACTGCACCTGCGGCGCGAGGGCGAGATTGTCCCGGGTGTGGTAGGCCAGCGCGCCGGAGGTCTCGCCGGCGCCCGAACGGGTGATCGACCGGACACTGGCCCGCTCGGCCCGCTCGGCCCGCTCGGCTCGCTCCGGGCGCTCGACCTCGGCCCGGTCGGTGTCCACGGCGCGGCCCGCGGCGCGCTCGGAGAGCCGGCCACGGTCGCCGATCCGGCTACGGCTCGCCCGCGGCTCGTCGGACTCGTCGTCCTCGTCATCGGCGAACTCCTCGGCGTACCGGCTCGACCGGTAGCGCGAGTCCCGGTAGCCACCCTTTTCGTAGCCACCGTCCTCGTACGCCCGCTCGTCGTCCTCCTCGACGAGCCCGAGCCAGACCCCCGCCTTGCGCAGTGCGCCCATCCCCGCGCCCTTCCGTCCGCCGTGCGGCACGCGCCCCCGTGCCGTGTCGCTTGATCACGAGTGGACAACCAATGCCCACCGGACCGGATCGGCAATCCCCCGGTGAGCGGTTCGCGGTCCGCTCACCACGGCCCCTGGCTGCGGGAACGCCGTTCCTAACCACACTGATGTAATTTGCTTCTTCGCGGTCAGGCTACCCCAGCGGGGGGCGCATTCCGAGCAACGCGCTGCCGACGCGGACATGTGTCGCGCCATACTCGATCGCGGTTTCCAGGTCGCCGCTCATCCCGGCCGACAACACGGTCGCCTCCGGGTGCCCGTCGCGGAACCGGTGCGCCACCTCGGCCAACCGGGCGAAGGCGCGTTCCGGCTCCCAGCCCAGCGGAGCCACCGCCATCAGCCCGCCCAGTCGCAGCGCCCCGGCGCCGGCCACCGCCGCGGCCAGCGGACCGAGGCCCCGGTCGGGATCCGCCGAGTCGGGCAGTGCCCCGCCCCGGGCCGGGTCGCCGTCGATGCTCACCTGCACCAGCACCTCCAACGGCCGGTCCCGGCCGGCTGCCGCGGCGGCGTCGAGGGCGGCGGCCAGGCGCGCGCTGTCGACCGACTGGACGACGTCGGCGTACCGAACCACCGAGCGGCACTTGTTGCGCTGTAACTGGCCGATGAAGTGCCAGCGGGGGGTGACCCCGGCCGCCGCCACCTCGGCGGCCTTCGGCGCCGCCTCCTGGTCGCGGTTCTCCCCCACGTCGGTCACGCCGAGCCCCGCGAGGGCCACCACGTCGCCGGCCGGGTACGTCTTGGTCACCGCGACCAGGGTGACCTCGCCGCGGTCCCGGCCGGCGGCCGCGCAGGCGTCCACGATGCGCGTACGGATCCGGGCGAGCCCGGCCGCGAGCTCGGCGCGACGGTCGGGTCGCACCGGGGCAGGTGTGTCGGTCATCGGTGCGGCTCAGGACCCGTTCTTGAGGAAGTCGGGCACGTCGACGTCGTCGAAGAGCACCCGACGCGGCTGCTGGGGGGCCGGCATGGTGGTCGGCGGCGCGACCGGCGGGTTCGGCTGGGCCGGCTGGTTCTGGTTGGTCTTGCGGGGCGGCTCGACCGCCTTGTACGCGGGCGTGCCCCCGTCGAAGCCCGCCGCGATCACGGTCACCCGCACCTCGTCGCCGAGCGCGTCGTCGATCACCGCGCCGAAGATGATGTTGGCGTCCGGGTGCGCCGCGTCGGTGACCAGCTGCGCGGCGTCGTTGATCTCGAACAGGCCCAGGTCGGAGCCGCCGGCGATGGAGAGCAGCACGCCGCGCGCACCGTCCATGCTCTGCTCCAGCAGCGGGCTGGAGATGGCCGCCTCGGCCGCCTCCACGGCGCGGTTCTCACCCCGGGCGCTGCCGATGCCCATCAGCGCGCTGCCGGCGCCGCTCATCACGCTCTTGACGTCGGCGAAGTCCAGGTTGATCAGACCCGGCGTGGTGATCAGGTCGGTGATGCCCTGGACACCGGAGAGGAGCACCTGGTCGGCGGTGCGGAAGGCGTCCATCATGGAGATGTTGCGGTCGCCGAGCGCGAGCAGCCGGTCGTTCGGGATGACGATGAGCGTGTCGCACTGGTTGCGCAGCTCCTCGATGCCCGCCTCGGCCTGCACCTGACGGCGCTTGCCCTCGAACGAGAACGGCCGGGTGACCACACCGATGGTGAGCGCGCCGAGCTTGCGGGCGATATTCGCCACCACCGGCGCGCCGCCGGTGCCGGTGCCGCCGCCCTCACCGCAGGTCACGAAGACCATGTCGGCGCCCTTGAGCACCTCCTCGATCTCGTCGCGGTGGTCCTCGGCGGCGTTCTTGCCGACGTCCGGATTCGCGCCGGCGCCGAGCCCCCGGGTCAGCTCCCGGCCCACGTCGAGCTTGACGTCGGCGTCGCTCATCAGCAGCGCCTGCGCGTCGGTGTTGATCGCGATGAACTCGACGCCCTTGAGCCCAACCTCGATCATCCGGTTGACGGCGTTGACGCCGCCGCCCCCGATGCCGACGACCTTGATGACCGCCAGGTAGTTGTGCGGAGGTGTCATCTCCGGTCCTTTCCCTTCGAGATTGGCATGGGCCGACCCCACACGGCTTGGCCGGACCAGCGGTGGAGCATCACCCAGCGGGGTCGAAACCCTCACCCTCTACTAGAGGCTTAGAGTAATGTCAACCACTGATCTCTTCGGGGCAACGTATGCGCCGCCGCGCGATGAGCCAAGGACCTTTTCGGCGTGTCGCCGGCCAGAGCGGGACGGCTCACGTTCCTGACCGACGAATCACCGGAAGGTGACCACGTCCGGGGCGCTGACGTCGATCGTGTCGGCCTTCCGGTCGAGCAGGGCGGTGGCCACCCTGGACTTGTCCTCACCCCGGGTGGCGTCCCCCCAGAAGACCGTCCGGTCGCTGCGCAGCCGCAGGCTGATCCGGGCCAGCCCGGCCACGTCCACCGAGACCAACTCGGCGCGCAGCCGCGGGCTGAGCGCGGCGAGCACCGCCAGCCCGGCCCGGGTGCCCGGGTCGTCCGGCGCCGGCCGACCCACCCTGACCACCGCCAGCCCGTCGGGCAGGGTGGGCACGGTCTGAAAGACCACGCCGGACCGGTCGATCACCGCGTAACCGTCGCCCTGTGGGACCGCCGCCGCCGGGGCCCGCTCCACCACCCGGATCACCAGGGCGTCCGGCCAGTCCCGCTCCACCGTGGCCCGTTCCACCGGGGCGAGGGCGCCGACCCGCCGGGCGATCGCCGCCAGGTCCACCCGGGCCAACGGCACGTCGTCCGGGACGGCCGCGGCTTCGCGTACCTGGACCGGGGTGACCAGCCGCGCGCCGACCACCCGTACCTCGCGCACGCCGAACAGGCCGGTGCCGAGCACGATCCAGGCGACCAGGCCGGCGATGGCGAGCACGGCGACGGTGACCGCCCAGGGCAACGCCGCGCGCATCCGCCGGCGCCGGGCCCGCGCCATGAACCGCCGGGTGGACGGCGGCACGGCGTCCGCGCCGGCCCGGACCAACTGCCACCGCCGCACCGGGTTGCGCCGGCCGGCCCCGCCGTCCTGCCCCGGGCCGCGGGCCGGGCCGGGGCTCATCCGGCCGTGGTCGCCGCGCCGTCCGAGCCGGCACCGCTACCGACCGCCGCCGCCTCGCCGGCCCCGGCGGCGGTACGGGCCAGCAGGGCGTCGAGCAGCTGGTCGCCCATCAGTGAGATCGGCGGCGCGCCCATGGTCACCACCACGTCGCCCGGGCGGGCCCGGTGGGCCACCTCGGCCGGCACGTCGTCCCACGCCTCGACGAAGACCTTCCGGTCGGCCGGCAACGGCACCGCCTCGATCAACGCGACCGAGCCCTCGCCCGGCTGGCGCAGCTCCCCCGGGCCGAAGACCTCCAACAGCACCAGCTCGTCGGCGATGCCGAGGGCCGCGGCGATCTCCGCCTGCAGGTCCCGGGTGCGGTAGAGCCGGTACGGCTGGAAGACCACGAGCAGCCGGCCCTCGCCGGCCACCTCGCGCAGCGTCTGCAGGGCCAACGTCATGGCGGTCGGGTGGTACGCGTACTCGTCGTAGACCAGCACGCCGTCCGCGACACCCTTGCGTTCGAAGCGCCGCCGCACGCCGGGGAACGTGCCCAGCGCCGCCTCGGCCGCCTCGACCGGCAGCTCCAGCAGGTACGCGGCGAGCACCGCGGAGGCGCTGTTGAGCCCCATGTGCCGCCCCGGCACCGGCAGCCGGATCTCGCCCAGCGACCGGCCGTCGATCTCGGCCAGGTAGCGCACACCCTGGGCGGACGAGGCTATGTCGCTCAACCGCAGGTCGGCGTCGGGCGACTCGCCGTACGTCCAGACCCGACGCCCCTCGGCCCGCAGCGTCTCGGCCAGCCGCCGGCCACCCGGGTCGTCGGCGCAGGTGACGATGAACCCGTCCGGGTCGGTGAGCCGGGCGAACTCGGCGAACGCCGCCTCCAGGGTGGCCAGGTCGCCGTAGGTGTTGAGGTGGTCCGCCTCGATGTTCGTGATGATCGAGACGTACGGACGGTAGATGAGGAACGAACGGTCACTCTCGTCCGCCTCGACCACGAAGTGTTCGCCGGTGCCGTGGTGCGCGCCGGAGCCGACCTCAGAGATCTCCCCACCGATCACGAAGGACGGATCGGTGCCGGCCTGCTGCAGCACCATGGTGACCATCGAGGTGGTGGTGGTCTTGCCGTGTGTGCCGGCGACCGCCACCGTCCGCCGGCCGGTCATGGCCGCGGCCAGGGCCTCGGACCGGTGCAGCACCCGCAGCCCGCGCCGGCGCGCCTCGACCATCTCCAGATGGTCCTGCGGGATCGCCGAGGAGTAGACCACCGTGTCCACGCCGTCCAGGTTGGACGGCTCGTGGCTCATGTGCACGGTGCCGCCGAGCGCCCGCAGACCGGCCAGGGACGGCCACTCCCGCAGCTCGCTGCCGGAGACCGGCAGGCCCCGGGTGAGGAAGAGCCGGGCCAGGCCGCTCATGCCGACCCCGCCCACGCCGATCAGGTGGATCCGGCCCAGGTCCTCCGCGGTCATCGTGCCGGCGGGGGTGAACTGCGCGGTGTTCATGAGCGGTGCCTTCCCGTCGGGGTGGTGATCGTCATCGGGCCACCGCCTCGTAGACGAAGTTCAGCAGGGCAGCGTCGCCGTCGCGCCGGCCGTACGCGGCCGCGGCGGCGCCCATCGCGGCGAGCCGCTGCGGATCCCGGACCAGCGGGATCACCGTACGCTCCAGCCAGGCCGGGGTCAGCTCGGCGTCGTCGACGAGCAGCCCGCCGCCGGCCTCCACCACGGGCAGCGCGTTGCGCTTCTGCTCCTGGTTGCTGTGCGGATAGGGCACGTAGATGGCGGGCAGGCCGATCGCGGCCACCTCGGCGCAGGTCATCGCGCCGCCCCGGGCCAGCATCAGGTCGGCGGCGGCGTAGCCCAGCTCCATCTCGGACAGGTAGGGCAGGGTCACGTACGGCACCGGCAGGTCGGTGGGGACGGAGATCGGCTCGTTGCGCGCGCCGATGACGTGCAGCACCTGCACGCCGTGGCGGGCCAGTTCCTTGGCCGCCCCGGAGACCGCGAGGTTGATCGAGCGGGCGCCCTGCGAGCCGCCGGCGACGAAGAGCACCGGCAGGTCGGGGCGGAGCCCGAAGCGGGCCCGGGCGGCGTTGCGCATGGCGGCCCGGTCCAGGCCGGCGATGCCCCGGCGCAGCGGCACCCCGACCACCCGGGCGTCGCGCAGCGACTCCGCCTGCGACGGCTGGTGCGGGAAGCCCACCGCGACGTTCTTGGTGAACTTCATCCCGAGTCGGTTGGCCACGCCCGGCGGCACGTTCACCTCGTGGATCACGATGGGCAGCTCGCGCCGCCACGCGGCCAGGTAGCCGGGCACCGAGACGTACCCGCCGAAGCCGACCACGGCGTCGGCGCGCACCTCGTCGATCACCTTGCCCGCCGCGCGGGCCGCCTTCCACATCCGGTCCGGGGTGCGGACCAGGCTCATGTTGATCGAGCGGGGCAGCTGGTAGGCCGGGATCTGGCGCAGGTCGTAGCCGGCCGGCGGAATCAGCTCGTTCTCCAGGCCCTTGGGTGTGCCGAGGCAGGTGATCCGGACGCTCGGGTCGTGTCGGCGCAGGCAGTCGGCGAAGGCGAGCAACGGGTAGATGTGTCCTCCCGTACCCCCTCCGCAGAGCACCACCGAACGCAGCGGACCCATCAGCGTCTCCTCTCGCTCGCCGTGCCGGCACGCGTCCGGCCCGGCCGGGCGCCGCGGGCTGCGGCCTGGTCGTCGGACCGCCGCGTCCGGGACCGGGGTACGGACCCACGGTCCGCCGGTGGCGACGCCGGTCGGCGGCGCCGGCCGGGAAGCGGCGGCAACGGGGCCCAGACTAGTCGGACCCACCGGGCCGGTGGACGGGCATGCAGGGCTCGGGCCGCGTCCGGCTCGGCGCGGGCGAAACTGGCGAGCAGCCCCACCGCCGCGAGGGTCACCACCAGGGCGCTGCCGCCGTCGGAGATGAACGGCAGCGGTACGCCGGTCAGCGGCAGCAGCCCGACCACGCCGCCGATATTGATCACGGCCTGGCCGACCAGCCAGGCGGTGACCCCGGCGGCGGCGAGCCGGCGGAACGGGTCCTCCACCCGCCGGGCGATCCGCAGCCCGGTGTACGCCAGCACGGCGAAGAGCACCAGCACCACCGCGCAGCCGACCACGCCCAGCTCCTCGGCGACGATCGCGAAGATGAAGTCGTTGTGCGCCTCGGGCAGCCAGTCCCATTTGAAGGTGCTCTTGCCCAGCCCGACCCCGAACCAGCCGCCGTGGTCGATGGCATTGCGGGCCTGGATGGTCTGGTAGCACCAGTCCTCGAAGCACTTCTTCGGATCGGGCGGGCTGACGAACATGGTGAGCCGCGCCAGCCGATAGTTCTCGGCGTCCCGCGAGCCGGAGCCGGCGCCGAGGGACGCCGCGGCGACCAGCAGACCGATGCCGAGCAGGCCCACCGCGGAGAGGGTGGCGAAGACCTGGAGCCGGACGCCGGCCGCCCAGAGCATGCCGACCAGCAGCGCGAGGAGGCAGAGCATGCTGCCCAGGTCGTTGTAGCCGACCAGGACGAAGAGCAGGCCGACCACCGGGAAGAGCGGGGTGGCCAACTCCTTCCACCAGCCCAACGCGGCGCCCTTGCGGGCCAGGACGCGCGCGGCCCAGAGCACCAGCGCGAACTTGGCCACCTCGACCGGCTGGATCGTGATCGGGCCGAGGAAGAGCCAGAGCAGGTCGGCCTTGAGCGGACCGATCGACTTCACCCGGAACAGCGCCTCCAGGGCGACCAGCAGGTTGAGGATCAGCAGCAGCACCACCGCCACACCGAGCACCGGCCGGCCCAGCGCCCGGAAGGTGCGGGCGGGCAACCGCTGGCACGCCCAGAACGCCACGATGCCGATCACCGCGAAGATCGTCTGGCGAACCAGCGACACCGAGGCGTCACCGCGATTGGCGTAGTCCCGAACGCTGGTCGCCGAGAAGACCATGGTCAGGCCGATCAGCAGCAGCAGGCCGGCGCTGGAGAGCAGCAGGTAGTAGGAGGCCAACGGCCGGGCCAGCAGCCCGCGCAGCGCGGCCAGCCCGCCGGCGGCGTCCCAGCCGAGCAGCGGCGCCGGCGGGTCCGCCGTCCGGGTCGCGGCGGGTGGCCGGCGGGCCGGCGTGTCGGTGTTGCCCTCGATGTCTCGTCCCGTCCCCACCCGCTCATCATCGCGGCTCGGCCCGCCCGCCCGTGGCCCAACCGCCCGGTCGGCGTGTCGAAAGGAGGGGCCCTTCGTTAACAGGCGTCTGTTAACAAAGGGCCCCCTCTTTACACCGGGGCGGTCAGGTGACCGCGGAGAGGAACTCGCTGAAGAACAGGCCCAGCGCGATGGCCACGCCGATGCCGGCGATGATCCAGAACCGGACCACGATGTTGACCTCGCTCCAGCCGGCCAGCTCGAAGTGGTGCTGCAGCGGCGACATCCGGAACACCCGCTTACCCGTGGTCCGGAACGAGATGATCTGGATCACCACGGACATCGTGATGATCACGAACAGCGCGCCGATGATCGGCAGCAACAGGATGGTCCGGGTGGACATCGCCATGCCGGCGATCAGGCCGCCCAGGCCGAGCGCGCCGGTGTCGCCCATGAAGATCCGGGCCGGCGACGTGTTCCACCAGAGGAAGCCGACGCAGGCGCCGGCCGCCGCGCCGGCGATCAGGGCGATCTCCAGCGGGTCCCGGACCGTGTAGCAGTACGCCGCGGTGTAGTCCGGGTCAGCGCACCAGTGCCGGTACTGCCAGAACGCGATCAGCGAATACGCGGCGAGCACCATCACCGAGGCGCCGGTGGCCAGGCCGTCCAGACCGTCGGTGAGGTTCACCCCGTTGGTCGCCGCCATCACCACCAGGATGATCACGATTACCGCACCGATCTTGCCGATCTCCAGGGCCGGGATGTCGCGGATGAAGCTCAGCGTGGTGCTGCCCACCGTCTCGGCGTTGGTCCGGACGCCGCGGACGTCGTACATGGTGCTCGGGAAGTAGAGCGCGACGACGCCGAAGACCGCGCCGACGATGATCTGGCCGGCCAGTTTGCCCCGCTTGTTGAGGCCACCGCTGTGCCGCTTACGCACCTTCAGGAAGTCGTCGATGAAGCCGACCGCGCCGGAGAACACCATCAGCCCCAGCAGCACCAGCGCCGTGATGGTCGGCTCGACCTGGGCGATCTGCTTGTCCGGCAGGGTGGTCAGGGCCAGGTGACCGGCGACGTACGCGATCACCGTGGCCAGGATGAAGACCACGCCGCCCATCGTCGGCGTGCCCTTCTTGGTCTGGTGCATGGCCGGGCCCTCGGCCCGGATCGGCTGCCCGGCCTTCAGCCGGGTGAACACCTTGATCGCGATCGGGGTGCAGAACAGCGAGACGATGAAGGCGACCCCGATGGCGACGATCACCGCCCTCATGAGGCGGCCCCGTTCCCGGCGGCCGTACGCAGCGCGTCGGCCACCTCCCAGGTGCGGTACCGGGAGCCCTTCACCAGGACCACGTCCCCTGGACGCAGTTCGCTCCGCAGCACCTCGACGGCCGCCGCCTGATCGGTGAGCAGCACCGACTCTCCTCCCCAGTCACTTACCGCTGTGGCCCCTTCGTGGATCGGCGCCGCCGGCTCGCCCACCACGAGCAGCCGGTCGACACCCAGTTCGGCCGCGAGCCGGCCGACTTGTTGGTGCCCCTCCGTCTCGAAGTCGCCCAGCTCGGCCATGTAGCCGAGCACCGCGACGGTACGCCCCGACCCGCGCATGCTGGCCAGCGACCGCAGCGCGACCGCCATCGAGGCCGGGTTGGCGTTGTACGAGTCGTCGATGACGGTGACCCCGTCGGGGCGCTCGAACACGTCCATCCGCCGGGTGGAGACGAGGCCCAGCTCGCCCAGCGCGGTGGCCAGGTCGGCCAGGGGCATCCCCAGCTCGCGGGCCACCGCCGCGGCGGCGAGGGTGTTGGAGACCTGGTGCCGCCCGGTCAGCCCGAGCCGCACCGGCGCGCTCCCCTCCGGGGTCAGCAGGGTGTACGACGGCCGCCCCCGCTCGTCCAGCATCACGTCCACCGCCCGCACCTCGGCCCGCTCCGACTCGCCGTACCGGACGACCCGGGCCTCGGTGCGGTTGGCCATCGCGTCGACGAGGGGGTCGTCGGCGTTCAGCACGGCCAGCCCGTCGGCGGGCAGCGCCTCGACCAGTTCTCCCTTGGCCAGGGCGATGGTCTCCACCGAGCCGAACTCGCCGAGGTGCGCGACCCCGACGTTGAGCACCACCGAGATCCGCGGGGGCACCACGTCGCAGAGGTAGCGGACGTGCCCGACGCCACGGGCGCCCTTCTCCATCACCAGGTAGCGGGTCTGCGGGCCGGCCTGCAACGCGGTGTACGGGTGCCCCAGCTCGTTGTTGAACGAGCCGGGCGGCGCGACGGTCGGGCCGAGCCGGACGGCGAGCTGGGCGATCAGGTCCTTGGTGGTGGTCTTGCCGGACGAACCGGTCAGCCCGATCACGGTCAGCCCGGGCAGCCGGTCGACCACCACGCGGGCCAGCCGCCCCATCGCGTCGAGCGCGTCGGCGACCAGCACCATCGGCACGCCGGGCACCTCGCGGGTGCCGAGCACGGCCGCCGCGCCCGCGGCCACCGCGACGGCGGCGTAGTCGTGCCCGTCCACCTTCTCGCCGGGGAAGGCGACGAAGAGCCCGCCGGGGCCGACCTTGCGCGAGTCGAACTCGACCGTGCCGGTGACCCGGACGTCCGGGTCGGCTGCGACCAGCCGGCCGTCGACGGCGGCTGCCACCTCGGCCAGGGTCAGCGGGATCATCGCTGCCCCACCAGGTCGCCGAAGCGGGCGCGCAGCGCCTCCGCCAGCTCCACCCGGTCGTCGAACGGCAGCACCTCGCCGTTGATCTCCTGGCCGCGTTCCTGACCCTTGCCCAGCAACGCCACGATGTCACCCGGTTCAGCCACCCGGACCGCCTCCTCGATCGCGGCCCGCCGGCCGGGCGCCTCGATGATCCGCGCACCGGTGTCCGCCGCGTACGCCCCGGTCAGTACCTCGGCCCGGATCGCGGCCGGATCCTCGGTGCGGGGGTTGTCGTCGGTCACCAGCACCACGTCGGCCCCCTGGGCCGCCACCGCGCCCATCACCGGCCGCTTGCCCCGGTCCCGGTCGCCGCCGGCGCCCAGCACGCAGATCAGCCGGCCCGCGGCCAGCTCCCGCAGGGCGGTCAGCACCGCCTCGATGGCATTGGCCTTGTGCGCGTAGTCGACGACCCCGAGCACCGGGGCCTCGCCGCTGACCAACTCCAGCCGGCCGGGCACCCCGCCGCAGGCGGCCACCCCCGACGCGGCGGTGGCCGGGTCGACCCCGGCAGCCACCAGGGTGGCGATGGCGAGCAGGGCGTTGGCCACGTTGTGCCGGCCGGGCAGCGACACGCCGGTGGGCACGGTCACCCCGTCCGGGCCGTGCACGGTGAAGCGCTGCGCGTACCCCTCGCCGTCGACGCCGTCGGCCCACCAGGTGGCGGTCGGGTCGCCGGCCGCCGAGTAGGTCACGGTCGTCGGCTTGAGCAGCGGACGCAGCGCCGGGTCGTCGTGGTTGAGCACCTCGACCTGGCAGCGCCCGTCGAAGAGCTTCGCCTTGGCGGCGAAATAATCCGCCTCGTCGGCGTGGTAGTCCAGATGGTCGGACCCGAAGTTGGTGTAGCCGCCGACGTTGAACCGGACCCCGCCGACCCGCCCCATGGCCAGGGCGTGGCTGGACACCTCCATGACCACCGCGTCGACCCCACGCTCTCGGGCCACGGCGAGCATGGCGTGCAGGTCGGTCGCCTCCGGCGTGGTCCGGACGCTGTCGATCACCAGGTCGCCGAGCCGGGCCTCCACCGTGCCGATCAGGCCGGTGGTGTGCCCGGCGGCGCGCAGCCCGGACTCGATCAGATAGCTGGTGGAGGTCTTGCCGGCGGTGCCGGTCACACCGATCACGGTCAGCCCGGCGGTCGGGTCGCCGTAGACGGCGGCGGCGACGGTGCCGAGCACCGCCCGCGGGTCGTCGACCACCAGGGTGGGCAGCCCTGCGGCGGCGGCCCGCTCCGCGCCGGCCGGGTCGGTCAGCACGGCCACCGCGCCGGCCTCGGCCGCGGCGGCGACGAACTCCGCGCCGTGCCGGCGGGCGCCCGGCAGGGCCGCGTACAGGTCGCCGGGGTGGACTTCCTGGCTGGCGTGGGTCACCCCGGTGACGGTCACCTCGGCGTCTGCCGGCGGGATGGCGGCCACCCGGGCGGCGAGGTCGCCGAGCCGGACGGGATTCACGGTACGGGGACGTGGATTGCCGGGCACGGCGTCAGACCCTACCCGGTCGTGCGGTCCCGACCGCACAGCCGCCCCGGTGGTTCGTCCCCACTCACCGATGATGTCCCTCCGTGCCCGCTCAGTGCGGAAAGACCTCGAACTTGGGGGACCTGTCGGTCGCCGAAGGCGGCACCCGGTAGTGGGCGAGAGTGAAGCCCATCATCTCCCGGAAGGCCGGCGCGGACACCCCGGCGGCCTCCCCGCCCGGGCTCCAGACGAAGACCGCCACCACGTACCTCGGCTTGTCCGCCGGGGCCATCCCGATGAACGAGTGGACCTCGCCGGTCTGTTTCTTGCCATCGACGTACCGCAGCCCGGTGCCGGTCTTGCCGGCCACCCGATAGCCGGGGACGGCGGCGGCCAGGCCGGTCGCCTGCCCGTCCGGGCCGTCGACCGTGGTGACCGCCTCCAGCATCCGGCGCAGGGCGGCCGCGTTCTGCGGGCTGAGCACCGGCCGGGTGACCGGAGTGGCGGCCGGCGTCCGCTTCCCGTCCGGGTCGATCACGTTCTTGATCAGGTGCGGCTGGACGTACGTCCCGTCGTTGGCGATCGCGGCGTACGCGGCGGCCATCTGCAACGGGGTGGCGTCCACGCTGTGCCCGATCGGCACCGACCCGTACGACGACTCGCTCCACTCGTCGGCGGGGAGCAGCCGCCCGGCGGCTTCCCCGGGCATGCCCTCGCCGGTGGCCCGCCCCAGCCCGAACCGCTTCTGGTAGTCGATGAGGCGGTCCCGGCCCAGCCGCTCGGCGATCTCGATCGTCCCGACGTTGGACGAGAAGGCGAGCATGCCGGGGATGCTCATCTGTCGCCCGTTGGCCGGGTGGGTGTCCTCGAAGAGGACGCCGCCCCTGGTGATCGTGTTGGCCACCGGAAAGGTGGTGTCCGGGGTGATCACGCCCTCCTGGAGGGCGGCGCCGTAGGTGATCGCCTTGTGGATCGAGCCGGGGTCGACCACGAAGCTGGTGGCCGCGTCCGCCCGGTCGGCCGGAGAGTTGACCTTGCCCGGGGCGGCCGCGTCATAGCCGGGGTAGCTCGCCTGGGCCAGCACCTCGCCCGAGGGGATCTCGATGGCCACCGCCGCGCCGACGCCGTCCCGGGCCTGGGCCATCTTGGCGGACATGATGCGCTGGAACCGGAACTGGAGGTCGCGGTCGACGGTGAGTTCCAGCGAGCCGCCCGGCTTGGCCTCGGTGGTCTCGCTGTAGCCGCCCGGGATCGGTGCGGCCAGGTCGCCCTGCCCCACCTCGTACGTCTTCTTGCCGGGCTGGCCCTCCAGGAGGTCGTCGTACTTCGCCTCCAGGCCCTCCAGCCCGACCATGTCCGGGCTGACGAAGCCGAGCAGGTTGGCGGCCAGGTCGCCCACCTCGCGCCGCTCGTCCCGGTGCACGCCGATGCCGGCCAGGTCCAGCGCCATGATCTGCTTGGCCTTGTCGATGTCGACACCGCGGGCCAGGTAAACGAACTGGGACTGGGTGGTGGTGCCGGGCAGCGTACGGCGCTTCATCCTGTCGGCCAGTTCGGAGGCGGGCACGCCGAGCAGCGGTGAGAGCTGTTTCGCGGTGGTGAGCCGCTCCTTTTCCTCGATCAGGGTCGGGTCGGCGTAGACGTAGCGCGCCTCGACGCTGTGCGCCAGCGGGGCACCGGTCCGGTCGTAGATGGCCCCGCGCGGGGCCGGCAGCTCGACCGAGACCACCCGTTTGTCGAGCCCGCCGTCGGCGAACGCCGGCGGGGTGAGGGTCTGCAGGATGACCAGCCGGATACCGATGGTGGTGAAGAGAGCCAGGACGAGCAGCGTGCCGAGCCGCAGCCGGCGGCGCGGATCGGCGAGCTTCGGCGGGCGGCGCGGCTTGCGCGACGGCCGGCGGGCGGCGGGCCGCCGCGGGCCCGGCGAGCGCCGCGACGGCGCGGGCTCGTCGTCGTCGAAGGGCTCCCGCACCGGCCGGGCCGACACGGACCGGACCGCGCCGGCCCGGCCACCCGCCCCGGCCTCGCGGCGGCCAGCACGGGCGGCGCCGGCCCGGCCGCGCTCGGGCGCCGCCGCGGTCTCCCGGCGGCCGGTGCGGGTCGTCCCGGCCTGGCCGCCGTCGAGCACCTGCAACGCCGGCCGGAACGGGTCGCCGGAGCGGCCGCTGCGCGGCGTACGCCGCTGCTGGGCGCCCCCGCCCGCCCCGGTCCGGGTGGCGCCGCCCCCCTCCCGGATGGTCCGCCCCCGCGGCGTGTACGCCCGCGCGTCGGAGATCCCGCCGATCCGGGGCTCACCGGAGCGGGGCACGTCGTCCCGGCCGCCCCGGGACGAGTCGCGCCGGGAGCCCGTGGCGTCCCGGCGCGGATCCTCCGATCTCGGCGGCACGACTCAGCCTCCGTTGCCCTGCTGGCTGGTGATGGCCGGCATGCCCTCCGCCGGGTGCGGGACGCCGATCATCTTGCCGTCCGGCAGCCGGATGTACGCCGGATCCGCCGACTCGACCAGGCCGAGCCTGCGGGCGTTGGCGGTCAGGTTGCCCGGGGCGTTCTGGTCGGCGATATCCTTCTCCAGCTGCTGCTGGTCGACGTCGAGCTTCGCCTGCCGCTGCTGCAGCTCCCGCAGCTTGAACGCGTTCTCATTGATCTTGGTGTTGACCGCCAGGATGCCGAGCACCCCGCCGACCACCAGGACCAGGATCAGGCCGACGAACGGAGCCCGCGGCACGGACACCGGCGGCGGCGGGGCGACCCGCAGCCGTGGCGCCGGCGTACCGGTCGGCTGGGTCCGCTCGGCCGGCCGCAGCGCGGCGCTGCCCTGGGTGGGGAACTCGCGCGCCCCCCGGGCGCGAGTCTCCTCCCGACGGTCGCGCCGGTCGGCCCCCGCCGTCGCGGTCGCGGCCCGCGTGGTGCGCTGCGCCGCGGTCCGGCCCCCCGACCGCGGTGCGCGCTGCCCGACGGCGTCCCGGCCGTCGCGCTGATTGACGTTCATGTCCCCTCCCCCTCATCGTCCGTCCCGTTGTCGTCCCCCTGGGCCGATCGCGGATCCGAGCCGGATTCCGGCGACCCCGTACCCGGTTGGTGCATCGCCTTCACCCGGCGGCGGTACCGTTCGCGGTCGGTACGCCCCTGCTGGGCCGCCTCCGGGTCGAGCCGTTCCGCGGCCCGCAGCCGCACCGAGGCGGCGCGGGGGTTCGCGGCGACCTCCGCCTCCCCGGGCAGCTCGGCGCCCCGGCTGAGCAGCCGGAACGTCGGGCCCGACCCGGGCAGTTCGACCGGGAGGTCGACCGGGCCCTTGCTGCGGACCCGGTCGGCGAGCGCCTGCTTGGTGAGCCGGTCCTCCAGCGAGTGGTAGGACAGGACCACCATGCGGCCACCCACGGCGAGCTTGTCGAGGGCGGCCGGCAGCGCCGTCTCCAGCACTGCCAACTCTCGGTTTACCTCGATGCGTAAAGCCTGAAACGTTCTCTTTGCCGGGTGTCCCCCGGTTCGTCGGGCTGGCGCCGGAATGCTCTCCCGGACCAGCTCGGCCAGTCGCGCCGAGGAGGTGATCGGCGCCCGTTCCCGTTCCCGGATGATCGCCGAGGCGATCTTCCCGGCGAACTTCTCCTCGCCGTACACCCGCAGCACCCGGGCCAGCTCGGGGTGGCCGTAGGTGTTGACCACCTCCTCGGCGGTCACCCCCCGGGTCTGGTCCATGCGCATGTCCAGCGGCGCGTCCTGCGCGTACGCGAACCCGCGGTCGGGCGCGTCGAGTTGGAGCGACGACACGCCGAGGTCGAACAGGATCCCGTCGATCGTCGGGTAGCCGAGCCGGTGGAGCACGTCGGGCAGCTCGTCGTAGACGGCGTGCTCGAGGTGGATCCGGTCGGCGAACCGAGCCAGCCGGACCCGCGCGTGGGCCAGGGCCTCGGTGTCCCGGTCCAGGCCGATCAGCACCGTGTTCGGATGCGCCGCCAGCACCGCCTCGGCGTGGCCGGCCAAGCCCAGCGTGGCATCGACGTGCACGGTGCGTCGGTTTTGGCCCAGCGCGGGGGCCAGCAGCTCGAGACACCGCTCAAGCAGCACCGGCACGTGCGTGCCGCGTAGCTCCCCCATGTCGACCCCCACTGGTTGAAAACCAACTTCCGTCCGTGCCGCGTCCGTCGTCGCCACGACGCCCCTCCGTACCGCCAGATCCCCATCCGCTCCCGCCCGCCGGAGGCCGCGGCCCTCCGATCGGATCGTGCGCCTGGCACCGGGGAAGGGGTGCCAGGAACTCGAAAGCGGCTGGAGATCTCGCAGTACGTCGGGCGCCGTCACGCCCTACAGACCGCCGGGCAGCACCCCCTCCTCGATGTCGGCGAAGTCGTCTTCGCTCTCCGCGAGGTAGGCCTCCCAGGCCGCCTTGTCCCAGATCTCCACCCGGGTGCTCGCGCCGATCACGACCAGATCCCGGTCGAGGGCGGCGTAGGACCTCAGGTGCGCGGGGATGGTTACCCGCCCCTGCTTGTCCGGCACCTCGTCGTGCGCGCTGGCGAAGAAGACCCGGCTGTAGGCCCGGGCCGCCTTGCTCGTCATCGGCTGCGCGCGCAACTGGTCGGCGATCCGCTGGAACTCAGGCATCGGAAACACGTAGAGGCAGCGCTCCTGCCCTTTGGTGATCACGACACCCCCCGCCAGCTCGTCCCGGAACTTCGCCGGAAGGATCAACCGGCCTTTGTCGTCCAGGCGCGGAGTGTGGGTGCCGAGGAACATCGGCCCAACCCCCTCGCCCCGAGCGGCGTTCGCGGCGCCGCTGACCCCCCGGGCCGGTGTGGCCCTCCCGGCCTCACCATCGCGCCCCACTCTACTCCACTTCCCTCCACCCGCAACCGGAAACGCCGCTGCGGCGCGTCGTTTCCGGGCGCAAAAGAGCACGTCAGATGGGGTGGGGCGGAGTGGAGGGCCAGCGCGGCCCCCGCCGCGCGTCCACAACCCGACATAGATCGACTCTGTCCGGCGGAGCATCCGGTGACCGTCCGCCGGATGGCACCGCCCGAACGGTTCGCCGTCCGCAACGATCTGGCGGACGCCGGGGTCCGGTAACCTCGCTCGCGTGACGGACGCGAAGATGCCCCTGCGGGCAAAGGTGGCCAGCTCCGTGTCACGGACCGCCGCGGCGCTGTCCCGGGCCGCGGGCCGTGGCGACGGCTCGGTGATCGGCGGCTGGATCGGCCTCAAGATCGACCCTGACCTGCTCGCCCACCTCTCGGCGGGGCGGGCCATTGCCCTGGTGTCCGGCACCAACGGCAAGACCACCACAACCCGGCTCACCACCGCCGCCGTCGGCGTGCTCGGCCGGGTGGCCACCAACTCGTTCGGCGCCAACATGCCCAGCGGCCACACCTCGGCCCTGGCCAAGGCCGGCAGCACCCCGTACGCCGTGCTGGAGGTCGACGAGCACTACCTGGCGCAGGTGCTGGAGGCCACCGAACCGCACGTGGTGGCCCTGCTCAACCTCTCCCGCGACCAGCTCGACCGGGCCAAGGAGGTCGCCATGATGGCGCAGCTCTGGCGCGCCGCGCTGGTCCGGCACCCCGACGTCCGGGTGATCGCCAACGCCGACGATCCGCTGGTGGTCTGGGCCGCCACGCCGCCCGCCGACCCGGCCCAGGGCCACATCCCGCCGCACGTCACCTGGTTCAGCGCCGGCCAGCGGTGGCACGACGACTCGTGGGTCTGCCCGGAGTGCGGTTCCACCATTCAGCGCTCGGGCGAGCAGTGGCGGTGCACCGGCTGCCCGCTGCGCCGCCCCGAGCCGCAGTGGGCCGTCGAGGACGACGGCGTGCTCGACCCGACCGGCGCCTGGCACAAGGTGCAGCTCCAGCTCCCCGGCAAGGTCAACCTCGGCAACGCGGCCACCGCCCTCGCCGTCGCCGCCGAGTTCGGCGTACGGCCGGTGGACGCGGTCGTCCGGCTCGGCACGGTCACCTCGGTGGCCGGCCGCTACGCTCAGGTAGACCGGGACGGGCGCAACATCCGGCTGCTGCTGGCCAAGAACCCGGCCAGCTGGTTGGAGGCGTTCGACATGGCCGACGAGGCGCCGACGCTGCTGTCCATCAACGCGCGCGAGCCCGACGGGATGGACACCTCCTGGCTCTTCGACGTCGACTTCGCGCCGCTGCGCGGCCGGCAGGTGCTGATCACCGGCGACCGGGCGTACGACCTGGCCGTCCGGCTCGACATCAACGACGTGCCGTTCCAACACGTACGCAGCTTCGACGAGGCGATCCGGGCCGTGCCACCGGGCCGGCTGGAGGTCATCGCCAACTACACCGCCTTCCAGGACATCCGAGCGGAGCTGGACCGTGTCAACTGAGAGCCTGCGCATCGTCTGGATCTACCCCGACCTGCTGTCCACCTACGGCGACCGGGGCAACGCGCTGATCCTGGCCCGCCGGGCCCAGCTGCGCGGCATGCCGGTCGAGGTGGTGGAGGTCCGTTCCGACCAGCGGCTGCCCGCCACCGCCGACATCTACCTGCTCGGCGGCGGCGAGGACGGCCCGCAGGCGCTCGGCGCCCAGCGGCTGATCGCCGACGGCGGCCTGCACCGGGCGGTCGCCCAGGGCTCGGTGGTGTTCGGCGTCTGCGCCGGCTACCAGCTCCTCGGCACCTCGTTCTTCGCCAAGGGCACCCAGTACCGAGGCCTCGAACTGCTGGACATCTCCTCCGACCGGGGGCCCACCCGGGCCGTCGGGGAGCTGGCCGGCGACGTCGACGCGCGGCTGGGCCTCCCCTACCTGACCGGGTTCGAGAACCACGGCGGGCGGACCCATCTCGGCCCGGGGGTGTCACCGCTGGCCCGGGTCACCGCCGGGGTCGGCAACGACGGGGCGACCGAGGGCGCCTGGCGGGGCAAGCTGCTCGGCACCTATTCGCACGGCCCGGCGCTGGCCCGCAACCCGGCCCTGGCCGACCTGCTGCTGCGCTGGGCGACCGGCATCCACCAGCTACCCGCGCTCGACGACACCTGGGCCGACCGGCTCCGGTCCGAGCGCCGCGCCGCGGTGGCCGCGTCCGCCCGGGCATGAATTCCGCTACCCGGCGGCCGTCCGCGCACCGGCTCGCGCGGCTGCTGCGACAGCCGTCCGCGCGCCGGTTCGGGCTGCTGCTCCTGCTGCTCGCCGGGTTCGGGGTGGCCCTGCTGCTGGCGCCCCGGCCGGACCCGGCCGAGTTGCCCCGGCTCGCCGACGCCCTCGGCGGGTACGCCCCGATCGCGGCCGTCGGCGGCGGCGCGCTGCTGATGGCGGCGCTGGTCCCGCGTACCTTCGTCACGCTCGCCACGGGTGCGATCTTCGGCCCGGTGGCGGGCGGCGCGTACTCCCTCGGTGCGGCACTGCTCGCGGCGGGGCTCGGCTTCGCGATCGGCCGCCTGCTGGGCCGGGACTTCGTGGCCGAGCGGGTCCGGGGCCGACTGGCCCGGCTGGACGGCTGGTTCACCCGGCAGAGCCTGTTCGGGGTGATCACCGTACGGCTGCTGCCGATCGCCGCGTTCGGGCTGGTCAGCTACGGCTACGGCACCACCGGCGCCCGGCCGCTGCCGTACCTGGCCGGCAGCGTGATCGCCGCCGCCCCCACCGCCGTCGGCTACGCGGCGCTCGGCGCCGCGGCCACCTCCCCCGACCCGGTCAACTGGTACGCCGCCGCGCCGGCCAGCCTCGGCCTGATCGCCAGCGTGGTCATCGTGCACCGCTGGTGGCAGGCGGAGCGCCAGCGCCGCCTCGGCCCGAGCTGAGCCGACGCGGCGCTGGGCCGCCGATGAAGGTCCGCGCAGTTTCCCGGAACGTGGGGCCTCCCGGCGCGGGGAGGCCACACTTTCCCTGAAGTCGCTGCCTCCCCGGCCGGGGGCCGGGGAGGCTAGGCGCGCGAGGCGGGGGTCAGGCGACGATTGAGACCATGCGGCCCTTGATCACGATGACCTTGCGGGGCTCCTTGCCGGCCAGGGTGCTGGCGACCGCCTCCAGGGCGGCGGCCCGGACGGCATCCTCGGACGCGTCGGCGGCCACCTCGATCCGGCCACGCACCTTGCCGTTGACCTGCACCGGGTAGGTCACCGTCTCGGCGACCAGCAGCGCCGGGTCCGCGGTCGGGAAGTCCGCGTACGCCAGGGAGGTGTCGTGGCCCAGTCGCTGCCACAGCTCCTCGGCGATGTGCGGGGCGAACGGCGCCAGCATCAGCACCAGCGGCTCGGCCACCTCGCGCGGCGTCGCCGGCAGCCGGGTCAGCCCGTTGGTCAGCTCGATCAGCTTGGCGATCGCGGTGTTGAACCGGATCGCCTCCATGTCGCCGCGGACGCCGTCGATGACCTTGTGCAGCAGCCGCCGGGTCGCCTCGTCGGCCGGCGTGTCGGTGATGCGCGGTTCACCGGTCTGCTCGTCGACGACCGCCCGCCAGACCCGCTGCAGGAACCGGTACGAGCCGATCACCGCCCGGGTCTCCCACGGGCGGGACACCTCCAGCGGGCCCATCGACATCTCGTACACCCGGAAGGTGTCCGCGCCGTACGCCGCGCACATCTCGTCCGGGGTGACGACGTTCCGCAGGGACTTGCCCATCTTGCCGTACTCGCGCCTGACCTCGGTCTCGCCGTGGAAGAACTGGCCGTCGACCTCGACGACCTCCTCGGCCGGCACGTAGGTGCCCCGGACGTCGGTGTAGGCGTACGCCTGGATGTAGCCCTGGTTGAACAGCTTGCGGAACGGCTCGACCGACGAGACGTGGCCCAGGTCGTACAGCACCTTGTGCCAGAACCGGGCGTACAGCAGGTGCAGCACCGCGTGTTCGGCGCCGCCGACGTACAGGTCGGTGCCCCCGCAGTCACCCGCGCCGCGCGGGCCCATCCAGTACGCCTCGTTCTCCGGGTCGACGAAGCGCTCGCTGTTCGTCGGGTCCAGGTAGCGCAGCTCGTACCAGCAGGAGCCGGCCCACTGCGGCATCACGTTGGTCTCCCGGGTGTAGCGCTTCGGCCCGTCACCCAGGTCCAGCTCCACCTCCACCCAGTCGCGCCGCCGGGACAGCGGGGTCTCCGGGTTGCTCCCGGCGTCCTCCGCGTCGAACGTCTTCGGCGAGAAGTCGTCCACCTCGGGCAGCTCGACCGGCAGCATCGACTCGGGCAGCGCGATCGGCGCGCCGGTCTCGTCGTACACGATCGGGAACGGCTCGCCCCAGTAGCGCTGCCGGGAGAACAGCCAGTCCCGCAGCCGCCAGGTCACCGCGCCGGTGCCGTGCCCGTCGGCCTCCAGCCACTCGATGATCCGGGCCTTGGCGTCGGCCACCCCCAGGCCGTTCAGGTCCAGGCCGCGCTCGGGCGCGGCGCTGTTGATCGCCGGGCCGTCCCCGGTGTACGCCTTGCCGGCGAAGCCCTCCGACGGCTGCACGGTGCGCACGATCGGCAGGTCGAAGACCTCGGCGAAGTCCCAGTCCCGCTCGTCCTGGGCGGGGACCGCCATGATCGCGCCGGTGCCGTAGCCGGCCAGCACGTAGTCGGCGATGAAGATCGGGATGCGCGCGCCGGTGACCGGGTTGGTGGCGTACTCGCCGATGAAGACGCCGGTCTTCTCCCTGGTCTCCGCCTGCCGCTCCACGTCCGTCTTGGCCGCGGCGGCCTTCCGGTACGCCTCGACGGCGACTCGCGGGCTGGCGTGCCCGGCGGTCCAGGCGTCCTTCGTCCCCTCCGGCCACGCGCCCGGCACCAGCACGTCGACCAGCTCGTGCTCGGGGGCCAGCACCAGGTAAGTGGCGCCGAAGATGGTGTCCGGCCGGGTCGTGAACACCCGCACCGGGCCCTGGTCGGTCGGGAAGTCGACGTGCGCACCCTGGGACCGACCGATCCAGTTGCGCTGCATCAGCTTGATCGGCTCCGGCCAGTCCAGCTTGTCCAGGTCGTCCAGCAGCCGGTCACCGTACGCGGTGATCCGCATCATCCACTGCTTCAGGTTGCGCTTGAAGACCGGGAAGTTGCCCCGCTCGGAGCGGCCGTCGGAGGTGACCTCCTCGTTGGCCAGCACGGTGCCCAGCCCCGGGCACCAGTTCACCGGTGCCTCCGAGACGTACGCCAGCCGCTGGTCGTCGACGACCTTGCGCCGCTCGCCCACGGTCAGCTCGGCCCACGGCCGGCCGTCCGGGGTGGGCCGGTTGCCCCCCTCGAACTCGGCGATCAGCTCGGCGATCGGTCGGGCCTTGCGCACGTCCGGGTCGTACCAGGAGTTGAAGACCTGCAGGAAGACCCACTGGGTCCAGCGGTAGAAGTCGGTGTCGATGGTGGCCACCGAACGACGCTCGTCGTGGGCCAGCCCCAGCCGGCGCAGCTGCGCCTTGTAGCGCTCGATGTTCTGCTCGGTAGTGGTCCTGGGGTGGGTGCCGGTCTGCACCGCGTACTGCTCGGCCGGCAGGCCGAACGCGTCGAAGCCCATCGCGTGCAGCACGTTGCGCCCGGCCATCCGCTGGTAGCGGGCGAAGCAGTCGGTGCCGATGTAGCCCAGCGGGTGGCCGACGTGCAGGCCCGCGCCCGACGGGTACGGGAACATGTCCAGCACGTACAGCTTCTCGGCGCCGGCCCGCGGGTGGCTCGGATCGGCCAGCGGCCCGGTCGGGTTCGGTGCGTGGAAGGTGCCCGCCCGCTCCCAGGTGTCCTGCCAGCGGTGCTCGATCTGCGCGGCCAGGGTCGCGGTGTACCGGAACGGGGGGATGTCGGTCGCCGGTGCGGCTGCCTCACTCATGGCGTCTCCTCGGCGCGGGGTCAGGTCGGATACGGCAGGTCTGCTGCGGGCACGAAAAAGCCCCTCACGCAGGAGGGGCCGCCGTGCTGTCGCGCGCTCAGCGCATCAGCACGGCTCGGTAAGAAGCAGGAAGACTCCGGCCACGACCGGCAGTCTACTCCTCCTACCCGTCGGCCGATCCGCCCGCTCCACGGATCGGCGCATTCTCCCACTCCGAGCGATTATTCGGACGTAAGCCACCAGACCGCCTGCGGGGGCCCGAGGCGACGGCAAACATGGTTAGCCTGAGAGGCCAGTGAGATTTCTGCGGCAAACGAGGCTCGGCGTCGCGAACCCAACGGCGGGTCCAGGTGCTCTATTCAGAGCTGCCGTCCAGCGACGAGGAGGAGGCCCGTGACACAACAGACCTGGGACGAGGTGGGCGGTCTGCTGCCGCACGACGAGTTCCGCGCCGCCAGCGAGGCCATCGTGGCCAACATCGAGCAGGTCATCGAGGGCAAGACGGCCACCGTCCGGCTCGCCCTGGCCGTCCTGCTCGCCGAGGGCCACCTGCTGATCGAGGACGTGCCGGGCGTCGGCAAGACCAAGCTAGCCAAGGCCCTCGCCCGCTCGATCGACTGCTCGGTGCGCCGGATCCAGTTCACTCCGGACCTGCTGCCCAGCGACGTCACCGGGGTCAGCGTCTACAACCAGGAGACGCACGACTTCGAGTTCCGCCCGGGCGCGGTCTTCGCCAACCTGGTGGTCGGCGACGAGATCAACCGAGCCTCGCCGAAGACCCAGTCCGCCCTGCTCGAGTGCATGGAGGAGCGGCAGGTCACCGTCGACGGGGTCACCTACCAGCTGCAGACCCCGTTCATGGTGATCGCGACGCAGAACCCGATCGAGATGGAGGGGACGTATCCGCTGCCGGAGGCGCAGCGCGACCGGTTCACCGCCCGAATCGCGATGGGCTACCCGGACCCGGGGGCCGAGCTGGCCATGCTGGACGGCCACGGGGCCACCGACCCGCTGAACGAGCTGCGCCCGGTCTCCGACGCGGCCACCGTCCGCCGGCTCATCGGCCACGTCCGGCAGGTGCACGTCGCCGACGCCGTCAAGCAGTACGCGATCGACCTGGTCACCGCCACCCGCGAGGCAGCCGACCTGCGGCTCGGGGCGTCCCCGCGGGCCACCCTCCAGCTGCTGCGCACCGCCCGCGCGGTGGCCGCCCTGGAGGGGCGGGACTATGCCCTCCCGGACGACCTGCAGGCCCTCGCGGTGCCGGTGCTGGCGCACCGGATCATCCCGACCGCCGACGCGCAGTTGGCCCGGCGCACCACCGACGCGATCGTCGCCGAGCTGGTGCACCGGCTGCCGCTGCCGAACGACCGCAAGCGCTCCCCGTACGACACCCGGCCCGGCGGCACCGGCCGCGGACCGTTCGAGCCGCGGAGGCCGTGACGTGCGCGACGGGCTGCGCGGGCTGACCACCCGCGGCCGCTCCTTCCTCGCGGCCGGGGTCGCCGCCGCCCTCTCCGCCGGCATCCTCGGCGAGAAGGACCTGCTCCGGGTGGCTGTCCTGCTGATCATCCTGCCGCTGCTCGCGGCGGCCTACGTCGGTCGCAGCCGCTACAAACTCGCCTGCGACCGCTCCCTGGAACCGCACCGGGCGCCGGTCGGGGCCAACTCCCGGGTGGTGCTGCGCCTGCAGAACCTGTCCCGCCTGCCCACCGGCACGCTGCTGCTGGAGGACCGACTGCCGTACGCGCTGGGCAGCCGGCCCCGGGTGGTGCTGGAGCGCCTCGGCGCGCACCAGGCCAGCTCGGTGGCGTACACCGTCCGGGCCGACGTGCGCGGCCGATACGAGGTGGGCCCGCTGGGGATCCGGCTGACCGACCCGTTCGGGCTCTGCGAGCTCAGCCGCGCCTTCCCCAGCGTCGACCACCTCACGGTCATTCCGCAGGTCACCCCGCTGCCGGCGGTTCGCCTCCCCGGCGAGTACGCCGGCAGCGGCGACAGCCGGGCCCGCTCGGTCGCGGTGCACGGTGAGGACGACGCCGCCACCCGGGAGTACCGGATGGGCGACGACCTGCGCCGGGTGCACTGGAAGTCGACGGCCCGCACCGGCGAGCTGATGGTGCGCCGGGAGGAGCAGCCCTGGGAGAGTCGGGCCACGGTCGTGCTGGACACCCGCGCCGCCGGGCACCGTGGTGACGGGCCGACGGCGAGCTTCGAATGGGCGGTCTCGGCCGCCGCCAGCATCGCCCTGCACCTGCGCCAGGCCGGCTACCGGCTGCGCCTGGTCACCGGCTCCGGTGCCGACGTGGACGCCACCGAGGCGGCCGGCGAGGGTCTGCTCCTCGACCATCTCGCCGAGGTGAGCCTGGACAGGCGTGGTGAGATCACCACGCTCGTGCAGCAGGTCCGGCAACGGGCCGACGGCGGCTTGATCATCGCGCTGTTCGGCACGCTCAGCACCGCCGAGGCGGAGCTGCTGGCCGGTCTGCGCGGCAACGGCGCGACCTGCGTCGGCTTCGTCCTCGACAGCAACACCTGGCTGAACCTGCCACCGAAGGCCCGGGCCGAGGCGGAACACGCGCACGGTGCGGCCGCGCTCACCCTGTTGCAGAGCGGCTGGCGGGTGATCGGCGTGGAGCACGGCAACCGGCTGCCCGTGCTCTGGCCGCAGGCGGCCCGCGGCTCGCAGGGCTTCGCGCTGCGGGCGGCGCTGGCGGAGACGGTGGCCGGAGGCGTGCGATGACCGAAAGGGTGAGCCCGTGACCGCGCACCGCAACCTCGGCTTCGTCGCGGCGGCGGCGACCCTGCTGGCCGCGGCGCCGCTGTCGGCGATTTTCGACCGCTGGACGTGGCTGATCGAGGCGGCCATCGCGGTCGCCGCGGTGGCCGCGGCCGCCGCGGTGAGCCGGCTGGCCCGGGCTCCCCTGTGGGGCCAGGTCCTGGCCATGCTGGCCGGCCTCACGCTGGGCCTGACCTGGCTCTTCCCGGGCGGCGCCGAGCTGCTGGCGCTCCTGCCCACCCCGAGCACCTTCCTCCACTTCGGCGAGTTGCTCGGCGCGTCGATGCAGGACATGCGCACGTACGGCGTGAAGGTGCCCGACGTCGACTCGTTGCTCTTCCTCGCCGTGCTCGGCGTCGGCGCCGTGGCGGTGCTGGTGGACGTGCTCAGCGTCGGGCTGCGCCGGCCGGCCCTGGCCGGGCTGCCGATGCTGGCCATCTACTCGGTGCCGGTGGCGGTCTATGTGGACAGCGTCCCCGCCACCGGGTTCGTGGTGGGCGCCTGCGGCTACCTGTGGTTGCTGGTGACCGACAACGTCGACCGGGTACGCCGGTTCGGCCGCCGGTTCACCGGCGAGGGTCGCGACGTCGACGTCTGGGAGGCGTCGCCGTTGGCCGCCACGGGGCGTCGGCTGGCCGTGGTCGGGGTCGCCCTCGCGGTGGCGCTGCCACTGGCCGTGCCCGGGATGACCGGCGGCCTGTTGAACCCGGCCGGCAACGGCATGGGCGACGGCACCGGACGGTCCGGGCAGGGCGGCAACCCCGGCCGGGTCGACCTGTTCGCCGCGCTCAGCGGCCAACTCAACCAGAACACGGTGACCGAGTTCGCCAGGGTCACCACCAACGAGCCCGCACCGTTCTACCTGCGCTTCGGCGTCGCCGACGAGCTGCGCCCGGACGGCTTGCGGGACCGCGCCCCCAGTGGGCGGCCGGCCAACCGAAACCTGCCCGACCCGTCGGAGCGCGCCGGCCACGGCATCGAGCGACACCGCTACCGTGCCACGGTCGAGGTGAAGAACCTCAACATGCCGCTGCTGCCGGTCTACGCCGAGCCGGTGAAGACCGACAACCTCAACGGCAACTGGCTCTACGACCCGAACCTCCAGATCGTCTTCTCCAACCGGGAGAACTCGCGAGGCAAGCGCTACACGTTCGACTACGTCCGTTCCACATACACCCCGGCCCTGCTGCGTGGGGCACCCTCCCTGCCGGCCGACGACCCGGTGCTGCGCGCCCAGACCGTCACGCCGTCGGTCCGCGCCGTCGACCAACTGGTGGAGCGGCTCGTCAAGGGCAAGCAGAGCGACTACGACAAGGTCCGGGCGATCTACGACTACTTCTCGGCAGAGAACGGGTTCAGGTACTCGCTCTCCACCCGGCCCGGGACCAGCGGTGACGACATGACCGATTTCCTCGCAAACAAGGTGGGCTACTGCCAGCAGTACGCCGCCGCGATGGCCTGGCTGGTCCGAGCGGCCGGCATCCCGGCCCGAGTGGCGTTCGGCTTCACCAACGGCAACAAGACCGGCGGCGGCACCTACGTGCTGACCAACAAGAACCTGCACGCCTGGACGGAGGTCTACTTCGGCGGGATCGGCTGGGTGCCGTTCGACGCCACCCCGGCGGCCAGCGTGCCGGGGTCGGTCCGGTCGGCCTGGGCCCCGGACACCGACGCCCCCGAGGACACCGCTCCGTCCCCGGGAAGCACCACCGCCCCGGGTGAGGTGGACCCCTCGGCCGGCCCGAACCGTCCGGACCGGCTCGACAAGGACGCCGACCAGGGTCTCTCCATCGGCGACGGCGGCCCCGCCCGACGGTCGCCGGTCTGGCCGTGGTGGGTGGCCGGCCTGGTCGCCCTGCTGGCACTGCTGGCGGTGCCGGCGCTGCGCCGCTCCGCGCTGCGTCGGCGTCGGCGGGCCCGGGCTCCGGCACCCGCGGCAGTCACGCTGGCCACGGTGCCCGGCCAGCGCGGCGAGGTGCGCGATGTCGTGGTCGGGGTGGACGCCGACCAGGCCCGCGCGCACGCGCACGCGGCCTGGGACGAACTATTGGACACCCTGGTGGACTTCCAGGTCCGGGTCGACCGGACGGAGACGCCCCGGACGACCGCCGAGCGCCTGGCTCGGGAGGCCGTCGGCGAGGACGCCGGGGCGGTGACCGGGGTACGGCTGCTCGGCCGGGCGGAGGAGCGGGCCCGCTACGCCCGCGACCCGCTGACCGGCGAGGAACTGCACCCGGGTCTGCGGGCGGTACGCGGGGCGCTCGCCGCCCGGGCGGACCGGCGTACCCGGATCATGGCGGCCCTACTGCCGCCGTCGGTGCTGCTGCGCTGGCGGGCCGCGGCGGCGGAGCGCTCGGCCCGCCTGGTCGTCGGCGGCGGGCGACTGCGGCAGCGGCTGCTGCGCTGGAGCCCACGGCGCCTGCTGGCGGGCCGGCCGGCCCGCTGACCGGTGGTCCTGCCCGCCGGCGCTCCCCCGTCGGCGGGCGGGACCACCGCAGGCGCTGTTCCGCTGGCAGGCGGGACCACCACAGGCGCTCGCTGTTCCGCTAACCGAGGGCGCCGGTCAGCTGAAAACCACCGCGGCGGGCCTGGTCAGCGGTGCCCCTCGGGGCGCTGCCGCCAGCGATCTTCCATCCGGTCGAGGAACGAGCCCCGCCGGCCGCCCCGGCCGCGGGTGCGACGGCTCGTCGTGCCTCCCACCACGTGCAGGTCGGGCGACTGGGACCGCCGGTGCGACTGCACCGCGTAGCCCAGCGAGGCGAGCATGACGACGAAGCCCGCCACGGCCAGCGGAGGCGTCTTGATCACGGCCCCGTAGATCAACAAGGCCAGACCAGCGATGACCACGCAGGCAGCGACGAGCAGGCGACGCCGCGCGTGGAAACGCGGATCGCTGGCGCGCACGGCCGAGGCGAACTTAGGGTCCTCGGCAAGCGACCGTTCGATCTGCTCGAACAGCCGCTGCTCGTGCTCCGAGAGCGGCACGGCACCTCCCCGGTCACGTTGGTCGGTCCGTTCGGGCCGACAGACCGTGGCAGCCAAACGGCTGCTTACCCACAAGTCTACGAGGGGGCTCGCGCGTCGGAAAGCGGGACGACCTATGGCCCGGCCGGTTTTTCGATCCGTCGCGTGTCACGCTTGCCGAGCAGACTGGCCGGACCTATGACGGACCGCCCGAATCGGGCGGCCGCGGCGTCCGCCGCCGCCTCCGCCTCCCGCCAGCCGCGCTCCGGCGCGCCGAGGGTGAGCTGACGCGGCGTCTCCGCCGCGGCGGCCAGCCCCTCCAGGCGTACGCCGACCAGACGGACCGGCTCACCGGGAGCCAGCGCGGTCCACAGCGCCCAGGCGGTGTCGAACATCTCCCGCGCGGTGTCGGTCGGCACGGTGAGGGTGCGGGAGCGGTTGACCGTGCGGAAGTCGGCCAGCCGAACCTTGAGCGACACGGTGCGCCCCACCTGGCCGGCCGTGCGCACCCGGGCGCCGACCTTCTCGGCCAGCGCCAGCAGGGCACGGCGGATCTCCGCCGGGTCGGTGACGTCGGTGTCGAAGGTCACCTCCGCGCCGATCGACTTCTCCACCTGCTCCGGGGAGACCCGGCGCGGGTCCCGCCCTGAGGCCAGCTCGTGCAGGTGGATCGCGGCCGCCTCGCCGACCGCCCGGCGGAGCAGACCGGTCGGTGCCTCGGCCAGCTCGCCCACGGTGCGCAGGCCGAGCCGACGCAGCGCCTCCGCGGAGCGCTCCCCCACTCCCCAGAGCGCCTCGACCGGCAGCGGGTGCAGGAACTCCAGGACCCGGGCGGCGGGGATCACGAGCAGCCCGTCCGGCTTGGCCCGGGTGGAGCCGAGCTTGGCCACGAACTTGCTCGGGGCCACGCCGACCGAGCAGGTGAGCCCCTGCTCCTCGGCGACCCGGCGGCGGATCAGCCGGGCGATCCGGGTCGGGGGCCCGAAGAGCCGACGGGCGCCGGTCACGTCGAGGAAGGCCTCGTCCAGGGAGAGCGGCTCGACCAGCGGGGTGACGTCCCGGAAGATCTGCATCACGGCCCGGGAGGCCGCGGAGTATTGCGCGAAATCCGGTGGCAGGTAGACCGCGTGCGGACAGAGCGCCCGGGCCCGGGCGGTGGGCATGGCGCTGCGGACGCCGTACCGGCGGGCCTCGTAGCTGGCCGAGCTGACCACCCCGCGCGGCCCGATCCCGCCCACCACGACCGGCCGGCCGCGCAGCTCGGGCCGGTGGCGCACCTCCACGGAGGCGAAGAAGGCGTCCATGTCGACGTGCAGGATCGGGCAGCCGGTGTCGTCGGCGTCCGGCCCGAAGCGCGGATCACCGCCCCGGGGCAACGACTGGCTGCGGCCCATTCCGGCAGGTTAACCGCCCGGTCCGACAGTTCCGCCGCCCGGCGGGCCGTCAGCCGCGGACGACCAGCAGCGGGATGGTCATCTCGGCCGCCGTGTCCGCGCCGTGGTACGCCACCAGCCGGGACTCGATCGGCGTCTCCGAGCGGGTGGCGACCACCGCGTACGTGCCCCGGCAGACCACCACCACGTCGCCGATGCGGCGCAGGTGCTCCTCGGGCACCGGCCCGAACCAGCCGGTGGCCACCGCCTCGTCCCGGGTCGTCACCCGGGCGGCCCCGTCCAGCACCGCCGACCAGGCGGCCACCACGTCGGCGGTGGCCCCCGGCTCGACGTGCAGGTACCGGACGCGGGGTTCGCCGGCGACCACCCGCACCCCGGCGCGCAGCCGGGGATCGGTGTCCAGGTCGATCCGGTGCTCGTCCGGCACGTTGAGCTGGCCGTGGTCCGCCGTGACCAGCAGCGCCGCGTCCGGCGGGAGCCCGTCGACCAGCCGGGCGAGCAGCCGGTCCACCTCGGCGGCGGCCAGCCGCCATGGCACCGAGTCGACGCCGCTCAGGTGCCCGTGCCGGTCCAGGTCAGGGTGGTATCCGGAGACCAGGGTCGGGCCGGCGCCTGCCGCGAGGGCGGTGAGCATCTGCCCGGCCAGCGCGTCGACGCCGGCGGCCCCCCGGTAGTCGCCGCCCCGGTTGGCGGCCAGGGTGAGGCCGCTGCCGCCGTATTCCGGGCGGCTGACCACGGTGACCGCGACCCCGGCCGCCCGGGCCCGCTCGTACCAGGTCGGGACGGGCTGCCAGCGCAGCGGCTCCGGGTCTCCGGCCCACTCGATGTGGCTGAGGACCCGGTCGGTGTCGGGGACCCGGACCTTGAAGCCGAGCACGCCGTGCGCGCCGGAGGGCGTGCCGGTGCCGAGGCTGACCAGGCTGGTCGGGGTGGTGGAGGGAAACCCGGAGGTGAGTACGGTGCCGGCGGTGGCGGCCAGCCCGGCCAGGGTCGGGGCGTACGGGGCGGCGGTGGGGATCTGGTACCAGCCGAGCCCGTCGACCAGCAGCACGGCGATCCGGCGTACCCCGGCCAGTCGGGGGCCCAGGCCGAGCAGGTCGACCGCGCCGGGCACGCCGAGCGCCGCGAGGGCGCTGGGCAGGATGTCGGCGAGACTGCCGCCGCCGTAGCGGGGCGCGACCTGATCGAGCGGACCCACCGCCGGACCGGTCATGCCGGGCGGCGGGCGAACAGGTGCAGTTGGGCGGCGAGATCCCGGTACGGCGGCCGGGCCGCCAGGGCCCGTTCCAGCTCGACCAGGGCGGCCGGCTGGCCGTCCGCCACCGCGGCCGGGAGCAGGTCGGCGAGGACGCGTACGCCGTGGATCTCCTCGACGGCGAGCCCGGCGGCGGCGAGCAGCGCCGCGGCCCCGGCGGCGTCGTACCGCCGGCGCAGGGTGTCCCGGGGGCCGGCGCTGCCGTCCGGGTCGGAGGCCAACGCGGCGGCGACGTCGAGGTGCCCGTTCATCGCCCGGGTCAGCACGGCGGCGGCCCGGCCGGCGACCAGGACGCTGGCCGCGCCGCCGGGGCGCAGGGCGGCGGCCAGCGCGGCGACCACCGGGGCGGGATCGTCGACCACCTCCAGCACGGCATGGCAGAGCACCAGGTCGACGGTGGCCGGCTCGACCAGCCCGGTGAGCGCGTCACCGTCGCCCTGGATCGCGCGTACCCGGTCGGCGACCCCGGCCTCGGCGGCCCGGCGGGTCAGCGCGGCGAGCGCGTCGGGGCTGGCGTCGACCACGGTGACCCGGTGGCCGGCTTCGGCGAGCGGGACGGCGAAGCCGCCGGTCCCGCCGCCGACATCGAGCACGGTGAGCTGCTCGCCGGCCCGCCGGTCCAACTCGGCCCGGAGCGCTGCCCAGATCACGGCGGTACGGGGGGTCAGGGTTCGGGTCTGCTCCACCCCGCCGAGCCTAGTCACCCGAGCCGCCCGGGTCAGGAGTCGCCACCTCCGGCCGGGTCGTCCTCGTTGCGGGAGCGGTGGGCGTTGGCCACCGGGCCGTCGGTCACCGGATATTCGTGGACCTCGGTGTCGTGCACCGGGACCCAGTCCGCACCGAGTCGGGTCCGCCGGGCATTGGCGACGCCGCGATAGGTGTTGCTCCCCATCATCGTTCTCCACCTTCTTCCTACGTGGGCCACTCTGCCCACGTCGGCGAACGTATCTCCGGCCCGTCGATCCCTGGAACGCGAGTGTGATCAACAACATGCCCTCAGCCAGCGCCGTGTGGTGAAGATCACCACCAGGTGGGGCCGTTGCCGGCCCACCGTCGACCGGATCAGGCTCATCCGGTGACCGTCCTGCTCAGCGCCTTCGGCATCGTGCTGCTCGGGGCCTTCGCCCAAGCGATCAGCGGCTTCGGGTACGCGTTGCTGACCGTGCCGCTGCTGGCCGCCGTGATCGACCCCCGCAGCGCGGTCGTGCTCTCCGCGTTGACCGGCATCGGGCTGACCCTCACGGTGGCGGTCCGGGAGCGCGGGCACGCCCGATGGCGGGTGGCGGCGGCGCTCAACGCGACCGCCCTGCTCGGCCTGCCGGCCGGCCTGCTGGTGCTCACGTACGCGCCGCAATGGCTGCTCAGCGTGCTGATCGCGGTGGTGGTGCTGGGCTGCGTCGCGCTTGTCGCCAGCGGTGCCCGGATCCGCACCGGGCGGCTCGGGCTCGGCGCGGTCGGCGTGCTCGTCGGCGTGCTCACCGCCGCCACCGGCACCAACGGGCCGCCGCTGGTCGCCGCGTTCCACTCGCTCGGCTACGACCCGCGTACCTTCCGGGCGACGCTGGCGGCGACATTCTCCGGCACCGGGCTCATCGGGCTGGCCGGATTCCTGCTCGCCGGTCAGGTGCACGCCGAACTGGTGTGGATCTCCCTCGTGGCACTGCCCGCCGTGCCGCTCGGCTGGTGGCTGGGGAACCGGCTGTTCCACCGGATCGACCCGGTGGTGTTCCGCCGGATCGTGCTGGTCGGGCTGCTCGGCAGCGCCGGCGCCGCGCTGGCCTCGCTGGCCGGGTGAGCCGTGCGGGTCAGCGGAAGTCGCGGGAGGCCGGCGTGACCGGCGGCTCGATCGCGTCCAGCCGGTCGGCGGTGAGGCTGGTGACGCCCTCGTGCCGCTGCAACCGGCCCCGCACCACCAGCGCCGCGCTGGTGCGGGCGATTCGCCGGTAGCGCTGCCACAGCCCCGGGGAGCAGGTGACGTTGAGCATGCCGGTCTCGTCCTCAAGGTTGAGGAAGGTCACCCCGCCCGCGGTCGCCGGCCGCTGCCGGTGAGTGACGATCCCGCCGACCCGGACCCGCCGGCCGGGCTCCACCCGTCCGAGCCGGGCGATCGGCACCGCGCCGAGGGCGTCCAGCCGGTCGCGGATGAACCGGGCCGGGTGGCTCTCCGGGGACAGGCCGGTGGCCCAGACGTCGGCGACCAGGCGGTCCACCGCCTCCATCCCGGGCAGGGTGGGCGCGGCCGCGCCGGTCACTGTGCCGGGCAGCCGACCCGGCCGGTCCTGGGCCGCCGCGCCGGCGGCCCAGAGGGCCTGCCGCCGAGTCAGCCCGAAACAGGCGAAGGCGTCCGCGGTGGCCAGCGCCTCCAGCTGCGCGGCGGTCAGGCCGACCCGGCGGGCCAGGTCCGGCATGTCGCGGTACGGCCCATGGGCCGCCCGCTCCGCCTCGATCCGCTCGGCCACGCCGTCGCCGAGGGTGCGTACGCTGCCCAGCCCGAGCCGAACCGCCGGGCCGCCCAGCCCCCACGCGTGCGGCGGCTCGCCCGGCTGGCTCCCCCACCGGGTCTCCGGCGCGGACTCCAGCACCGCCTTCGCGCCGCTGGCGTTGATGTCCGGCCGGCGCACCTCGACGCCGTGCCGGCGGGCGTCGTCGACCAGGGTCTGCGGCGAGTAGAAGCCCATCGGCTGGGCGTTGAGCAGCGCGGCCAGGAACGGGCCCGGGTGGTAGCGCTTGAGCCAGGAACTGGCGTAGACCAGGTAGGCGAAGCTCATCGCGTGGCTCTCCGGGAAGCCGTAGCTGGCGAAGGCGGTGAGCTTGCGGTAGACGTCGTCGGCCAGCTCGCCGGTGATGCCCCGCTCGGCCATCCCGGCGTAGAGCCGGTCGGCGATCTGCGCCATCCGTTCCACCGAGCGCTTCGCGCCCATCGCCCGGCGCAGCTGGTCGGCCCCGGCCGCGTCGAAACCGGCCAGGTCGATGGCGAGCTGCATGAGCTGCTCCTGGAACAGCGGCACGCCGAGGGTCTTCTCCAGCGCGTTGCGCATCAGCGGGTGCGGGTACGCCACCGGCTCCTGGCCGTTCTTGCGCCGGATGTACGGGTGCACCGAGCCGCCCTGGATCGGGCCGGGCCGGATCAGCGCCACCTCCACCACCAGGTCGTAGAACTCGCGAGGCTTGAGCCGGGGCAGGGTGGCCATCTGGGCCCGGCTCTCCACCTGGAACACCCCGACCGAGTCGGCCCGGCAGAGCATGTCGTAGACCTCGGGGTCGTCCAGGGTCATGTCGCCCAGGTCGAGCCGGGACCCGATCAGGTCGTAGCCGTAGTGCAGCGCCGACAGCATGCCGAGGCCGAGCAGGTCGAACTTGACCAGCCCGACGGCGGCGCAGTCGTCCTTGTCCCACTGCAGCACACTGCGGCCGGGCATCCGCCCCCACTCCACCGGGCAGACCTCGATCACCGGCCGGTCGCAGATCACCATGCCGCCGGAGTGGATGCCCAGATGCCGGGGAAACGTCTGCAGCTCGTTGGCGTACTCGATCACCTGCTCGGGGAGGTCCGCCGCGTCCACCGCCGAGACCGAGCCCCACCGGTCGATCTGCTTGCTCCAGGCGTCCTGCTGCCCGGGCGAGAAGCCGAACGCCTTGGCCACGTCCCGCACCGCCGACCGGGGCCGGTACGAGATGACGTTGGCGACCTGAGCGGTGTGCTCCCGACCGTACCGGGCGTAGACGTGCTGGATCACCTCCTCCCGGCGGTCGGACTCGATGTCCACGTCGATGTCGGGCGGCCCGTCGCGTTCCGGGGCGAGGAACCGCTCGAAGAGCAGCCGGTGCCGGACCGCGTCCACGTTGGTGATCCGCAGTGCGTAGCAGACCGCCGAGTTGGCCGCCGAGCCCCGGCCCTGGCAGTAGATGTCCTGCTCCCGGCAGAACGTGACGATGTCGTAGACCACCAGGAAGTAGCCGGGGAAGCCGAGGTCCTCGATCATCCGCAGCTCGTGCTCCAGCTGCGCGTACGCCTGCGGGTGCGCCTCGGGCGGGCCGTAACGCTCCCGCGCGCCGGCCATGGTCAGCCGGCGCAGCCAGCTCATCTCGGTGTGCCCGGGCGGCACCGGGTACGCCGGCAGTTGCGGCGCGACGAGCTGCAGGTCGAAGGCGAGTTCCGCGCCGAACTCGGCGGCCCGGGCCACCGCGCCCGGGTACGCGGCGAACCGCGCCGCCATCTCCGCTCCGCTGCGCAGGTGGGCGGTGGCGGCGGCGGGCAGCCAGCCGTCGATCTCGTCCAGGCTGCGCCGGGCCCGTACGGCGGCCAGGGTGGTGGCCAGCCGGCGACGGCTCGGGGTGGCGTAGTGCACGTTGTTCGTGGCGACCGTGGGCAGCCCCGCCGCGGTGGCCAACTCGGCCAGGGCGTCGTTGCGGTCGGCGTCGACCGGGTGGCCGTGGTCGGTCAGCTCCACCGCCACCGTCTCGGCGCCGAAGAGCGCGGTGAGCCGGTCCAGCTCTCGGGCGGCGGCGTCGACGCCCTCGGTGAGCAGGGCGGCGGGCACGTGCCCCTTGCGGCAGCCGGTGAGCACCAGCACGTGGTCGCGCAGCTCGGCGGCGATCTCCTCGAGCTCGCCGTAGACCGGGCGGCCCTTCTCGCCGCCGCGCAGCTGGGCGCGGGAGATGGTGGCGGCCAGCCGGGCGTACCCCTCGTGGCCGTGGGCGAGCACCAGCAGGTGCCGGCCGAGCGGATCGGGCTCACCGTTCTGCGGGCCGGGCAGCCCGAGGGAGAGCTCGGCGCCGAAGATCGTCGGCAGGTGCAGCGCGCGGGCCGCCTCGGCGAAGCGCACCACGCCGTAGAAGCCGTCATGGTCGGTGACGGCGAGCGCGGTGAGCCCCAGCCGGGCGGCCTCCTCGGCCAGCTCCTCGGGGTGGCTGGCGCCGTCGAGGAAGCTGAAGTTGGAGTGCGCGTGCAGCTCCGCGTAGGGCACCGCGTCGTCCGGGCGGGGCAGCTCGGGCGGCTCGTAGTGCTCCCGCCGGCGGCTCCACGCCGGGGAGTCGCCACCGTCGGCGTCCACCGCGAGGGGATCCACCACATGCAGGTGCCGCTCGCCCCTGCTTTCCCGGGCCCGCCCCTTGCCGGACCGCCCGTCGCCGGGCCGCCCGGAGAGCACCCGTTCCAGCTCCGACCAGCGCATCTCCGGATTGTGGAAGCTCACCGACCCACCCCTCGCACGGCCCGCGTCGAGATCTTGGAAGATTGACGCCCCTCCAGGGGCCGAAAACGTCCAAGATCTCGAACAGCCTGGGGACGGTCAGTCATAGATCGCCTCCACCAGCCACTGGCCGCCCTCGACGGCGAGCAGCAGGGCGGTCCCGTCCGCCAGGCAGACCTGGAACCGGGCTCGACGCCGGGCCTCGGTCGGCGCCCACCAGCGCTCGTCCACCGGCCACGGGCCGGCCCAGCCGATGATCTCGGCCGGTCGGCCGGTGCCGACGACCAGCCGCGCGGGCGCGGCGCTCACCGTCAGCCGAGCACTGACCAGCACCGGCTCACCGGCGGCGTCGTGCACGGTGGCGAGGAACGGGGTCGGCAGCACCACGGCCGGCGCGGGCGGCGGCAGCCGCCCCGGCCACGGCGGAACCGTCGCCAGCCCGCCCGAGCGCGCGGCTCCACCCGTCCGCGCCGCTCCGGCCGAGCACGCCGCCCCGGCCGGCGGGGCCGCCTCGCCCGTCGGGTCAGCGGGCAGCGGCGGTGGACCGGGACGGGCGGGCAGCCGTTCGTCCCCCCACGGGACCAGGCATACCTGGTCGGCCGGGGTGCGTCCGCCGCCGAGCACGGCGGTGACCACCGCCTCGGGACCGAGGATGCCCTGCACCCGGCTCAGCGCCCGGTGCGCCCGCTCCCGCTCCGCACCGGTCTCCCCCCACAACCCGGGTTGCAGGCCGGCCTGGGCGAGCACCCCGTCCGGCACCAGCCGCAGCCGAATGATCCCGGCGGTGGGGCGGGCCGGGCGGGCGCCGCCCCGGCCGGTGCTGCCGGAGAGCCAGCCGTCCAACTGCCACCGCACCCGGTCGGCGATGGCAACGGCGGTGAGCAGACCGTCGTGCCGCCAGACCCGGTGCAGCTCCTGGCCGTGCGCGGTGACCGCCTCGATACCGAGCCGGGTGCAGGCCAGCCCGTACCCGGCCAGCCGCTCGTGCAGCTGTTCGGCCAGCGCCCGGGCGGCGAACGCCGCGGCGTCGACCCGGTCGATCGGCTCGTCGTACCCGGCGGTGACCGTCAGGTCGGCCGGGGGTTGCCGGACCGCGAGGGGCCGGTGGTCCCGGCCGGCGGCGAGCCGGTGGGCCAGCGCCCCGTCGAAGCCGAACCGGGCCAGCACGTCGCCGGCGGGCAGCGCGGCGAAATCGCCGAGGGTACGCACCCCGAGCCGGCGCAACAGGTCGGTCAGGGCGGGTCGGCCGAGCGCCTCGACCGGCCGAGCGGCCAGGAACTCCGAAGTCCCGCCGGGCGGCACGATCCGCCCGTCCCGGGCGGCCAGCCCGGCGGCGAAGACCCCGTCGGCGATGCCGACCTGGCTCTCCACCGCACAGGTCTGGGCGACGTGCTCGACGATCCGCTCGGCCGCCGCCTCCTCCCCGCCGAGGTAGCGGCTCGGCCCCCGGGCGGCCAACGCACACGCCCCGGGGCGGACCACCTCCACCCCGACGGCCACCTCCTCGACGGCGGCCACCACCGGCTCGAACGCCCGGGCGTCCCGGCCGGGGTCGTGGTCGACGACGGTGAGCTGCGGGCAGCGCCCCTGCGCCTCCCGCTTGCGCAGCCCCCGACGTACGCCCTCGGCGCGGGCCCGCTCGGAGCAGGCGATCACCCGGTTGGCGTGCAGCACCGCGACCGGGCCGGTGGCGGGCACCCCGTCGACGATCTCGGCAGCGAGGACCGGCCAGTCCGGGCACCAGAGCAGCAGGGTCCGCACCGGCGCACCGGTCATGCCGGCACTCCGCTGCGCTCCGCGCCGCCATGAGGCACTGCGTTGATGATTCGCTCGCTGCGCTCGCTCATGCCGGCACTCCGCTGCCATGAGCGGGCGCCACCACGCGGAGCCGGGGCGGGTTGGCGCGGGCGGCGGTGCCGGTCGCCCGGGGGATGACCCGGGTCAGCTCGTCGCCGGGCAGCCAGACCTTGATCTCCTTGGCGCGGGCGGCCGCGCCCCGCCCCCGCGCCGAGACGGTCACCTCCCGGCGGCGCAGCCGCCCCCGGCCCGGCCCGAGCCCCTCCCAGACTCCCCGGACCACCTGGAGCGTGACGTCCGCGCCGTCCCACCGGCCGTACGGGACGAGCACGCTGCCGCGCTGCCGGGCCCGGGCGGCCAGCCGGTTGGCGACGGAGACGGAGACCGTGGCCGGCACGGCGGCGACCACCACGTCGACCCCGTCGATGAGCGCGGCGACGACGGTGGGCCACTCGGGCCCGGGGTGCGGCACAAGGGCGAGCCGGTCCAGGGCGATCCCGGCCTCGGCCGCCGCGCCGGCCCCGAAGGTGGGCACCCCGACCACGGCGCACCACGAGCCGGCCCGGGACGCCTCGGCGAGCAGGGCGAGGAGCAGCGAGGTCCCGCCGCTGTGCCGGGGCTGCCCGACGCCGACCGCGATGGTGCTGCCGCGGCGCAGCCCACGATGGGGCAGCAGCCCGGTCAGCTCGGGCCGGACGGGCAGCACCCGGTGGCCGCCCGCCGGGTCGGGCGCGCTCGCCGGACGTACCAGCTCGGCCAGTGCGGTGGAACCGACCACCATGCGGCCCGCCATCGGACCTACCCCCTGTCGTGTGTCACCCACCTCCTGGTGGTGCTGCTGGATCTCCGCCGGTGGCGGACCTCGCCCGGTCAGACGGCGAGACCGTCGAGCGCCGGCTGGTGCGCCAGGCCGAGGGCGGTCTCCACCACGGCCACGAACTGTTCGGCGGCGCGGAGCAGGTCGTCGGCCTCCCGGGCGGTGACCACCCGGGGGATCCCGGCCTCGGCGGCGGCCCGCTTGCTCGCCCCGACGGCGAAGTAACCGGCCCACTCGTCGAGCTCGGGGGCGACGGCGGCGAGCAGGACCCAGACACTGGTGATCCGGCTACGCCGGGTGGGCGTGGGACGGGCGCGGGCGGCGAGCAGGGCGGCGGCGGCGCGCAGCGCCGCGAGATGGGCGGCGGCGTACCGGAGGCCGTCGGGACGGGTCCGGGCCGCCTCGGCCAGTCCGTGGCGCGCGATCACGAGAAGTTGGGCGGGGGTGCGGTGCGGCAGCACGTGCGCGGGCACCGTCGGCGCCTGGGCCGGACTGGTCGGCATGGGTCTCCTCCTCCGCGTGGCCAGGGCGGGCGGGCCGCGCGGCGGATCGGATCCACCGGCGGTCGCCCGGAGCGGGATGGTGCGGAGGAAGACGCACCGGGTGGGCCGGCCGGGTGTGGACGCTTCCCCACACCACACCCGGCCGGCGTACCGGCGGGTCCATCGCCCGCCGCCCGGGGGTCGTGGGCGGCGGGCGACGATCCTGCCTGGCGGGCCCGGACTCGCGACTGTCCGGGCCCGGCGCGGTCCGCGGAACCGCACCTGCCGGGAGCCGGCGCCGCGAAACGCCGCTCCCGGACGTTGGAACGGGCGTACGACCGAATCGAACACTCGTTCTAACTGCCCTGACAGTACACCTCCCCGCCGGCGAAAATGCAACGTGTGACCCGCCCGGCGGGTCGGCGTCGACACCCCATCGGCCGAAGGATTCTCAGGTGGCGCACAGCACCGGCAAAGGGGGCGCCGAGTTCCCGGGCCCAGAATTGACGCCGTGAACGTCGGCCGTATCGAACCCATCGCCCGGTGACCGCGACCGTCGCCGACCGGCGGGCCGTACGGCGCACCCTGCCGGCGGTCCCCGCCTGGTGGGCCGACGTCGCCGTCAGCGTCGCGGTGCTCAGCCTGCTGGTCGTCACCGCCCTCTGGACCGCCAACCGCGGCGTGCAGGAGCTGCTGGCCGGCCCCGCCACCGGCCTCACCTCGCTCGGCCGGCTCGCCGGCCTGGTCAGCGCCGACCTGATGCTCGTCCAGGTGGTGCTGATGGCCCGGGTGCCGCTGATCGAACGACGCTTCGGCCAGGACCGGATCGCCCACTGGCACCGACTCGCCGGCTTCACCTCCTTCCACCTGCTGCTCGTCCACGTGGTGCTGACCACCCTCGGGTACGCCGGCACCGCCCGGCAGGGCGTGCTGGCCGAGACCTGGGACCTGGTCGTCACGTACCCGGGGATGCTGCTGGCCACCGCGGCGCTGGCCCTGCTGGTGCTGGTGGTGGTGTCCTCGGTCCGCGCGGCCCGGCGCCGGCTGCGCTACGAGTCCTGGCACCTGCTGCACCTGTACGCGTACCTCGGCGTCGCGCTGGCGCTGCCGCACCAGCTCTGGACCGGCACCGACTTCGTCGGCTCGGCGGCGGCCCGCGCCTACTGGTGGACGGTCTACCTGCTGACGCTGGCCAGCGTGCTGGTCTACCGGCTCGGGCTGCCCGCCTGGCGGTCGCTGCGGCATCGGATCGAGGTGGCCGCGGTGGTCACCGAGGCGCCCGGGGTCACCTCGGTCTGGCTGCGCGGGCGCGACCTGCACCGGCTGCCCGCCCGATCCGGGCAGTTCCTGCTCTGGCGGTTCCTGGACGGCCCCGGCTGGTCCCGGGCACACCCGTACTCGCTGTCGGCGCCGCCGAACGGAAACCTGATGCGGATCACCGTCAAGGACCTCGGCGACGGCAGCGTCCGGGTGGTCGCCCTGCGCCCTGGCACGAAGGTGCTGGTCGAGGGGCCGTACGGGCGGCTGACCGGGCAGCACTGGCGCGGCGGCGGGGTCACCATGCTCGCCTGCGGAGTCGGCATCACCCCGCTGCTGGCGCTGCTCTGGGAGCTGCCGTACGCCCCCGGCGAGGCGGTGCTGCTCTACCGCGCGCGTACCCCTGAGGACCTGGCCTTCCGGGCCGAGCTGGACCAGCTCGCCGCGGAGCGCGGGCTGGTCGTGCACCACCTGGTCGGCCCGCGGGCGCGGCGCCCGTCCTGGCTGCCGGCGTACGTCGAAGGGATGTCCGACGCGGAGGCCCTGCGCCGGCTCTCCCCCGGCATCGCCGCGCACGACGTCTTCCTCTGCGGCCCGGACGGCTGGGTCGACGCCGCCCGCGCCGCCGCCCGCGCGGCCGGGGTCCCCGACGCGCACGTCCACCACGAACGCTTCGCCTGGTGACAGGTGCGAAAGGAGGATCCGTGCGACGAATCACCCTCTGGCTGCTCTCCACCGTGGCCGTCCTGGTGCTGCTGTTCAGCTACAAGACCAGCACCATGGGCCCGGGCGGGGAGAGCGGTGCCGTCGCCGCCGGCGGATCCGACGGGGTGGTGGCGAACCCCGGGAGCGCGACCGACTCCTCCGGCTCCGGCTCGGCGTCCGGTGGCACGGTCACCGGGTCGGTGGCGCAGACCCGGTGGGGGCCGGTGCAGGTCAGGATCACCGTCTCAGGCGGGAAGATCACCGACGTTCAGGCCGTACGGGTGCCGGACGGCAACCGCCGGGACCAGGAGATCAACGGCTACGCGGTGCCGGTCCTGCGGCAGGAGGCGCTGGCCGCGCAGAGCGCCCAGATCGACACCGTCTCCGGGGCCACCGTCACCAGCGACGGCTACCGCGAGTCCCTCCAGTCCGCGATCGATGCGGCGCACCTGAACTGAGCGGGGTGACGGTGATGAACCTGGCGACGGAGCCGGACCGGCGGGCCTGGGTGATGCAGGTGATGGGGCTGCCGGTCAGCGTGCACCTGCGCGGGCCGTGGGTGCGTACCGACCCGGTGGCGGAGCGGGTGGAGCGGGTCTTCGCCGAGTTGGGCGAGGTGGATGCGGTGTTCAGCACGTACCGGCCGGAGAGCGTGCTGGGCCGGCTCGGCGGCGCGCTGCCCGACCCGGCCACCGCCGAGCCGGTGGTGCGCGAGGTGGTGGGGCTCTGCGAGCTGGCCCGCATCCGCACCGACGGCTGGTTCGATGCCCGGCGGCTGCCGCTGCCCGGCGGCGGCACCGGCTTCGACCCGTCCGGCCTGGTCAAGGGGTGGGCGGTGGAGCGGGCCGCGCGCCACCTCGCCGACCTGCCCGACCACGACCTCTGCCTGAACGCGGGCGGGGACGTGCTGCTGCGTACCGCGCCGGGCCGGCCGGCCTGGCGGGTCGGGGTCGAGGACCCCGACCACCCCGAGCGGATGCTCGACGTCGTGGAGCGGGCGGGCGGCGCGGTCGCCACCTCGGGCACCGCGCGACGCGGCGCGCACATCGTCGACCCGCGCGCCGGCCGGCCCGCCGAGGCCGTCCGGTCGGTCACCGTGGTCGGTCCCGAGCTGCTCTGGGCCGACGTGTACGCGACCGCGGCCGCCGCCCGTGGCGCGGACGCGCTCGACTGGCTGGCCACCCTCGACGGGTACGCGGCCCTGCTGGTGGACGCCGCCGGCCGGGTCCGGGCCACCCCGAACTGGCCGGGCACCTGGGCGACTCACACCTGCACCGCGTAGTCGGGCAGGCCGGCGTCGGTGGCCAGCGAGTCGGTGCTGCGCACCAGCAGCGTCTGGACCGCACGACGGGACAGCAGCCGGTCGCGCAGCCACAGCCCCCACCCGCTGGCCGGGGCGAGGAAGTGACCGGGGTTGGCACCGCGCTGCCAGCGGGACGCGTACCCGCGCATCCGCCGCTCGTACGCGGGCAGGGCCACCCGGAGGTCCCCGCCGGCCACGGCCAGCTCGCCGGCGAGCACGTACGCCCCGACCAGGCCGGTGCCGACCCCCATCCCGCCGAGGGTCACCCCCCACGCCGCGTCGCCGAGCAGCACCGTCCGGCCGGTGTGCCAGCGCGGCACCCGGACCCGGCCGATCGCGTCGAAGTAGAGCTCCGGCGCGTCGCGCAGGCCGGCGAGCAGGTGCGGCACGTGCCAGCCCATTCCGGCGAAGGCCTCGGTGATCAGCGCCTGCTGCCGGTCGAGGTCGAGCCGGTCGTACTCCTGCCGGGGCCCGGCGAAGACGACGAAGGCGCCCGCCCGGCCCGGGTCGCGCTGGTCGGCGGCGACGCTGGCCATCCGCCCGGGCACGTTGTACTGCCGGGGGACGGTGTCGAAGCCGCGATCGTTGGGCAGGTCCCAGCCGGCCAGGTGGTAGCCGAGGTGGGTGAGGTACGCCGACTCCGGGCCGTGCACGAGCCGGCGCACCCCGGAGTGCAGCCCGTCCGCGCCGACCACCAGGTCGACGGTGCGGGAGTCGCCCCGGGCCAGCTCGACGTGTACCCCGTCGGCGGTCTCGGTGAGCGCGGTGATCCGGTCGCCGAACCGGTACTCGACCCGGTCGGCGCCGTGCTCGTACAGGATCCGGGACAGGTCCCGGCGGAGCACCTCCAGCTCGCCGCCGGCGAACTCGGCCGGCAGCCGGAAGATCTCCCGGCCGTGCTCGTCCACCCGGCTCATCGCGCCGGCGTGGGTCTGCACCGCGCGCAGCTCGTCGAGCACGCCCATCGCGGCCAGCACGCCGAGGTGGGTCGGCCCGCGGAAGTCGACCGCGAAGCCGCTGGTCCGCAGCGCCGGGGCGGCCTCGACGACGGTGACCTCGGCGCCGTAGCGGGCCAGCCACCAGGCCACCGCCGGGCCGGCCACTCCGGCGCCGGAGACGAGCACGCGCGAGCCGTGCAGCGGAAGAGACATGATTCCCCCCGATCAAAAACTGCGTCCGTCGGATACAGAGTACGATAGACACAGTTTTGGTCCGGCGACAAGAAGGGTGATCGTGGCGACCGGTGACGTGGACCAACGGCGGCTGTACGAGCTGTTGTGGAGTACGCCCAGCGGGCCCCGGCGTGGGCCCCGCCCCACGCTGACGCTGGCCGCGATCGCCCGGGCCGGGATCGCCATCGCCGACGCCGACGGGCTCGACGGGCTGACCATGCAGCGGGTGGCCGAGTCGCTGGACGTCACCAAGATGGCGCTGTACCGGTACGTGCCCGGCAAGGCGGAACTGGTCGCGCTGATGCTGGAGGCGGCGATGGGGGAACCGCCCCCGCCGCCGGAGGGCGCCGACTGGCGTGGTCAGCTCGACGACTGGGCCCGGCAGCTGTTCGACCGGTTCCGCCGCCACCCGTGGGCGCACGCGGCCACCATCGGCCCCCGACTGCCCGGCCCGCACGAGCTGGCCTGGCTGGAACGGGTCGTCACCGCCCTCACCGACACCGGGCTGACCGGCGACGAGCAGCTCGACGTCGCGGTGCTGCTGGTCGGGCACGCCCGCAACCTGGCCCAGCACGCGGCGCCTCCCACCGACGCCCCCGGCCCGAACCAGGAGGCCGGGCTCGCCGCGCTGCTGCGGGGCCGGGAGGAGCGCTTCCCGGCGCTCACCGCCGCCCTACGCTCCCCCCGCGACGGCGACCACGCCCTCGACTTCGGCCTCGCCCGCATCCTCGACGGCATCCAGGCCCTCATCACCGCCCGCGCCACCGACGCCCACTCGGGTTGATCATGAAGTTGTTGCGGCCCGCCCGGCGTGTCGCGACAACAGTTTCATGATCACCGGGGGCGGGGTGGGGGGTGGGTGGCGTGGGAAGCAGAATGGGGGCATGCAGTCACAGCCAGACGTGCAGGCGGTCCACCCGAACGTGCAGGCGGTGCAGCGCGCGCTCGACGACGCGGGCGCGCGGGACGGCTCCGGCGCGGCGAGCCAGGTCCGCGTGCTGCCCGAGGCGGTGCACACCGCCGCTGCGGCGGCCGAGGCGCTCGGCGTCAGCGTCGGCGCCATCGCCAACTCGCTCATCTTCGACGCGGACGACGAACCGCTGCTCGTGCTCACCTCCGGCGCGCACCGGGTGGACACCGCCGGCCTGGCCGCGTCCATCGGGGTCACCCGGCTGCGCCGGGCCACCCCCGAGTTCGTCAAGCGGCACACCGGGCAGGTGATCGGCGGGGTCGCCCCGGTCGGTCACCCCCAGCCGCTGCGTACCCTGGTCGACACCGCCCTGGCGGCGTACGACGAGGTGTGGGCGGCCGGGGGCGTGCCCCGGGCGGTCTTCCCCAGCACCTACGCGGAGCTGCTGCGGATCACCGCCGGCGCCGCCAGCGAGGTGGCGTGAGCGTTCCCGGGCTCGTCACGCTGCACGTGTGGCGGATCCCCCGGCCGGCGGTCCCTCGGGCGCTGGCCCGGATGGCGGCGCACCCACGACGACTGCGCCGCGTCCCCGGCGTACGGTTCGGCAAGCTGCTCGGCACCGGGACGGGCACCGGCTTCGGCCCCGGCGACGCCGACCTGACCCGGTGGGCCGCCCTGGTGGCCTGGGACTCCCCGGCCGCGGCGGCCGGCTTCGACGCCTCGCCGGTCGGCCGGTCCTGGGCCCGGATCGCCCGCTCCTCGGTCCGGCTGGAGCTGCGCCCGTTGACCAGCCGGGGCGAGTGGTCCGGCCACCGGCCGTTCGGCGAGCCGTCCGGCGGCCACCGCCCCGGCCCGCCGGCCGAGTCCGGCCGGGACACCGGTCCGGTGCTGGCGCTGACCCGGGCCCGGCTGCGGGCCCGCCGGGCGGTCACCTTCTGGCGGGCGATCCCGCCGGTCGCCGCTGCCCTGCACGCCGCGCCCGGGCTGCTCGCCCGGTTCGGCGTCGGCGAGGCACCGCTGGGCTGGCAGGGCACGGTGAGTGTGTGGCGCGATCCGGCGGACCTGGTCGCGTTCGCGTACCGTCACCCGGGGCACCGCGCCGCGATCACGCGCACCGCCACCGAAGGGTGGTACGCGGAGGAGCTGTTCGCGCGGTTCGCGGTGTGCGACGTGGTCGGCGACCGCGCGGTGCTGGGATGGGCCGCCGAGGGCGACCCGGAATCGGTGAGAGGACACGCATGAGGCTGGTGCGGTGGACGCCGGACGACCTGGTCCGGCGGCTGGACGACGTGGTGGCCGTCTACGGCGAGGCGATGGGCTACCGCGCCGACCTGCTGGAGGCACGGCGCGGCTACATCGCCACCCACGTACGCCGCCCCGGCTTCCGGGCCGTGGCCAGCCTCACCAGCGAGGGGCACCTGGCCGGCTTCGGCTACGGCTACCTCGGCGGCGCCGGGCAGTGGTGGCACGACCAGGTGCACCGGGCGCTGGACGCCGAGGCCCGGCGGCGCTGGCTGGCCCACCCCTTCGAGGTGGTGGAGTTGCACGTCCGTCCACCCGCGCAGGGGCACGGCCTCGGCGCCGGCCAGCTCCGCGCCCTGCTGACCATGGCGGAGGGGAGCACCACGCTCCTCTCCACCCCGGAGGCCGACGAGCAGAAGTCGCGGGCCTGGCGGCTCTACCGCCGGTTCGGCTTCGTCGACCTCCTGCGCGACTTCCACTTCCCCGGTGACGAACGGCCGTTCGGCGTGCTCGGCCGGGACCTGCCGCTGCCCCCACCGGCCGTCCCCGGGGCGGCGACCACGCCGTGATCCGCCGCCGGCTGCCCTGGGCGCTGCTGGCCGTCCTGGTCCTCGCCCAGATCTGCTACCCGCTCACCGCCGGCGCCACCCGGGCCGGGCTGACCACGGCCACCGTCGTGCTCGGCTACCTGCTCTCCGTCGGCCACGCGCTGCTCAGCCGGGGTACGCGCACCGCGCTCGCGCTGGTCGCGGTGGCCACCGGTGGCGGGTTCGCCGTGGAGGCGCTCGGGGTGGCCACCGGCTTCCCGTTCGGCGGCTACGACTACTCCGGGGAGCTGGGCCCGCAGCTGGCCGGAGTGCCGCTGATCATCCCCCTCGCCTGGACCTGGATGGCCTGGCCGGCCTGGCTCACCGCGGTTCGGCTCACCGCCACCCCGGCCGTCGGGGCACGGCGCCACGCCGGCCGGATCGCGCTGGCCACGGTCGGTCTGGCCGCCTGGGATCTCTTCCTCGACCCGCAGATGGTGGCCGAGGGCTACTGGCGGTGGCGGGACGCCACCCCGGCCCTGCCCGGGCTGCCCGGCGTACCGGCCAGCAACTACCTCGGCTGGCTGCTCTTCGCGGTGGTGCTGGCGGCGACGCTGCGCCCGCTCGCCGGGCCGGCCGTCGACCGCACCGACCGGCGGGACGCGCCGATGTTCGCGCTCTACCTGTGGACGTACGCCGCCAGCGTGCTGGCGCACGCGGTCTTCCTCCGGCTGCCGGCCTCGGCGCTCTGGGGCGGGATCGGCATGGCGGCGACCGCCGTGCCGCTGGCGGTGGCGCTGCTGCGCGCCCGCCGCCACGCCCGCGCCGACCGCGGGACGGCGGAGCCGGCGCCGAGCGTCGACACAATGGCATGACCGCCGTCCTCGCCCTGCTCGTCGCGGTCGCCGCATGCACCCTGCACAGCTGGGTCAACGCCACCCGCTGGCTGCGCCGCCCCGCTGCCGGGCCGGTGGAGGTGACCGAGGCGGTGGCCGTGCTGCTGCCGCTGCGCGACGAGGCCGACCGGGTGACGCCGTGCCTGCGCGCGCTGCTGGCCCAGCGCGGAGTGCCCGACCTGCGCATCGTGGTGCTCGACGACAGCTCGACCGACGACACCGCCGAGGTGGTCCGCGCGGTGGCCGGCGACGATCCCCGGGTCACCCTGCTCACCGGGGTCGCCCCGCCACCGGGCTGGCTGGGCAAGCCGCACGCCTGCTGGCAGCTCGCCACCCGGACCGGACCGGCCCCGACCGTGCTGGCCTTCGTCGACGCTGATGTGGTGCTCACCCCGTACGCCGTCGCGGCGGCGGTGACCGAGCTGCGCAAGGCGGGGGTCACGCTGCTGTCGCCGTACCCCCGGATCGTGGTGCGGACGGCAGGCGACCGGCTGGTGCAGCCGCTGTTGCAGTGGCTGTGGCTGACCTTCCTGCCGCTGCGCGCGATGGAACGCTCGCCGCGGCCGTCCCTCGCGGCGGCGGGCGGGCAGTTCCTGGTCCTGGACCGGGCCGGCTACCTGCGGGCCGGCGGACACGCGGCGGTGGCCGACAAGGTCCTGGAGGACATCGAGCTGGCCCGGGCGGTGAAGCGCGCGGGCGGCCGGATCGCCCTGGCCGACGGCTCCCGGCTGGCCGCCTGCCGGATGTACGAGACCTGGCCGGAACTGCGCGACGGCTACACCAAGTCGCTCTGGGCCTCGTTCGGGCACCCGAGCGCCGCGACCGTGGCGGTGGCCCTGCTGCTCCTGCTCTTCACCGCGCCCCCGCTGCTGGCCCTCGGGGCGCTGCTGGCCGACACGCCGCTGGTCGCCGCGCTCGCGCTGGCCGCCTACGCGGCGGGCGTCGCCGGGCGGGTGGTCAGCGCGCGGGCCACCGGCGGGCGGGCCTGGCCCGACGCGCTGGCCCACCCCGTGTCGGTCGTGTTCCTCGGTTGGCTGACCCTGCGGTCGTACCATCTGCGGAAGCGACGCCGGCTGAGCTGGCGGGGTCGCCCGGTCACCTAGGAGGGGCGCGGCATGGCGCGGATCGTGGTCATCGGCGCCGGCGTGGGCGGGCTGGCCACCGCCGCCCGGCTGGCGGTCACCGGGCACGAGGTCACCGTCTTTGAGCGGGCCGACACGGTCGGCGGCAAGCTCGGCCGGTACGTCCACGACACCCCCGAGGGGGCGTACCACTTCGACACCGGGCCGAGCCTGCTCACCCTGCCGCAGGTCTTCCACGACCTGTTCGAGGCCACCGGCGCGAAACTCGACGAATACCTCGACCTGGTGCCGCTGGACCCGATCGTCCGGCACGTCTTCCCCGGTGGCGGCCCCACCCTCGACTCCTGCGCCGACCCGGCCGAGTTCGCCGCCCGGATCGGCGCGGCGTTCGGCGACCGGGCCGCCACCGACTGGCAGCGGCTCTGGCGGCGGGCCACCCGGGTCTGGGCGGCGTCGCACCGGGACGTCCTGCGCCGCACGATCGACTCTCCCCGGGACCTGGCCGCGTTGGCCTGGCGGCTCGGCGACCTGGCCGCGATCGGCCCCGGCCGCACCCTGCGCGGCCTCGGCCGCCGCTACCTGTCCGACCCGCGGCTGCGGATGCTGCTCGACCGGTACGCCACCTACACCGGCGCCGACCCCCGCCGGGCACCGGCCGCGCTGGTCGCCGTCCCGTACGCCGAGCTGACCTACGGCGGCTGGTACCTTCGCGGCGGGCTGGGCACCCTCGCCGACGCGCTGCTGTCCCGCTGTCTGGACCTCGGCGTGGTGGTGCGGACCGGCACCACGGTCACCCGGATCGACGCGGCCGGCGGCCGGGTGCACGGGGTACGCCTCGCCGGCGTCGCCGCACCCGTCCCCGCCGACGTGGTGGTGGCCAACGTGGACGCGCTCAACCTCTACCGGGACCTGCTGCCCACCCCGCGCCGGCTGGCCGGGCTCACCGACCGCAGCCTGGCCGGCTTCGTGCTGCTGCTCGGCGTACGCGGCGACTCGGGGCTGGCGCACCACACCGTCTTCTTCCCCGACGACTACGACGCCGAGTTCGACGCGGTCTTCGGCGCACCGGGGCGAGGCGTACGGGCCCGGCCGGCCGTCGACCCGACGGTCTTCGTCACCGTGGCGGACGACCCGGCGGTCCACCCGGCGGGACACGAGGCGTGGTTCGTGCTGGTCAACGCCGCCCGCCACGGCACCGCCACGGGCGCGGTCGACTGGCGGCGGCCGGGGCTGGCCGAGGCGTACGCCGATCGGATCCTCGACGTGCTCGCCGAGCGGGGCGTGGACGTCCGGGACCGGCTGGTGTTCCGCGAGATCCGTACACCGGCCGACCTGGACGCGGCGACCGCCGCGCCCGGCGGGGCCATCTACGGCACGGCGGGCGGCCTGCTGCGCCCGGCCAACCGGGGCCCGGCGCACGGGCTCTGGCTGGTCGGCGGCTCCAGCCACCCCGGCGGCGGCCTTCCCATGGTCACCCTCTCGGCCGAGAACGTCGCCACCGAGATCGGCCCCGCCTGGTAAGGAGGCGCGGGCGGGTCAGCCGGCGTTGATCAGGGCGCGGCGGACGGCGGCGAGGAGCTGCCCGAGGCCGAAACCGGCCAGCAGCACCCAGACCGTGGCGGCCATCGTGATCGTGCCGGCGATCACCTCGGTGTCGATCAGCCCGGTGAGCCCGGCGACCAGCAGCCCGCCCAGGGCCACGCAGACCCGGGTGGGGCGCTCCCCCACCGTCACCGTGCCGATCTCACGCATCCCGGCGGCGATCGCCCGGGCCCGGACGTACTCGTGCAGCCAGGAGAGGCCGCCGGCCGCGGCGACCAGCGCACCCGGCGCGCCGAGCAGCCAGAACGCGACCAGCCAGGCGACCTCGCCGAGCCGGTCGGCGACCGAGTCGTAGACGTAACCGAGGCGGGTGGTGCGGTTGGTGACAACCGCCACCGCCCCGTCGGCGCTGTCCGCCACCGAGGCGAGCAGCACGAACAACGCGCCGAGGAACGGCCCGTCGCCCGGCCGCCCGACCAGCAGGGGGACGCAGACGCAGAGCAGCACCCCGAACACGGTCACCGGGGTCGGACCGACCCGGAGCCGGCCCAGGACGTATCCGAGGTGGTAGGCGAAGCGCAGCCAGGCGCGGACCACCGGCGCGGCGGCCCGGGGATCGAACCCGCCGTGCAGCCGCGCCCACGCGGTCGCGTACTGGTCCCAGTTCAGCTGTGTGCCCACCACGGGATCAACCGTAGAAGGCCGGCCCGGGTGTCGTGGGGCCGCTGGTCACACCCGTGCGCCGGCCCGCAGGTGCTGCCAGACCTCCCGGGTGGCGGTGGAGCGGTTGAGGGTGATGAAGTGGATCCCCGGCACACCCTCGTCCAGCAGCCGCGCGCACATCTCGCTGGCCTGCTCGATGCCGAGCCGGCGGACCGCCTCCGGATCCTCGGCGACCCGGGCGAACCGCTCCGCCAGCGCGGGCGGGAACGGCGCGCCGGAGAGCTGCACGGACCGCTCGATGGTGCCCAGCTGGGTCACCGGCATCACGCCGGCCAGGATCGGGGTGTCGCAGCCGGCCGCCGCGACCCGGTCCCGCAGGCGCAGGTAGTCGTCGGCGTCGAAGAACATCTGGGTGATGGCGAACGCGGCGCCCGCCTGGCACTTGCGGACGAAGTGCTCGGTGTCGCTGGCCACGTCGGGCGAGCGCGGATGTTTGTAGGGGAAGGCGGCCACCCCGACGCTGAAGTCACCGGCGTCGCGGACCAGCCGAACCAGCTCCTCGGCGTACCGCACGCCCTCCGGGTGCCGAACCCACTCGCCGCCGGGATTGCCCGGCGGATCGCCGCGCACGGCCAGCACGTTGCGGACGCCGACGGAGGCCAGCCGGCCGATGACGTGCCGCAGCTCGGCGACCGAGTGGTTGACCGCGGTCAGGTGTGCCATCGGCAGCAGGGTGGTCTCGGTGGCGATCCGCTCGGTCACCGCGACCGTGGTGTCCCGGGTCGAGCCGCCCGCGCCGTAGGTGATCGAGACGAACGAGGGGCGCAGCGGCTCCAACTCGCGGATGGCCTGCCAGAGCAGACGTTCCCCCTGCGGCGTCTTGGGCGGGAAGAACTCGAACGAGAAGGTCGGCTGGCCGGCACGGATCAGCTCCCCGATAGCCGGTTGCGGGTTGGGAAGGACCGAGGGAAGACCGAGCGCCACGGATCGACTGTAGCCGTGATCTTTCCCCGTACCCAGGGTCTTCCCAGCTTGCGAGCACGGGCATGAGGAACGTCGTACCCCGGGGTAGAAACGGCGGCAGCGCGGTGGGGCCGGGCGGTGGCCGGCCCCGGGGGCCCGCGTGGGGGTCAGCAAGATCGGCGGCGCGTCGGTCCGGCACTGCCGGCGTGCGCGCCGTCGCCCGCGCCGACACCCCGGAGGACCGATGACCTCGTTCCCGCCATCCGAGCCGCGGCCGCTCGGGCAGCTCCTGACCGAGCTGCGGTCCACGCGCGGCTGGAGCCAGCAGCGGGTCGCCGCCGAGCTCTGTGCCGCCTCCGGCGTGCCGACGCTGACCAGACACGAGGTCTCCCGATGGGAGCGGCAGTGCCGGCTGCCCGGCGACTTCTGGTCGGGCTGGCTCGCGCGGGTCCTCGGGGTACCGGGCGAGCTGCTCGCCGAGGCCGCCGCGCACAGCCGCCGACTCCGTCCGGTCCGGCTCGCCCCGGGGGTCGGCCAACTCGTCGCGGTACGCCGTCGGCTGGCCGCGCGCCGCGACGGGCCGGCGGCCCGCCGGTACGCCGGCCGGCTCGCCGTGGCCCGCCCGTACCTGCCGACGGGTGCGGCGGACGGGCCCGCAGCGGCGGGATCCCGACGCCCCGCCCGGCAGAGCGACATGGGGGGACGACACGTCCGGCGGGACCGGCTAGCGTCGTGGCGTGACCCACGCTGCTCCCGTCTCCCCCGTCGACCGCGCCGGCCTGCGCCAGCGGATCGACAAGGCCCTCACCGAGTTCCTCGCCGGCCAGCGCGCCTGGCTGACCGCAGTCGACGACGGTCTGGCACCGGTCGCCGAGGCGATCGAGGCGTTCGTGCTGGGGGGTGGAAAGCGGCTGCGCCCGGCGTTCGCGTACTGGGGCTACCGGGGGGCCGGCGGGGTCGACTCCGACCAGGTGGTGGCCGCCCTCGCCGCGCTGGAGTTCGTGCAGGCCAGCGCCCTGATGCACGACGACCTGATGGACCGCTCGGACACCCGGCGCGGCGAGCCGGCGGTGCACCGGCGCTTCGCGGCCCGGCACCGTGCGGCCGGCTGGGGCGGCGACCCGGACGGATTCGGCGACGCGGCGGCGATCCTCCTCGGCGACCTCTGCCTGGTCTGGTCGGACGAGCTGCTGCACTCCGCCGGCCTCGACCCGCGTACGGTGGCCCGGGCCCGCCCGGTTTTCGACAAGATGCGCACCGAGGTGACCGTCGGGCAGTACCTCGACGTGCTGACCCAGGTGACCGGGGACACCTCCCGGGAGCGGGCCGGCAAGGTGGCCCGCTACAAGTCGGCGAAGTACACGGTCGAGCGCCCGTTGCTGCTGGGCGCCGCGCTGGCCGACGCTTCGCCCGAGGTGCACGCGGCGTACTCGGCGTACGGGCTGCCGCTGGGCGAGGCGTTCCAGCTCCGCGACGACATGCTGGGCGTTTTCGGGGACCCGGAGCGCACCGGCAAGCCGGCCGGCGACGACCTGCGCGAGGGCAAGCGGACGTACCTGGTGGCGACCGCCCTGGAGGGGGTCGACGAGGCCGGCCGTGAGCTGCTGCTTCGCGGGCTCGGCGATCCGGGGCTGGACGTGGACGGGGTGACCCGGCTGCGCGAGGTGATCGTGGCCAGTGGAGCGTTGGAGCGTACCGAGCGGCGGATCGCGACGTTGACCGAGAACGCGCTCGCCGCTCTCACCGGGGTCGACCTGGACACCGAGGCCCGCCAGGCCCTGGTCGACCTGGCCATCGCCGCCACCCGCCGCACCGACTGACCGGCCGGGCCGGGCTGTCAGAAGCCGAGGGCCTGGGCGCGGCGTTTGACCTCGCGGGCCTGGTCACCGCCGAGGGCAACGGCCGGCGTGCCGGAAAGGGTGGAATCCTCCTCGTAGAGCCAGCGCAGCGCCTCCTCGTCGTCGTACCCGGCGTCGGCGAGCAGGTTCAGCACGCCGGGCAGGTGCTTGAGCACGGTGCGGTTGGCCACCAGGTCGGCCGGTACGCGGCGGATGCCGTCCCGGCGTACCGCGATCAACTCCCGGTCCCGGATCATCTGGTGGACCTTGCTGATCGACAGGTCAAGGCGCTCGGCCACGTCCGGCAGGGTCAGCCAGCCGGCCGGGTCGGTCGGTCCGGGCAGGTCGGCGCCGTTGGCGGCCATGTCGGCGGGTACGGAATCGGTCACCCGACCACCCTGCCACGCGCCTCGTCGGCCCGGGCACCGGCACCCCCCGTCCCGCCACCGCCTGTCGAACCTGCCCGCGCCGACCCCGGCTGTAGCATCCTGTTCAACCTTCACCCCTTGGACACATAGACTGCCTGCCGATGGACACACAGGTCGCCGACACGTTGCTGGGCTCGCTGATCGACGGGCGCTACCGCATTCGCGGTCGCGTGGCCCGTGGCGGCATGGCGACCGTGTACACCGCCACCGACGAGCGCCTCGAACGCACCGTGGCGGTCAAGATCATTCACCCGACCCAGGCCCCCGACGCCCGGTCCCGGATGGCCGGCTTCGTCGAGCGATTCACCGACGAAGCGAAGACCATCGCCCGGCTGACCCATCCCAACGTGGTAGCGGTCTACGACCAGGGCACCCACGGCGGCCTCCCCTACCTGGTGATGGAGTACGTCCGGGGCCGCACCCTGCGCGACGTCCTCGCCGAGCGGCGCCGACTCAACCCGGACGAGGCCCTCGCGATCGCCGAACAGATGCTCGCCGCGATCGCCGCCGCCCACCGGGCCGGCCTCGTGCACCGCGACGTCAAACCGGAGAACGTGCTGGTCGCCGAGGCGCCCACCGGCGGCACCTTCAACCTGGTGGACAGCGTGGTCAAGGTAGCCGATTTCGGGCTGGCCCGCGCGGTCGAGGCGAGCGCCGAGGAGGAGAACGGCAACCAGCTGATGGCCACCGTGGCGTACGTGGCCCCGGAGCTGGTCACCGCGGGTCACGCGGACCCGCGCACCGACGTCTACTCCGCCGGCATCGTGCTGTTCGAGATGCTCACCGGCCGGGTGCCGTACGACGGCGACCGTCCGGTGGACGTCGCGTGGCAGCACGTCGACCGGGACGTGCCCGCCCCGTCGACCCTGGTGCCGAGCCTGCCGAAGATCCTCGACGACCTGGTCGGCCGGGCCACCCGGCGCGACCCCGGCGCCCGGCCCGCCGACGCCGGCGCGCTGCTGGCCGAGGTGCAGGTGGCCCGGGACAATCTGGGCAACGTCAACTCGCACACCACGGTGCTGCCCACGGTGGGCGGCGAGACCACACCGATAGCCCAGCCCACCATGGTGGTGGCGGCGGTCCGCCCCGCCGAGCGTCCCGCCTGGGCCCGGCTGCCCGAGAGCGACGGGCAACGCCCGCACCGCCGCCGGGCCGTTCCTGCGGACGACCGGGGCGGCGGGCTGGCCGAGTTGCGCGCCCGGGTGCTGGGTTCGCCCCGCGGCCGGCTGGCGGTGGCCGCGGTGGCCGTGGTGCTCGGCCTGGTCGCCGCAGTCGGCGGCTGGTGGTTCGGGGTGGGCCGCTACACGGTCGCCCCGCAGCTGGCGAGCCTGACGAAGGCCGACGCGAAGGCACGGGCCGCCCAGGGCGGCTTCACCCTGAAGTACGCCGAGTCCCGCTACGACGAGAAGGTGCCGAAGGACAGCATCCTGCGGCAGGATCCGGCCGCTGCGGCCCGGATCGTCAAGGGCGGCACCATCACGTTGACCCTGTCGCTAGGTCCGGAGCAGCTGCCGGTGCCGGACGTGGTGGGCAAGGAGTTCGAGCTGGCGCAGACGGAGCTGACCGACGCCAAGCTGGTGGTGGCCAAGGGCCCGAACAAGTACGACGACGAACTGCCGGCCGGGGTCGTGTTGTCCACCAACCCAAAGGTGGGCACGATGGTCAAACCGGGCACGAAGGTGACCGTGACACTGAGCAAGGGCCGCGCCCCGGTCAGCGTGCCGAACCTGGTGGGCAAGAACCTCGACGAGGCCCGGGGCATCCTCGGCCAGCTCGAGCTGACCCTGGTGGAGTCGTACAAGGACTCGGACAAGCCGCAGGGTGAGATCATCGGGCAGAGCCCGGCCGACGGCGCCGGCGTGGAGAAGGGCGCCCAGGTCCGACTGGAGATCAGCAAGGGGCCACCGCAGGTGGCCGTGCCCCGGGTGATCGACATGCCCTGCGATCAGGCCAAGCAGCTGCTGGAGAGCCAGGGCTTCCCGACCAGCATCCAGGTCAACCCCAGCGGGGTGGCCCGCTTCCAGAACCCGGGCGAGAACACGCCGGTGCCGCCAGGCACCCCGGTCACGGTGACGTGCCTGTGAGCGCGAGGAGTGAGCCGGGTTTGCGAGCCCCGCAGTCGCGAACGAAAGGCGGCCCTGTGAGCGAGCGGCGGCGGGTTGGCGCGCACACCCCCACCTCGGGTGGCCTGGCGAAGGCGGCGCTGCCGTACCTCGACGCGACGGCCTCCGAGGTGGTGCAGGTCTACGTCTCGAACTCCCGTGGCTGGGCCCTGCCGGCGGGCGACCCGGCGCAGGACGCGCTGTTCCGGGACGGCTGCGGCGAGCGGGAGGTGCCGGTGTTCATCCACGCCTCGCTGCTGGTGAACCTCGGCTCCCCGACGCCGGCCACCGTCGAGCGGTCGACGCAGACCCTGGCGCACGCGTTGCGCCGGGGCCGGGCGATCGGCGCCGAGGGGGTGGTGTTCCATGCCGGCAGCGCGGTGGACGCGGGGCACGCCGAGACGGCGCTGCGGCAGGTACGCGAGGCCCTGCTGCCGCTGCTGGACGAGGTGGCGGCCGTCGGCGGGCCGATGCTGCTGGTCGAGCCGAGCGCCGGGGGCGGCCGGTCGCTGGCCTCCCGGGTGGAGCACCTGGGCCCCTACCTGGACGCGGTGGACCGCCACCCGATGTTGGGCGTCTGCTTCGACACCTGCCACGCCTGGGCTGCCGGCCACGACCTGGCCGCCGAGGGCGGGATGACCGCCACGCTGGACACCCTGGTCGCCACCGTCGGCGCGGACCGGTTGAGGCTGGTGCACGCGAACGACTCGAAGGATCTGTGTGGCTCGACCCGGGACCGGCACGAGAACATCGGCAAGGGCAGCATCGGCGAGCCGGCGTTCGCCGAGCTGATGCGTCACCCGACGACTGCGGGCGTCCCGATCCTGGTGGAGACCCCGACGGAGAAGCACCTCGGCCACGCCGCCGACATCGCCACCCTCAACCGCCTCCACCCCTGACAGCCCACCCCCGCCCCGACCGGGTCGGCGTTGATCAAGGAATTTGCGTCGGCCGTGTCACGGAATCCGACGCAAACTCGTTGATCAACGAAAGCCTCCGGTCAGGCGCGGAGGACGCGGGTTAGGGCCTGCGCGGCGCGGTCTACGGCGGCGTCGGTGACGTCCAGGTGGGTGACCAGGCGGGCGGTACGCGGGCCGAGCACCGAGATCAGCACGCCCTCCGCCCGGGCGGTGGCGGCCAGGGCCTTCGCGTCGAGCGGGTGCTTGGTCAGGTCGAGCGGAACGATGTTGGTGCGCACCGGTGCGGCGAGCACCCCGAACGGGGCGACGGCCTCGGCCAGCCGGGCCGCCTTGGCGTGATCCTCGGCGAGGCGCTCGACGTGGTGGGCGAGAGCGTACCGGCCGGCGGCGGCGAGGATTCCGACCTGCCGCAGGCCGCCGCCCATCCGCTTGCGGATGAACCGGGCCCGGGCGATCTTCTCGGTGCTGCCGATCACCAGGGAGCCGACCGGCGCACCGAGCCCCTTGGAGAGGCAGACCGACAGGGTGTCGAAGAGCGTGCCGTACTCCGCCAGCGGCACGCCGTCGGCGACGTGCGCGTGCCAGATCCGGGCGCCGTCGCAGTGCAGGGCGAGCCGGTGCTCGTCGGCGACCCGGCGCAGCTCGCGCAGGGTCGCGAGGGGGATCACCCCGCCGCCGCCCCGGTTGTGGGTCTGCTCGACGGCGATCGCCCGGGTCGGCACCGCGAAGTAGCCGTCCGGCCGGACCATCCCGGCCACCACGTCCGGGTCGATCTCCGCGCCGACGGCCGGCCAGGTCCGCGAAGAGATCCCGCCGTACGCGGCCGCCGCGCCGATCTCGTACGTGACGACGTGCGCGTCGGCGTCGCAGAGCAGTTCGTCGCCCTGCGGCACGACCAGTTGGAGGGCGATCTGGTTGGCCATCGAGCCGCTCGGGGCGAACAGCGCCGCCTCGTGCCCGAAGAGGGCGGCGACCTCGGCCTCCAGCGCCGCGACCGTCGGGTCCTCGCCGTAGACGTCGTCGCCGACCTCGGCGGTGGCCATGGCCTCCCGCATCCCGGGCGTCGGCCGGGTCACCGTGTCGGAACGCAGATCAACAAAGTCAGCCACAGTCATCCTTTCGGCTGCCGACTGCGGGGCTCGCAAACCCGGCTCACTCCTCGCGTCAGCCACGGAGCATCTCCGCCACGAGGAAGGCCAACTCCAGCGACTGCTGGGTGTTCAATCGCGGATCGCAGGCGGTTTCGTACCGGTCGGGCAGGTCGAGGTCCTCGATGCCCTGGGCGCCGCCGAGGCACTCGGTGACGTCCTCGCCGGTCAGTTCGACGTGCAGGCCGCCGGGGTGGGTCTCCAGGCCACGGTGCACCTCGAAGTAGCCGAGCACCTCGTCGACGATCCGGTCGAAGTGCCGGGTCTTGTAGCCGTTGGAGGACTCGTGGGTGTTGCCGTGCATCGGGTCGCACTGCCAGACCACCTTGGCGCCGGCCGCAGTGACCTTGGCCACGATCGGGGGCAGGGCGTCGCGGACCCGGTGGTTGCCCATCCGGCTGATCAGGGTGAGCCGACCGGGGATGTTGTCCGGGTTGAGCTTCTCGCAGAGCTCGATGGCCTCGTCGGGGGTGGTGGTCGGGCCGAGCTTCACGCCGATCGGATTGGCGATCCGGGAGATGAAGTCGATGTGCGCCCCGTCGATCTGCCGGGTCCGCTCGCCGATCCAGAGGAAGTGCCCGGACAGGCCGTAGGCCCGGTTGCCGGAGATCCGGGTGAGCGCCCGGTCGTACTCCAGTGCCAGGGCCTCGTGGGAGCAGTAGAGGGTGACGGTGCGCAGCGCCTCGTCCTGGGTCATCCCGCAGGCACGGATGAAGGCGATGGCCCGGTCGATCTCCCGGGCGATCGCCTCGTAGCGCTCGCCGGCCGGCGACTGCTTGACGAAGCCCTTGTTCCAGTCGTGCACCGCGTGCAGGTCGGCCAGCCCGCCGGCCAGGTACGCCCGGAGCATGTTCATCGCGGCGGCCGAGTTGGCGTACGCCCGGATCATGCGCTGTGGGTCGGCGATCCGGGCCTCCGGCGCGGCCTCCAGCGAGTTGATCATGTCGCCGCGGTAGGCGGGGAGGCCACGGGCGTCGGTCGGCAGGGACCGGGGCTTGGTGTACTGGCCGGCGACCCGGGCGACCTTGATCACCGGCAGCGACGCGCCGTACGTCAGCACGATCGCCATCTGGAGGAGGGTGCGGGCGTTGGCCAACAGGTGGCTCTCGGTGTTGTCGGCGAAGGTCTCCGCGCAGTCACCGCCCTGGAGCAGGAACGCCCTGCCCTCGCAGACCAGCGCGAGCCGCTGCCGGAGCTGGTCGACCTCGTAGGGCGCGACCACTGACGGAACGGTGTCGAGCACCTTGCAGACCTCGGCGACCTGGGCCGGGTCCGACCAGGGCGGCGTCTGCGCGCGGGGAAGCTCCCGCCAGCGGTCCAGGCCGAGGGCCGCGTCCTCGGCGGAGTCGGCGGTCGGACGGCTGGTCCGCAGTTGTGGGCTGCCCACCGCGGGGTGACTCAGCTGATGCCACTCATGGCGCATGAGAGAAAGCGTACGGCGACGGTGGTCGTGGCCTGTCGCCGAGGGGGACGGTTCCGGTGGTTGGGAGAGCACCGACACATTCCGGGCCGACGCCGCCCGTCAGGGGGCGGTGGCGGGCTTCGGGGTGTGGCCGCCCGGCGCCTCGGCCGAGATGCACCAGTCGGCGCCGCTGCGGGTGACCGTGAACAGCAGCGGCCGGGTGGCCTTGCGGGAACCGACGGCGACGGTGATCGCGGTGCTGACCTGCTGGCCGTCCGGGCCGGACCGGACGTCGGTGATGGTGGCCCGTGGCACGCGGAAGTGGTCGGCGAAGTCACCGTTGGGGCCGGTGGCGGCGGCGTCGAAGGCGGCCTGGGCGGGCGCGCAGAGTTGGCTGCGGCCGGCGTCGACGTCCTTGGCGGCCATCGCGTCGAGGTACGCCTGCACCCTGGCCGCCGCCTCGTCGGCCGGCGACCGCTGCGCCCCGCCCTGCCCGCAGCCGGTCAGGACGATCGGCAGGAGCGCGAGCCCGGCCACGCCGGCCAGCGGCCTCAGGTGCGTCATCGATCCTCCCCATTGACGCCGGCATCGGGACATGCCGAGCGGCGAGTCTGCCACACATCGACCCCGGGCCGGGGCTCCGCGGCCCGGCCCACCCCGACCGTCCCCGTGAACCGGTCCCGGCACGGCGGGCGGGGAGGGGCCGGTGTGGCCCCTCCCCGCCGGGTGGGTGGTGCGTCGGCCCTCGGCTCAGCCGAGACCGCCCTTGATGGCGCCGATCAGCTCGCCGTTGCTGGTGTCACCGGAGAGCTCCCAGAAGAAGGCGCCACCGAGGCCCTGGTTCTTCACGTACGTCATCTTTCCGCCGATGGTCGACGGGGTGTCGTAGCCCCACCAGTTGCTGCCGCACTTGGCGTACGCGGTGCCGCCGATCGTGCCGGTGGCGGGGCAGGTGTTCTTGAGCACCTTGTAGTCCTCGATGCCCTGCTCGTAGGTGCCGGGCGCCGGGCCGGTGGCGGTGCCGCCCGGCGTGGCCTGGGTGACCCCGGTCCAGCCACGGCCGTAGAAGCCGATGCCGAGCAGCAGCTTGTCCGAGGGAACCCCCTTGCCCTTGAGCTTCTGGATCGCCGCATCCGCCCAGAAGCCCTGCTGCGGGATGGGGACGTACGAGGTGAGCGGCGAGTGCGGCGCGGTCGGGCCCTGCGGGTTGAAGGCGCCGAAGTAGTCGTACGTCATCGGCATCAGCCAGTTGAGGTTCGACACCGCGCCCGCGTAGTCGGCCGCGTCGATCTTGCCGCCGTTGCTGCCGTCGGCGGTGATCGCGGCGGTGACCAGGAAGTTGGCGCCGAACTTGCTCCGCAGCGCGCTGACCACGTTCTTGAAGGCGTTCGGGCCGCTGCTGTCGCACTGCAGGCCGCAGGCGTTCGGGTACTCCCAGTCGATGTCGATGCCGTCGAAGACGTCCGCCCAGCGCGAGTCCTTGATCAGCGAGTAGCAGGAGTCGGCGAACGCGGCCGGGTTCTGCGCGGCCTGGGTGAAGCCGGCCGACCAGGTCCAGCCGCCGAAGGACCAGAGCACCTTGAGGTTGGGGTACATCTTCTTCAGCTTGCGGAGCTGGTTGAAGCTGCCGCGCAGCGGCTGGTCCCAGGTGTCGGCCACGCCGTCCACGCTGTCCGCCGCCGTGTACGCCTTGTCGTAGTCGGCGTAGCTGTCACCGAGGCTGCACCGACCGCCCGTGGTGTTGCCGAAGGCGTACAGGATGTGGGTGAGCTTGCTCGCGGACCCGCTGGTGTGAATGTTCTTGACGTGGTAGTTGCGGGCGTAGACGCCCCACTCGGCGAAGTAGCCGACCACCTTCTTGCCGCCGCTGGGCGGCGTCGTGGTGGGCGGGGCCGTCGTCGGCGGTGCGGTGGTGGGCGGGGCCGTCGTCGGCGGGGTGGTCGTCGGCGGGGCCGTGGTGGGCGGCGGAGTGCCGCCGCCAGCGCAGGAGGCACCGTTGACGGTGCAGTTCGTCGGCGCCTTGTACGCCCCGGTGCCGTTGTAGCCCCAGCTGAAGCTGGCACCCGGCGCGAGCGGGCCGGCCCAGCTCTTCTGCACCGCGACGTAGTGGTTGCCGCTGCTGGTGACGTCGGCGTCCCAGAAGGTGCTGATGGTGGTGCCGGCGGGCAGGTCGAACTCGATGCGCCAGGTGCTCACGCTGGCGCTGCTGCCGTTGGTGACGGTCACCTTCGTCTCGTGGCCGGTCCCCCAGTCCTGCACCTTGGCGAAGGTGGCGGTCACGCTGCCCGCGGCGGACGCGGTCGCCATCGGTACCGCCGCGATCGTCAGCGCGACCACGGCACCGGTGGCCCAGAGGGCCCGGCGGAGCGATCTCTTCATGCGGCGCCTCCCAAACGGTTAGGAAAGTTTCCTAATTGATTGCTGAGACGCTACTCAGACCGTCATCACTTCGTCAAGATGCAGATGCTTCGATTTGTCGCCGCCCGCGCCGTCCGGCCCGCGCGGTGCGTAACCTCACCTCATGAGCGTTTTCGACGTAAGGATCGACGCCCTCTCCGGCGGCCCGGCCGAGCTCGGGCGGTACCGCGGCCGCGCCCTGCTGGTGGTAAACGTGGCCTCCCGGTGCGGCCTGACCCCGCAGTACGCCGGCCTGCAGGCCCTCGCCGACGAGTACGCCGACCGAGGCCTGACCGTGCTCGGGGTGCCGTGCAACCAGTTCGCCGGCCAGGAACCCGGCACGGACGCGGAGATCGAGGAGTTCTGCCAGGTCAACTACGGCGTGACGTTCCCGCTGACGGAGAAGGTCGACGTCAACGGGCCGGGCCGGCACCCGCTCTACGCCGAGCTGGTGTCCACTCCCGACGCCGAGGGACACACCGGCGACGTGCGGTGGAACTTCGAGAAGTTCCTGGTGGCTCCGGACGGCACGGTCGCCGCCCGATTCGCCCCGCAGGTCACCCCGGACTCCCCCGACCTGCGCGCCACCATCGAAAAGGTCCTCCCGGCCTGACTGATGACGGCGGCGGGCCCGGGGCGTCACCGCGCCCCGGGCCCGCCCCGGCCGGATCGGGTCAGGTGCAGCGTCGGCCGTTGAGGGTGAAGGACGTCGGCACCGGGTTCGAGCCGGTCCAGGCGCCGTTGAAGCCGAGGAAGACCGAGGCACCCGGCTCGATCCGCGCGTTCCAGCTCAAACTCTCCGCCGTCACGGACGCGCCCGTCTGCCGCCAGTCCGCCGACCAGCCGTGGGTGACCTCCTGGCCGGCGGCCGGGAAGTCGAAGCCGAGCCGCCAGCCGTTAGTCGCCGTGGTGCCGGTGTTGGCGATGACGACCTGCGCGGTGAACCCGCCCGGCCAATCCCCCGGCACCGTGTAGGAGACCTGGCAGTCACCCTTCGGGGCGGGCGGCAGCACCAGGTGCGTGATCGAGTTGGCCGGGAAGGTGGCGGTGAAGCCGCTCGGCGTGACCGCCTGGTCAGCCGCGCGGACGATCCCGGCGAGGTTCGCCTCGCTGTAGCGGTAGACCTGGGCGGTGGTGGCGGAGACGCCGGCCAGGGACACCGCGCTGGTCAGGTCGTCGCCGGACTTGTTCACCACGACCAGGGTGAGCGCCTTGTCGCTGGCGCGCTCGGCCGCGTACACCGCCAGTTTGCCCTGGTCGGCGCTCGTGGCCGACACGGAGGTCTCGCCGAACGCGCCGCCGGCGCCGTCATAGTTGCGGTAGATCCGGAAGGCGTTGGCGACCGGCTGGTCCGCCGACGGGGCGGTCCACAGGTTGGCCAGGTCGAGCCCCTCGCGGCCGAAGATGCCCAACACGTCCGCCTCGGCGAGCGCCCCGTTCATGGACCCGTACCCGCCCCAGTTGTACTCGGTGATCGCGAGCTTGGTGCCCGGGTAGTGCTGGTCGACCATGTCCCGCAGCCGCGGGATGAACCGCACCGGCTGGTTGATCCAGCTCTCGTCCACGTACGTCGGGTCCCAGAGCTGGCGGGTGGAGCGCAGCCGCAGCGCCTGGGTGGCCGCGTCACCGGCCGCGTCACCGAACACCCCGGACTGCTGGGGGTAGATGTGGATGTCGAAGTAGTCGAGGATGCGGGTGCCGTGCCGCTCCTCGTACTCGCGCATCCGGTCCAGATACCAGGGGCCGAGGTCCTGGCCGCCGTGCGCGGCCTTGTCCGGCGGGTTCCCCCAGCAGCCGGTACGGCTGCAGACGTCCTGGTCCAGCCCGGAGAAGACGGTCGAGTTGAGCCCCCAGCCGACCGGGCCGAGGGTCTTCGCGCCCGGGTCGGCGGCCTTGATCGCGGCGGCGTACTCGTAGGTGCGGTCACGCAGTTCGTCGTAGCCCAGCCCGGTCGGGCGGACGTCGCGGTGGGTGGAGTGCCACAGGTCCGGCTCGTTGTCCAGGTCGTAGAACTGGACGCCGCCGTTCGCCGCCGAGCCGAACTGTCCCTTGAGGTGGGTGATCCAGTCGGCGACGTACTCCGGGCCGACCGCGACGCTGGTGTCCGTCGGGTCGTTGCCGGTGATCGGGGTGCCGTCCGGCTTCCTACCGTTGCCGCAGTCCGGCGCCCAGTAATCGGTCGACTCCTGCGGCCCGTACTTGGCCACGCTGAAGCTGCAGGAACGGGCCCGGTCCTTGGCGATCCAGCCGATCATCGGAACGGTCATCACGGTCTGCGTGCCGGTGGCCTTGTTCTGCTGGACGAAGCGGTCGGTCTCCGAGCCCTTCGGCAGGCTGGCCGGGTCCGGGTTGTCGTTCGGGATGTTCTCGAAGTACCAGTCCGAGGCGCGGTTGGTGGTGTCGGTGCGGAAGTTGTAGCGGGTGGTGTGGTTGCCGCCGTACCGGTGCACCGGCAACCGGATGTCCCGGGCCAGGGCCTCGTCGGCGAAGTTCATCCCATAGATGTATGGGCTGATCGAATGTCGATCGGCGGTGGCGTCGACGGTCAGGGCGGGGCCGGCGACGGCCAGGGCGGGTTCCGGCAGGGCCAGGCCGCCGAGGGCGGCGGCCAGCACGACCGGGAGCAGTGCTGTGGTGGGACGCACGAGCTTTCCTTCCTGAAGGAATCGAAGCTCGCCGTTGGGAGCGCCTGCCCAGGATCACGTTTCCCCGTCCGGCCGTCAATCCCGACCGCACGTCACTCCCGGCGGTACGGCAGTCCCGGCGGCACGGCAGTCCCGGCCGTGCGGCGGGCCGCGCCGATCGCGGACGAGGATCGGCGCGGCCCGTGCGTCCGCCCCCGGCTCAGCCCGCGGCGGAGCGGAAGACCGGGTAGTAGCCGCCGGACTGCCCGGCGGCCGTCGGGTGGTACGAGATGGTGAGGTTGAGGAAGTTCAAAGCGTGCAGCCACTTTTCGCCGTAGCTGCACAACTGGTGGCCGACGAAGATCGACCGGACGTCGGCGAACGTGAAACCGGCCGAGGTGGCGGCCGTCTTCGTGATGTCGTCCACCAGGTTGATGCCCTCATTGATCTTCGCGCGGGAGGTCTCGGTGAGCCCGACGCAGACCATGCCGAGCTGGTAGAAGACCGGGTAGCCGACGACCACCACCCGCGCCGAGGGTGCCTTGCTCTTGATGCCGTTGTAGACGTTGGCGAGCTTGCCGGGCAGCTCGCTGCGGGCCTTGTTCTCGGCCGCCTGGATGGCGGCCACACACTGGCTCTCGCCCTGCAGGACGCAGGTGGTCATGATGTTGGAGAAGCCCACGTCATTGCCGCCGATGGTGACGCTGACCAGGGTGGTGGTCGACGACAGCGCGGAGAGCTGGTTGTTGATGACGTCGGCTGTGGTCGCGCCGGAGCAGGCCACCGAGCGGTACGAGGCCGGCTTGATGTTGGCGTTGTAGAGCGCGGGGTAGGCGTTGTTGCTGCGCATACAGGAGCCGCTCTCGGAGGTGTAGCTGTCGGCGCCGACGCCGGAGGCGTACGAGTCGCCGAGCGCGACGTAGCGGTCGGCCGCGGCGGCCTGGGCGGGGGCGGCCAGGGTCAGCATGATGCCGAGCGATGACGCCAGGGTCAGGGCGAGGGAGGCGAGACGGGATCTCCGCACGTGTCACTCCTGGGGGTGTGAAGTGATGGTGCGAGATTGATATCAATAGATTCGACCGAGGCGGAAGATCATCGATTTGCAGGGAGCGCCGATAGACCCTTTTGATCACAAATCAGCACCAGGGCAGGCCATGGAAGCGGTTGGACGCCGGTCGACGCCACTCCCCGCAGCCCGCTGCCCGGGGTGCTCGATCAACGGAGCAGTTGCTGGGCGACTATGAACCCGGACCCGCCGCTGACGCCGGCCCCCGGCCAGGTGCCGGCACCGAGCTGGTACAGCCCGTCGATCGGCGTACGGTGGCCGGGCTGGCCGGGCAGCGGGCGCAGCAGATAGTTCTGCGCCAGGTCCTGTGCACCGCCGTACGGGTCGCCCGGGCCGCAGTTCGGGTTGTACCGTGCCAGGTCGTCCGGAGTGGTGACGGCGTACGCGACGATCGCGTCGGGGATGTTGGGAATGTGCCGGCCGACAATGGCGATGACCCGGTCCACCACCCGCTTGGTCAGGTCGTCACTCCAGCTGCCGTCGCCCACCTCGATCACCCCGGCCGCGTCCCCGCGCGGGCGGATCGGCATCTCCAGCAGCTGCACACGAAGGATCGCCGCACCGGCCGGAGCGCGGCTGGGATCCCGCGCGGTCGGGCAGTCCACGGTGAACGTCGGGTCGGCGGGCAGCAGACCTGCCATGCTCTGCGCCACGGCAAGCGCGCATTCGTTCAGGCCGCTGGTCAGGTGCGGCTGACCGATGGTCGCGAAACGGGGGTCCGGCCAGCGCGGCGGTTCCCGTAGGGCGAGCTGGATCTGTACACATCCACGGCCGTACCGGTAACGGGCGGCCTGAGCGCGCAGCTGATCCGGGGCGTCGCCGCCGAGCAACTTGAGATACAGCTGGTCGGCGTTGGTTCCGGCGAGCACCGCCTGACGAGCCGCTATCCGGGTTCCGTCGGCGGTGACCACCCCGGTTGCCCGTCCATGCTCGACCGGGATCTGATGGACCTCCGCGCCGGTCACGATCCGCCCTCCGTGATCGGTGACCAACTGGGCCAGGGCGGTGACCAGGGCTTCGCTGCCACCGATCGGGATTGGCATGCCCGCAAGCATCGCGGCCTGGGCGAACAGGGTGACCCAGATGCCGCTGCCCGGCTCGTTCGGGGTACGCCCCGCGTGGAGTACCCAGGGAGCGAGCATCGCCTGCAGGACCGGCGAGGAGAACCGTGACACGGTGGTCTGTGCGGTGTCGAACAGGTCGACCGCGAAGGGGGTCAGCCCCGGTCCGTCGCCGCGGAGCAGCCGACCGACGGTGGCCATGGCCTCCGGCTCGCTGAGCTCGCGCGAGAAGAGTCCGAAGACGTCGTCCGCGTACGGCGCGAAGGCCGACATCCAGGCTGCGAAGGAGGGGCCGTCGCCGGGCGAGAGCTGGTCCGCCTCGGCCACCATGGCATCCATCGACCGGTGCAGGACGGCCGTGCGGCCGTCCGGAAAGGACACGCCTGTGGGCAGTTCCGTGTTGACGTAGCGTAGTCCGCGCGCGGTCAGCTCCCCGCCCAGTTCGGCCCAGACGGGGCCGGCGAGCAGCATTGGATGCGACGCGGAATACACGTCGTGCAGGTATCCCGGCAAGGTCATCTCTTCGGTGCGTACCAGCCCGCCGGGCCGGTCGTTACGTTCCAGGATCAGCACCTCGCGCCCGGCCCTGGCCAGGTACGCGGCGGCGATCAAGGCGTTGTGCCCGCTGCCGATGACAATGATGTCGTAACTGTCCACCGCGTCGCCCCAACGTTCGCCCGTTATCAGCATGCCGAGCAACGACGCCACTGTGTGGTAGTTACTCCCCGACCCGGAGCGGAGCGAGCGCGCCGCCATTGGTACAGGCATCCGTCACCTCCCGGGCCATGTGTTGTGCATGAGCGCGTCGGTAATGACACGGGGAAACGGTCCGCAGAGAAGACAAATGCCGACAGGGGAGGCCGCCGTGCCGGGTCGACCGCCCCAAGCCGTCGGGACCGCTTTACCACAGCGGGCAGAGCCTCTAACGTATCGATGACTGTCGTTTGGCCGTTACCCCTGGATACTCCCCACCACGCAGAAAGGAACCGACGATGAGAGCAGCTCGCCTCGTGGCGGCCCTGGCCGCCCTGCTGGCGGTGGTAGCCGCTCCGGGCATCGCCCACGCCGCCACCATCAGCCAATCGTTCTACGCCGACTCCGGCGATGCATGCCGGTACGGCGTAACCGAGGGCACCCTCGGCTGGCGCTACGGCACCGCTTCGCCGGCGCCGGTGCTCGGCGTCGACGTCAGCGGCAAGCTCACCGACCGACCGGTGCCCAACGCCCCCACCACCTGCGCCAGCGACGGGTACTACAGCAGTGCCACGTTCATCGCCTACGCCGGCACGGTCGAGGTTGACCGGCAGACCCGGGTGGCCGACAACAGCGTCGTGCCGTTCACGTTCACCCTGGGTGGCAACCCCATCAAGACGGGCATCAACCGCGTCGTGGTCCAGGTCTGCCGCAGCCCGGTCATCACCCTCCCACCCAGCTACTGCGGCACCCCGGTGACCTACCTGGCACCGCCTGTCGCCTGACCTCCCCCGCTGTCGCGCGCCACACGACACGGACGGCACCGCGGGCAAGCGCACGGAACCATCGGGGCCGGTTGATCACCGGCCCCATCGCGCACGGCCAATCGGCAGTCACTCTTTCCTGATGCTGGTCTGCCAGGTGCGGAGGGCCTGCTTGAGGCGGCGGTTCTCCTCCTGCGCAAGATCGAGCCTCCGGGCCCGCTCCCCCACCTCGCACGCGAGCCGGTGCAGCAGGGCGTCGACGTCCTCGGGCCGGTAGCCACGCCGGCCGAGCTGGGTACGCGGCAGTGGCAGCTCGCGGATGCGGCCCGGAGTGAGCGGGCCGGCGAGCGCGTTGCGGCTGCGGTAGACGGCCATCAGCCGGCGAACCCGTCGGGCAGGTGAATCCGCTCGGCCGGCACCCCGGCGGCGAGCAGCCGTAGCCGCGACCCGGCCACCATCAGCGGCGGCCCGCACAGGTAGACCTCCTGGCCGGGCCGATGATGCTCCATCGCCACGGTGAGCGCGTCGCCCCGCGCCCCCGGCTCGGCCAGCGGATCGTGCGAGAACGCGGGCACAATGGTCAGCCAGTCGTGGGCGGACTGGAGCTTGTCCAGGCTGACCGCGTCGTAGAGGTCGGCGAACGTGCGGGCACCAACGACCAGAGTCACCCGCCGCCCGGCCGGCGACGCGGCGACCTGCTCGACCAGAGCGCGCAGCGGCGCCAGCCCGGTGCCCCCGGCCACCAGCAGCAGGTCCGCCTCCGAGGCCGGGTCGAGAGCCAGGCCGGTGTCGTGCGGCGGGCCGAGCCAGATCGGGTCGCCGGGGCGTACCGAGTGCACCAGGGCGCGGGAGACGGCGGCGACGGTACGGACGTGAAACTCCAGGGTGCCATCGGGGCGTGGGGCGTTGGCCGGCGACAACCAGCGCCACCGGCCGGGCCAGCGTTCGGTGCAGACCAGCACCGCCTGGCCGGGCCGGAAGAGCAGACGTCGCCAGGGGCGTACGGTCAGGATGGCGAAGCCATCGGCGGCCCGGTCGTGGTCGATGACCTGGGCCGGCCACCAGGCCGGGCCGTCGCCGGCCCGCGCGGCGCTGTCGATCGCCGCCGCCGACGCCCGCCGGCCCGCTTGTGCCCAGGCCGCGCTCAGCTCGGGCGTCCACGGTGCGTGGCGGGCGACGGTGGCGGCCAGCGCGTCCTCGATGGTGAGCTGGTGCGGCAGCAGCCGGTAGCGGCGGTAGGCGCGGCCGAGCACGGCCAGCTGCGCCGCTCGCCCGGCTAGGTCGTCGCCGCCGCTGGCCAGCCGCCCCAGCGCGGTGAGGAACACGCCGGCCATCCGCTCCGGCAGCAGCCCCCGGCAACGATCCTCGACGGTGCACCAGAAGTCGTCGGCCGCCTGGCGGGCGTACCGCAGGGTGGCGGACCACGACGCGGCGAGGGCGGCGGTCACGAGCCGGCCTCGTCCGCGAAGGCCCGCCGCGCCGCATCGACCGCGTCGGCCGGCACGTCGAGCGCCCACAGCACCCCGGCCAGGTAGTCGACCACCCGGCGGTGCTGCGCCTCGGTCAGGCCCAGGCCGCGCCACGCCCCGACCGCCGGCCGGGCGATGTCGCCGGCCGGCCCGCCGAGGGCCACGGTGAGGGTCAGCGCCAGGTGCCCGGCGAGCCGGGCCTGATCAACCCCGATGAGGTACGGCGCAAGCTCCGCGTCCGCCGCCACCAGCCGCAGCCACCGGGCCACCGCGTCGCGCACCCCCGCCGGCCCCAGCCAGCCCTCCATCGGGTACGCCCCGAGGCCGGTCACGCCCACGGCCAGGCGTCCGGGTCCCCGGCCGCGACCAGCTCATCGACCCGTGCCTCGGTGAGCCCGGCCGCCCGCGACGTGCCCCGACCCCACCGGGCCAGCCGGCACGGATGTGCCACCCGCTCGCTGCGGCATAGTGGACCCGCCGGCCACCGCTCCGGCGCGTGCGTCAACACCGCCCGTACGGCCAGCGCCACATCCTCGTCGCTGACCGGAGTGAGCACCGGGAAGTCGTCCAGCACCGCCGCCATGAAGAGCCCTTCCGTCGAGAGTTGGAGCGGCACCGGAGCGGGCGGGGACGGCGAAGACGCGATCGGGGGAAACGCCCCGCCGGAGCCCAGCACCCGCCCCGGGCCATGCGTCCACCCTCTTGGCAGCGGCGTTTCCGCCACAGGGCAGCAACTTGGCGAAACAGTCGCGCAGATGTTGCATCACGATCACCGGTTGGAGTAACTGTGTAGTGCTGTTCAGTAACCGTCCGCAACGGAAGGTGCCGTGATGGCCCTGAAGCGACAGCGCCTCGCCCAGCGGCGTAAGACGGTCGGCCACACCCAAGAGAGCCTCGCGGAGAAGCTCGGCGTCGACCGCACCACCGTCGTCCGGTGGGAGCGCGGCGAGTCAGCACCTCAACCGTGGGTCCGGCTCGGGCTTGCGGAGGCGCTTCAGCTCGCCCCCGACCAGTTGGACGAGTTGTTGACCGATGCAGGGCGGGCGGGCTGCGGGCCACCGAGAACGTTGAGCACGAGCCGTGGTGCCGACGCGACAGCTGATGTGGTTTGCCAGGCTGCCGACGCCCTCGCCAATGACCCGCTGTTGCTCGCCGCGCCGATGTCGCATGACTGCATCGAATCCCTGCGGGACGACATAGCCGTTCTGGCTCGGACGGTCAGCATGGCGGCTGCCGACGTTTTCGCTTCCGCCCGCCAGCTCAGTACAGAGGCTCGGACGTTGGCTGAACAGACCCGACGGCCAGGCGACCTTGCCGACCTCTACTTGGTGATCGGCCAGGGAACCGCCCTGATGGCGTCGGCGGCCTTCGACCTCGGCTGTTGGAACGAATCGGCCGCGCTTGCCCGCGCCTCGAACCAGTACGCCGGCCTCGCCGGCCAGGCATCGCTGACGGTGTGGACGTTGGGTCTCCAGATGACGCTCGCAAACTGGCGCAACGAACCCGACGCTGCACTCGCGTACTTCGCCAAGGCAATGCCGAGCGCACCCGATGGCGAGCCGAAGTTGAGGCTTCGGCACATCGCTGCGCGGTCACACGCGTTGCTCGGTGACTCACCATCCCTGAGGGAGGCTCTACAGGACGCCCGCCGGGACCAGGAGCTCGCGGCGGAGCGTCCGGATGAACTCAGCGTGTCGCTCGGAGGCGAGTTTACCTTCGGGCCAGCCAGAGCCGCAGCTTGTGCAGCCGCCGCATGGCTCGACGTCGGCGATGGTGAAGAGGCCGCCAGGTGTGCACAGGAGGCCCTCGACGCTTACCACCACCTGCCACCTGCCCGGCGGCCATACTCACAGGTCAACGGCATCAAAATCGATCTCGCGGCCGCGCACCTTTGCATGGGTGACAGGGACGGCACCATCCAGGCGCTGGGCGACGTCCTGAACCTTCCCACCGAAAAGAGAAACACGTCGCTGACGGGTCGAATGACGAGAGTCCGGCACCTGCTGAGCGGATCGCCGTGGGACCACGACCAGGATGCTCGGCATCTCGCAGAGGAAGTCTCCGGATGGCTGGCCGAGAAGTCACCCGTGCTGATGGACTGATCGGTGCCACGCAGCCAGCACCCGAGCCTCCTTCTCCGGGTCCAGGCCGATCTCGGTGGCGCGCTCGTCGGCCCGGGCAGCTCCGCTGGTTTGGAGCCACTGCCAGGTGTCGGCGACCGTCTCGTGCAGCGGCCGGCAGCGCAGGCCGACGCTCTGCGCCTTGGTCGAATCGACCTGCCACACTCCCTCGAACGTGCGCCACAACGGCAGCTCCGACCACTGCCGCACGCCGTATTGAAGCAGCATGTCACCGGGAACCCAAGTGAAGACCGGAGCGGCACCGGTCGCATCGGCGCAGGCGCGCATCAGGCCGCCAAAGGTGGCACCGCCAACGGGGCGACAGACGTTGTACGCGCCGGATAGGTCATCGGTGATCGCGCGTAGCGCGAAGGTCGCGACGTCGCGCACATCGATCGGCTGAATCGTTCGGTTGGGCGAGCCGGGTGCCAGGACCTCTCCCCCGGCTACTACTCGTCGCAGCCACCAAGGAAGCCGGCCGACGTATTCGCGAGGACCGAGTATCACCCCGGGGCGTAGGAGAGTGGCCCGTTCCTCACCAAACGCTGCGGTCACCGCCGCCTCGCAGCCTGACTTCTGATAGCCGTACCGCGTTGGTCCGTCCTCCGTGTCGCTGCCGTAGCCGGGTCCGGCGTCGGGCGGGCATGGGAGCACGTCAGAGTTCTCGGTGAGCGGCTTCGCCGGCCAGTCTCGATAGACACTGACCGTCGACATGAAAACGTATCGGTTGGCGACCGGGGCGAGAGCAGTGGCCACCTCCAGCGCATTCGCCGGAACGTAGCCTGAGGTGTCCACCACGGCATCCCAAGGGCCAGCGGCGGCCAAAGCGGCCACATCCCTTGGCTGCGTTCGGTCTCCCCGGACCCGTCGTGCGACACCATGAGCCGAAGCCGAGGTGCCTCGGTTGAAAACGGTCACATCCCAACGGGCGTCGATAGCCGAAGTGACGATGGCGTGACCAACAAATCGGGTCCCCCCGAGCACCAACAGACGCATGGCTCCATCTTGCGCCCAGGCCAATCGCTAGCAAACCCCCGTGTCGCCGTACGGGTGAACGTACACAGCCAGGTACAGCTGAACGTGCACAGCGTCGCGCAGATGGCGGAGGCACGTCCGAGCCTTCAACCGCGCGCGCCCGCCAGCGGATTCAGCGAGACCCACAGGTACGGGCGGGCGGCCATCGTGGCGTTCCGTTACCTGCGAGCCGGCATCGACCCTATGCCGTATCCGCTTCTGGCTCCCCTCTGTGTCAAGACACCGCCGAGATCGGGGTTCTAAGCTGGGTCTCGGCGGGTCCGGGAAGTGACTTCTCCGAAGAGCCGGCTTGGG